>DBYG01000046.1 GCA_002310175.1 Bacteroidales bacterium UBA1192
TCTTCTCCATGTAGAACTCACCGCCGCTTGCTCCGTTCATGGAGATAGGCTTCTCTGAGTTGTAGTAACCGCTGAACACACCTGCGTTTACAGCAGCCTCGCTGGTGCTGGCCTTGGTGTAGAATACCAGACGGTAAGAGGTGTTGGGCTCGAACTTGATACCGCGAACGAAGAGGTCGGCATTGTAGTCAGGGCAGTTGTCACCGCCTATCTCACCGCCTGAGGTGTACTTGAAGTACTTCTCACCACCCTGGGCACCCATAGCCTCCATCTCGGCCTGGTGACCACCCAGAGGATCGGAAACGATCTCGTAGGCATCGCCACGTGAAGCCATAGGTGTGATACCATTCAGAAGCAGCATGGTGGAATCCTTGACATAAGAGATTGTCAGGTCCTTGGGATAGCTGCCCGTTCCGTTCGATATGACTCCGTCATAATACTTGATCTCCGTGATGGAGTCAATCGGATTAGCAGAATCCGTGAATGAAGCAAGTCCGTCCTCGAAACCGAAGAAGAACAGCTGCTCATCCGCAGTCTGTGCCTGCGCGTTCAGGCCGAAGCCCAACAGCAGCGCACCTGCAAGAAATAAGTCACGTTTTTTCATAAATGAAACTTTTAGTTAATAATAAGGTAAAAAAACTTTTTCAATATGTAAATATTATTATCTATACATCTGATAATCATGCCAATATGGATATAAAACAGTAATGTATCAGGTAGAAGCGCTACCCAATACTGTTTGCATACATCCTCAAAACAATCATATATCAATTATGTTTTACATTTAAAAATCTAAGTCTTTCCCCACCCCCTTGCACGGTTCTCACGTGCAAGGGAAGTATGGGAAAACTTTTTTACTTGAGGAAGAAAGCAGGATTGATGTCGTATCCGCTGGAGTTCCTCATAAGTTTGTTATAAAGAGCCATGTCAAATCCGTCAGCATTCTTGTCCGGTGAATCAGCATCACGGGCAGCAATGTGAACGGCCACATACTCATCGTCACAATACATATCGTTATCCTCGCCCCTGTGCATTCCTATTCTGTACAGATCGGCAAAACGATATCCCTCGAAGCAGGTCTCAAGTGCCATCTCATCAACAATCATCTCCTCAACCTTGCGTACAAGGTCTTTCTTGTCAGTTGCTGCAGGCAGGACATAGGTAGTATCAACTGCTGCATCACCGGAACCACGGGTGTGGATACCGATTGTGTTGTAAGTAGCTGATCCATCGAAATCAACCTTGTTTGACTGAGGCAGATAATCTATCCTGGCCGGTCTAAAGTAGTTTGCACTCCAATTCAGGAGTTCACCCATACCATTGTCCTGGGCATAAGTCTGCTCATCTTCACTTACATAATCTGCAATGTTCGCATCGCAGAGACCGTATTTAAGCACTGTAAAAGCCATCTCAGGCAGTCCGGCTCGGTTCATTGCCTCTGCAAGCCTCAAATATATGACATCCTTACGATATATGCAAATTTTTTCTTTATTAATTTTATTTAAGGTTTGCCTGTCTATGCTGTACCTTGAACTCTCCTCATCAAAAACGGTCTTTCTGGTAAGAACGGAGTTAAGTCTGAGGTCACCCTTATGCAGACTGTCAGACTGGAGATCCTTGTCCACATACACATATTTAGGAATATATGTACTTGGGTTCACATCGTGATAGCAGAACACCTGTTTTGCAGAAAGGCTGGTAAGAGCCCTGGAACGGGTGAGATCATAGAAATAGTTATTCTCCTTGACAGAACTGAAAATGTCATCAAGCTCACTTGTTACACCGTTGAAGTCCTGTGATTCCATAGGAATGTAGGTGATGGCGGTGTTGTCAAAGTTAGTACCGAACTGGACTGAATAGGTATCATTGAATCTCTCAGTAAAGTCAGTATTGCCCCACATGACACTGGAAGTGGTGGTGGGATACTTGGTAGAAGCGGCAGCGGCAGGTGCCAGATAATCCTTATAATAAAGAGCTGCATTCTTGTAATCACCTGCCCACAGGCATAGGTCAGCCACAATCAGCTTGATGGGAATAAAGAGCTTTGATGAAGAATGGCTTTCAGATGAAGTGCCATCACCATTCTCTCCACCGCCCAGACTGCCATATACCGGTATCTTCTCGTTCACATAAAGCATCAGTTCAGGTGCAAGGCTGTCAGCAATCTCCTTGGCATCAAAATAGGGGAAATTGGACTCAGCCTCATCTCCACTGAGGATAGGCTTTGTGAAGAAACGGACACGACCATAAGCTGATGCCATCTGCAGATATGTCCACGCCCTGAAAGCGAGCGCAGCCACATACTCGCGCTTGAACACATTCTTATGGTTACGCACATAAGAGGTATCCACTTTAGAAATGAAGTAGTTGCAGTTGTTGATAACAGCATAGTAGTCAACAATCTGGTTGTACTTGTTGTTCTTGGATGTCTCATTGAAATTGTAAATGTCACGAAGGTCCTCTGTGGCATGGGCAGTTGCAGAGACAAGGTCACCGCGGACCTCGTTGAGCAGGACGACGCGGTCAGCAATCGTCTGCATCTTCTGGATAATACCCATGATTGAATAGACAGTATCGGTTGCCTGGTCCAGGGTGAGATTCTCATCATAAACCACCACCTTCGATTCTGTCTTAAGCATATCACTGCATGAGACAAAGCCTGCTGTCATCAATATGGCAGCAATGGCCGAAAATATGATTTTTCCTGTTTTCATAATCCAATGTTATTAGAGGTTGATCTTTACGCCCAGTGAGAAGTTGCGTGACTGCGGCAGAAGACCACGGTCAATTCCCATAGTATAGGCATCATTGCTCAGTGAGAACTCAGGATCTGAACCGAGATACTTGGTGAATGTCAACAGGTTGTTGCCGGCACACCATACGGTGATACCATGCAGATACTCATTGACAACCGGTATCCTGTAACTCAGGGTCACGTTCTTGAGGCGCAGATATGAACCGTCCTCAATCCAGCGGTCTGAGAAACGTCCGTTCTGATGCGGGTCACCATAAACCACCTTCGGATAATCAGTCACCTGACCTTCGCAAGTCCAGTGGTTGGTAACGGCCACAGTCTGATTCAGGAAGCGGGATCCGCTCTCCAGAATCATTCTCTGATAGTTGAAGATGTCGCCGCCTACCTTATAGGTCATAGTGGCACTGAGAGTCAGATTCTTGACATTAAAGTTAGTGAAGATCCTGCCGAAGAAATCAGGATTGGGGTCACCAATCTTAACCATATCCTTCTCGTTAATGATGGCATCACCGTTCATATCGACGAACTTCACGTCACCAGCCTCGAAATAGGTATTGATACCTCTGTCGGACCTCATGTGAAGAGCCTCATTTACAAAAGTGGGTGAACCGTTAGCATCAAGTACGGGATCACCATCCTCATCAAAGACCTGTACCTGAAGCTGATGCTCGGCATCGGCAGCAGTGGAGAATACACCATCGGTCTTGTAACCGTAGAATACGGCTACAGGTCCGCCAACCTCTGTCCTGAGGTTTGCACCGTAACTCTGAAGCATGATGGCATCATCAGGAAGCTTGGTTATTTCAGTCTTGTACTTACCGATTGACGCACCCAACTCCCACTTGACCATATTGGTATTGACCAGCTTTCCGGCAATAGTGGCGTCAAACCCGGTGTTCTTGAGAGAACCGCCGTTGCTCCATGCATTCCTTACACCGGTCACCTCAGAGAGTGAACTGATGGAAAGAAGATTGTCAGTGTTGCTGATATAGCCGTTCAGTGAAAGTGACAGTTTGTTGCTGAAGAGATTCATGTCAAGACCGGCAGTGAGCTTACCTACGGTTTCCCACTGCAAAGAGGAGTTACCTATGTTCTTTATGGCAAGTCCACTCATCTGGAGGATCTTGACAGGAGCGAAATAGGTACGTGAAGCTGCATCATCAAAACCGTCATTACCGGTCAGGTCATAACCGACACTGAGCTTGAGGTAATCAATGGCCTTGACGTTGAACCAAGGTTCAGCCGAAGCTATCCATGCGCCCTGAACTGAAGGGAAGATACCCCATGGAACACCAATCTTCACACCGTTGCTCACTTTTCCTCCGAATCTTGAAGAGGCCATGAGGCTTACACCGGCACTCAGATAGTATCTCTCCTTGAAGTTGTAGTCACCGTTGAGCCACCAGGTAAGTGAGATATCCTTAGCCTGCATGGAGTTGATGAGCGGAAACTTCAGATGAGCATTCATGTTTGGAGTCTTGTCGTTACCTGAATTGTAACCTGACATGGAGCTCTGGGTGAAAGCGTTGTTTATGTAACGGAAACCACCCTGAAGAGCCAGGTCATGAGCCTTGAACCTGCGTGCATAGTCAAAATAGGTGTTGCTCATGAATCCGTCATACTTGGAATTCATTGCTGCCACTTTATTGTCAACCAGGCTCATGTCAGCCAGTTGGAAATGCGGGGTTCCTTCAATAGGGATGAAATAGTTCTCATCAGAATTGACAAGCGTATAGCTGAAATGCTCCTTGAACTTGAGGTAACGGCTATACTCCCATGTCGGAGTGATGGACAGGGTGATGAGACGGTTACCGAAATAGTTCTTGTTGATTCCGTTTCCATACTCGAGTATTGCCTGCGGATTGGAGAGGGAAGCCTCATCACCAAGTACCTCGTCCAGATAGTCATCGGCACCGGCAAGGAAAGCGGTGGAGATACTACCCTGGTTTGTAGAGGCATAAGGGCTCAGGAACGGAGCCTTGACAAGGCCCAGGAAACCGGGAGCGGTTAACATACCGTTGTCAATGTCCTCAACTGCACCGTCATCACGAAGGTCACGGGTCACATCGCTGTATGAAGCGTCAAAACGCAGAAGCAGCTTGTCACCCAGAACGATGTCTGAATTCAGACGGAGGTTGAAACGCTGGTAGTCATTCTCCCTGAGTGTAGCGTCACCCTTGGCGAAACCTACTGAAAGGGTATATTTGGCAATGTCGTCACCACCATCCACATTCATGCTGTAGTTCTGGATGAACGCATTCCTGTAAGAGACGTCAGTCCAGTCAGTGTCATTATGGTATGTGTTGTAATAGTGATAACCCTTTTCCGTTCTGAGGAACTTGAAGGTGCTGAGCTTGGTATCTGTGGAACCTATAAGCTCAGAAACATAGCTGCGATACTCTGAGGCGTTCATCATGACAGGGAACTTGGGCATGAGCTGGTAGTTGCCGGATATCGACAGGTCTATCTTGGTAGCCATACTCTTGTTACGCTTGGTGTTGATGAGAATCACGCCGTTGGCACCCTTGGCACCGTACACAGCCAGACCGTTCTTCAGGACAGATACTGACTCTATATCCTCCACCATGAGGTTGGCCAGGAGGTTATTGAAGAATCCGTCATGATTGAAAACCTTGTCATAACCCATATCCAGTATCACACCGTCCAGCACTATCAGAGGCTGGGTGTTGATGTTCAAGGAGTTGACACCGTCAATCAGCATGGAAGCACCTACGCCGAGCTGAGCTGAACGCATGGTGCTCAGTATATTACCCTGCAGATTTTTCTGGATCTGGTCATCAACACTGAGGTCAGCGTTCAAGTAATCCACCTTTGAATCACTTCTCTTTGATGCGGTTGTCCTGGCGTCATATACCTCGGAGAATGCATCGGAATACATTTTCATATCTACACCCTCCGTACGGCCGTTCAATGCACATACGGCCCTGTTGGAACCTTCCACACTGAACACCAGTGAGGAGACATAGTCAGGTATCCTGATAGAATAGGAACCGTCCTCCTTTGTCATGGCGGCATGAGACGGATTGTTGTAAGCCTGAACACGGACACCGGCCATCGGTGTTCCCAAAGCAGCATCGGTAACGACACCGGTTACAACAGTGAGGTCGTCATTGTTGCCGCTCTGTGCAAAAGTCAAGGCAGGGACGATAAGCATTAGGCCTGCCAGTCCCAGGACATGAAGCCCCTTCTTTTCTGTTATTCTCATATTCTTATACATTTTTTATTCGTCAAGGACGGGTTCCAGAAGAATGAAGTCAAGACGCATTACTGAAGAGTAATTCTTGGCATTGGAGTTTGTCATTTTGCTCGCCAGCCTGAGAGTAAGTCTTGACGACTCGGTTTTATAGTCACAGTACGGGACATCCACTATACCCAGGTCAAGTGTGTCAACCTTGTTAGTGTTGTTCTCGAAGTTCCAGTCCTTACGGGGATTGTTTGGATCCTTGGGATCATAGATAGTAATCTTGTTATAGGTTACCGTAGGATGGATAAGGTTGGGCTTCTTTGAGGAGATATCCGGAACAAGAGCAATCTTGATCCTGTACTTACCCTTGAGATTATCCTTTATGGGGAATTCAACAAACCAGTTGAAAGCACCTTCCTTACCTATAACATAGAGTACTTTCTCCTCTGATATCTTGCCGATAGCACTGTTACGATAGACAGACTCGATAGGATCAGTTGCCTGCTTGGTTCCAATCTGAGCATTCTCACCCTCTATCTTGATGGGAACATTGATGGTAAGAGAGTCAACGAACGGCCACTCATCGGTTATATAGATTCTACCGTTACTGCACTTCTCGGTCCTTATGACATGATTCTTGAATAGACCTTCAGCTGAGTTAGGATTGTAGTAGGTATGATAAGCAACCTTCTGTTTCTTCCTATCATTTGACCTGAAGCGTGTAGAAACAACTGAGTCATTACCATTCCTGTTATACTTGAGGTTCATGTTGAACACCATGTCTGTAAGAAGAATCTGCTGACCCCAATAGTACTTGAGTGAGTCGGCAGCCATGACTGATGCCCTTGAAGTGTCACCCAGGACATAGCCGTAATCGAAGAACTTGGTGATGGAGTCATACTTGTCTGACCATACCTGAGGTGTGGGGATAACCATCACATAGTTGCTGTCCTCCCTCTCAATATAGCCATAACGGTCAAGAAGAACGTTTCTCTTGATGATGACTGAATCTGAATAGACGGTACGTCCCAATTCATCGATATCCTCCTCAACACTGCGGTTGATATCGACCTCCTCACGTGTGTACTTCTCAAAGAAATCACCAATGACATCCTTGTACTCATCACTTGTTGTGAGGTACTCGTAGATGCTCTGTCTATAGACAAGCTTGCCGTCAATGGAGTGAATGATACCGTTCTTGCAGGCGATGTTGGATTTATCCAGATTGTAGGGAATATCATCAATGGAGTTACCCTCTGTCTGATAACGTTTCTTACTCATCATGAAGAACTCTTCGGAATAATCACGTCCTACAGGATGACTGAAACGTGCCACATGGTTCAGGATGAACCTGTTAGCGACCAAGACATTCTCTGCATAGGTCTTGTTCTTCTTGGTGTAGAGGGCACGCTCTTCATCTGTAAGTGATGAAGCCTTAGGCACCCACACCGTAAGGAACTGGTCATCATCCAGAAAGTCAAGATAAGAGTAAGGAACAGCTGCACCCCTTAAAGTGAAATAGGTGTTGTCCAGAATCTCAACGAACAACTTGGCATCCTCACCGAAACTACCGTCAGAAAGACGCTCTGCCAGGGTACTCCCCGGTACAATCTGGTAATCAGTCGAATAGTGGTCGTCCCATTCTTTCTGGCACGAAACCGTGCCGAGACAGATAGCTGACACTATCCAGAATGATTTCCTGAGTGAAATGGAAAAATGTTTCATATCTGTTATTTAATAATTATTTCCTAGTGTTTGTTCTCGTTGTTGTCATAAATGCTCTTGGGGCACCATTCCATATAGTCGAAATTCATCTCAGCCTTAGGATTGTCAAGAACAAGTTTCATCCTGAGATAATAATCCCTTTCGGCATAGAAATAGTCCGTAGTGACAATGCGCCTTGCCATTGTATTAAGGGTTCTGAATGGATCGGTTCCATTTGTATGGGAATCCGGAGCTTTCATATAACCTCTGTTATGCATAGCCTTGTCAATTGCATTGATCTCCTCTTCAGTCTTTTCATCATCGGTCTCCCAACCTATGTTGTGGTTTCCTTCAGCACTCAACCTAAGGTCAGTAGGGATACCGCACGGAATCATATTGTCCGGGGAATCACCCACATAGTTCTGAACCACACCGCATCCTTCATATCCGCGATATGAGAGTCTGAGCTCCCAGGTACCGTCATAGGGAACCGGCGGCAGCTTGATGAGAATGTCATAGTTACCGCAAAGATCCAGACCATCGCCCTGATAGCTCCAGTTGCCGGTGGAAGCCACGCGCACCCACATACAATAATCGGAGTTATATGAGTGGAAATTCTGGGGTTCCAGGAAACCTGTGCCCTCATAAGCGCTGTTCGTCATCTTCTGACGTGCCCCGGAGGTCATGAAATCCGGTGAGAGCGTGCAGCAGTCTATCCTCATACGACGGTTAAGTATGTCAGTCCTGATGAAATCAGAATAGACAAGTATGTCGTCAATATGGTGATAGTACCCGTTGCAGCCTTCATTCAACCCGGCGTTCTGCATCTCATCAGTAGAATAGATGCGGACACCACGGTATTTGGGACGTCCAAACTCCAGCTCATCGGTGCTGCCAATACCGCGACGGTTGATATACATACCGGCATCGTCGCCTGACATCACTCTTGAGACCCTGATTATCGAATGGGGCATAAAAGTCTCGAAGTAATCCTCCGGATCAAGCAGATTCAGCACGAAACGGTTGTTTATCACACGTTCCTTGGCGCAGAAATCCACATTTGAAGGAATCTGGAAGGGCAGTATGTGATAAGAGATAAAACGGTTCAACGGGTTCTTGCGGTTATGCCAGTCATCATCATAAAGACCGGCATCAGCAGGATAGGACTCGTCATATACAGCCTTGGCATAAGCGATCAGCTCATCCAGATTGTGTATTCCGTTCCGCTCATAAACCGAATCAGGCTCCACAAGGATAGTGAAAGCACTTTTTCTCTCACCCCAGTACTTGACTGTGTAGTCAGAGCCACCTCCCGGCCTTATGAGACCTATTTCGACTGAATCGTATGAGACTGAATAGCTTTCATCCTTGAACTTTTTCAGAGAATCCTCCAATCCCACAAGGTTAAGCGCCTGAAAGAATATCTTAGATCCCTTATTCTCCTTGATTACATCGAAAATGTAATCACCAGAGACCTTGACCAGCTTGTCAACCACCTGGACAACACCGTTCTGAACCGTATCGTCCAGACCTATGATGTGTGAATCCCTGTTGATACACTTCAAAAGCCTGACGGTACCGTCCTGAGCCGTGTCACCGGCGTATGACAAAGTAAGGAAACGGTCCAGAAGATTGACCGAAGGCAGCGCACCTTCATTCAAGTCTGACATGAAGTAGGTGGCCTTGATAAGATGGGTACGCGTAATTGTGTCGCAGTCACTGTCAGAAAGGTCATCCACCGAACTGTAGCCCAAGCCGGCCAGGAAGTCGGCAAAGGCCTTGTTAGTGGGGGCGAAACAGGTAAACTCGCCATAAGTGTCAAGCTCACCCCAATGTTTAGCCCTTTTCAGAACAGTAATGAAATCGGTGAAACGTCCATCGGGGTCATCCTCCAGATAGTCAGCTACAGTCTGGCCGGTAAACGTATATAAGGTACCGGGGTGCTGCTCGCTGAGACATGAGAGGCAGATGGCCAGAACGGACATTATCAGTCCGATTGACATTGTTCTTGCGCTGTATCTCTTAAAAGTTTTCATTGGACAAATCAGTTTCTGAATTGGATTCTGAATATGACAACTAAATAATATTATTGTCCTGCTTTCTTTATGTCCTCATCCTCCTTATATGCAGGATTCTGCTTGAGAACTCCCTCCACACCATCTTCATAATAGAGCTTGATTTCATCCTTGCTGTAGGGGAAGTACATGGCGAATGTATCGGACAGCTTGATGCGGACGGCACTCACGTTCTCTGTGTATTTAGTCAGAACAAGGGTTGAGAGCCTTGAGGTGCTGCCTTCACGACGAGCCATTCTGACAAGGTCAAACCAACGCTTGCCCTCGAAACAGAGCTCACGTCTGCGCTCCTGAAGTACGAGGTTCTCCATAGACTGCTTGGAACCGCTGTACTCGGCGAACTTGAGCGTATCGGCACTGGCATTTGTATAGCCACCGTCATAACCTGTGCAGAGAGCGCGCTGATTAACAGCCTGGACTATATTGAAAGCCTGAGCGAAATTCCTGTTCCTTTCAGCCAACGCTGCTGAGTCACCGGCAATCATGGCATCCTCCTTGGTCATCATCACAAGAGCTTCAGCCTTCATCAGAAGGGCATCAGTATAACGATAGACAACCCAGTTGGGAGTAGTGTTGTTCCTTTCTGTCGTGGTCTGATTCTTGATTTCACCCGTAGAAAGGTCAAACTGCTGTTTCTCGGCAACGTACTTGGAGATCATGAAATCTGAACCTTCATTATCCTCACGTATCGACTCGTAGTAACGGGTGTCATACTTTGACTTGAACACTTCACCCTTACCGTTCTTCACGTTTGCTCCCATCTGGGTGGCAGCGTGAAGCACACCGTTAGAATTCCTTTCACCGTAATAGGTGCTTATGAAACTGTTTTCCTGGTTGGACTGGAACGGTAACTCAAAGAGTATCTCAAATGAGTTTCCTGTACCGAAGTTCTCATTATAAGAGGTTCCCGCGAACTGTGTTCCCTGAGTATTCTTGATGAGAGGATATCCATGGAAAAGGTCAAGAATGCAGTTCACACCCTCCTCTTCCTTGAGTTCCTTATATACCTCCATCTTGCGGGCGGTAATCTTATCGACACATTCTATAACCTTGTCATACTTACCCTGCCACAGATACATGTCGGCCAGAAGTGCATAAATACTGACCTGAGTGAAACGTCCTGTGTTAGCTGATTCAAGAGGATATTCAACAACGGCATCCTCCACTACATCCTCAAGTTCCTGAGTCATGATTTTCATCAACTCCTCAATAGGTGTAGGAGCTACCTTGAAACCTTCAACGCCACGGGCGTCATCGGTCGAAGGCTCCGTCACGAACGGGACAGACCTGTAGGCACGGGCCAGATACCAATGGCAAAGGTCACGTATGGCGTAAGCCTCAGCCAGATTGGAGTTCAGGTTCTTTCTGGTATAGTTCGGGTCCTTCTCAAAGATGGCAGGGGCCTCCTTGATTACCGTATTGGCACGGTTGATGGCGGTGTAGAAGCAGCTCCATGATGTGAAACTGTTCGTTTCCAGGATATTGTCCTTCGTTATCTGAACGATATCGTGTGTTGAACCGGAGCTGCTGGAGTTATTGGGGTCAGCTATGATATTATCTGACCTCATCTCTCCCCAAATTGACATTCGGGTGATGCAATTGTTGTCTTCAAGTGCTGAATATGCTCCAAGCAAGACACTTTCAACGTCACCTTTACTGGTCCAATAATTCTCATAGACTATTTCATTGAGAGGAACCAGAGTCAGGAAATCACTACACGACGAGAGCGTGGCTCCTGCCAGTGCTATACAAAATATTGGTTTTATATTTTTCATACTGTACTCTCTTTATAAATTAGAATTGTACTGACACGTTGAATGTGAAACGTTTTGCACGAGGTGTCTGGCTGTTGTCTGTTGCCACACCCATGCCACCGTAACCGATCTCAGGATCCATACCTGAATACTTGGTCAGGACAAGGATGTTGTTCAGGTTAAGATTGAACGACAGGTTGTTAATGCCAAGTTTCTTGGTGTACTTAGGATCGATTGAGTAACCGAGTGAGGATGAATTCCAGCGAAGGAATGAACCGTCCTCAACAAAACGGTCACTGGGCAGTGAGTTGAAGCCGTACTGGTGAAGAGCTCTCGGCATGGTGGTGTCATCACCCTCAACACGCCATCTCCAGTTGATGGCAGCTGATGTGTTGTTGGTGTCATACATAGCCTCAGCAGTTCTACGGCCCTGGTTGATGACCTTGTTACCATAACGGAAGTTGAACTGGTTACGCCATGAGAAACGTCCGTAATTGATGGAGAATCCGAAACCACCGTTCAGCTTAGGCAGAGAACTACCCAGATAGACAATATCAAGCTCGTTTATGTTACCGTCATTGTTGATGTCCACGTACTTGGCGTCACCACCTACAAACTCGTATTCGGCTGTGTTGCCATAAGCGAACATCATGGGTTTGGCACGGCCCTTTGAGTTGAGGATAACCTCACCGTTGACGTCCTTGACCACCGGAGCGTTGGGACCGCTCACACCGGGATCCTCAATCTCTGAATAGTCACTGTACTGATAAACACCGTCATATCTGAAACCGTAGATCGAACCGAACGCGTTCTTGAGAGCCACGAACGGAAGGTAATTTGAGTTGTTCTGGAAATTGAACTCAGGATTCTTCTGGTCAAGCATGATGGGGTTCATCTCAAGAATCTGGTTAGAGTTGTCGGCAAATGAGATGTTACCGCTCAGGCTGAACTTACCCTTTTGGATAATACGGTTGGCATTCACCTGAAGTTCCCAACCTGAGTTCTTCATTGAACCTTCATTCACAACACCGAGACTCGAGAAACCGGATGATGTAGGAATAGGATAATTTGAGTTCAGCATCTTGGTGACAGTGGAGGTATAAAGATCCACACTGGCGCTCAACCTGTCATGGAAGAAACCGAAATCAAAACCGAGGTTCCATGACTCCTTCTGCTCCCACTGCATATTGCTCAGACGGATATTTGAAGGATTGATAGTAGAGGTTCCCAGATATGCGTTACCTGATGAGTACTTACTGTAGTAAAGGTCACCCTGTCCGGGAGCGTTACCGGTTATACCCCAGCTGGGACGGATGGAAAGCATTGTGAGATAACCGGAGTCACGGATTGTCTCCATGAAGTCCTCATCAATGACGTTCCAACGGCCGGACAAAGCCGGGAACAAACCCCAACGTTTGTTGTCACCGAACTTGGTGCTACCGTCGGCACGTAATGTGAAGTCAGCTGAATACTTGCTCCTGAAGGAGTAGTGGATTGAGAACACACCGTTCACACCTCGGCCCTGGCCTGCACTAGTGCCCATACCATCTCTTTCATCAATTTTTCCTTCACCATCAGCCAGCTTGATACGGGAAGGATGCTGGCTGGACTTGTTCTTCTGTCCCTTGCTGTTGTTACTCTGAACCTGCAGCCTGAGCATAGACATCACGGAGTGACCTTCCCTCTTGAAATGAGGAATGAATGTCAGCTGGTGAGTAGTGGTGACGCTTGAACTCTTGTTGAAGTTACCCTGAGTCTGGTTGGCATTGTCGTCTGCCCAACCGTTGCTGGCAAGACTTGAAGGATTATATTGGTCATCATCACTGTTCTGGACACTGAATGTGATACGTCCGTCATAAGTGAGCTTGGTCTGGTCATTTTCCAAACCGAGGAGCTGATACACCATCTGGAATTCAGGGTTCACGTTTAGAGAGGTGCTGTAATTCTCCTTCTCATCGGCCTCAGCAAGAGGATTGGTGTTACGAGGAAGCTCAGACGAAGCTGTTGCAAGCATATGGTAGTATTCGCCTGTTGACTCTCCGTTCTCGTCCTGATAATAGATGGCCAGGTTAGGCATCATCCTCATGGCGGTCTGTATGCTGGATCCGTTTCTCTTGTTCCTGTTATACACCATACTGAAGTTGGTGACAACCTTGATACGGTCAGATACGAAATAGTCAAATGCTACACGGGTTGTGAAACGTTTCATCTTCTGGCCTATGACGGAACCGGTCTGGTCATCAAAACCTGCAGATATACGGAAGTTGGCCTTGTCACCACCACCAGATACGGATACGTTATGAGCCTGCTGGATACCGAGTTTCCTTACCTGAGACACCCAGTCTGTATTGTCATTGTACATCTCGTACTCTGAGAAGTCGGGGTCATAATTCAGCTCGATGATGTCAGCGGCTGCATCACTCAGTTCAGGATTGAAGAAGGACTCCTTCATGAACATGGTGTATTGGTCACCGTTGAGAAGTTTATATCCGTCCGGCTGCCAGTCACCGTTGATACGATATGTATATTGTACACGTGTCTTACCCTTGGCACCACGCTTTGTCTTGATTTCCATGACACCGTTTGAACCACGTGCACCCCAAATGGCAGTAGCGGCGGCATCCTTCAGAATAGAGATACTGGCTATATCCTCGGGATTGATGTTCAGGAGCTCAGATACCTTGTCATCATTCTGGGCATCATTCTGGAAGTCGAAGTTATCCACAAGGTTCTTCTCAATATCGAAAATGTTACCGTCCACGACAATCAGCGGGTTAGAATCACCACTCATAGTAGATACACCACGGAGGTGCATGGTGGAACGGGCACCCAGGTTACCTGAATCGAACACGATGTCAAGTCCTGATACACGACCCTGCAGGGCCTCATCGATTGTTGTGGCACCAAGTCCTTCAAGATCCTCCATATCAATGGTCTGGATAGCAGAAGACTGCTCACGCAGAGGAATGGGAAGACCTGAGCCGCCAACAGTGCGTTCAGCCTTGATGACAACCTCAGGAATCTCCTGCATGTCCTTCAGGGTTATTTCAAAATAGGTCTTGGTGAAGGGAATGTCAACAGTTTCATAACCTACGTATGAAATCTGCAGCCTATCCTTCGGGTTGACCAGCTTGAATGAGAACTGACCCTCCATATCAGTTACGGCGTGAGCCACAATACGGTTGGAAGCGTCCCTCTCAGTAACGTTAACCATCATCATCGGGCCTTCGCTGTCCAGAATGACACCGCTGATAATGTCACCGGCATTCTGAGCGAACAGAAAACCCGGAAGAGAGGTCAGGGCCAGAACGGCGGCTCCTCTCATAATTATATTCTTAATCTGTTTCATCGTCAATTTGTCTGCTGGTTAAAATCAGAAATCACCGTTGTTCAAAGTACCATCTATGAGATGGACAACTACGTATGAAGAGGTCTCAATCTCAGTGGCGCTTCCAACATTCGCATTGTTGTACTCATATTCACGGCACATGATGTTGTAAAGAGGTTTGCCGCTTACAGCACTGTTAACGGGACTAACAACCTTGGCGCGTGCCTCTCTCATCTGTTTCTTCTGTTCTGTTGAAGCTGAAATATATGCGGGATCAGCTCTCAAAGCCTTGTCTGTCTCAGTATCAAGAACGAATATCTTGTGGGCAGCATGATCAGACCTGACGCTCAGCTTGACGAACTGCGAGTTGTCATTCATGTAAGCGGTCTCATAATTGGCCTCACCAAGAGGATTCTCTCTGAGGTCAATGGTGAACTTGCTGTCAATATAGACAGAGTTATCCTGAATGTGATACTTCACGAAATCGGTAATCTGCTTCTCCAGTTTTGCAGTGTACTTGGAGAACCATGGAGTATTGTAGAATACTGAATCCTTGGCCATAGGAGTACTGAGAACAGAGGCAGGTATTGAATCGGCAGTAAACTGGATGAATGACACATAGTTGTTGAACATGTTCATTATCTTGTCATAGCTGGCTGCACTCTTGTTCGGAAGATTTGGCCAATCCTCAGGCTTCCACTCACCTATGAAATCAATGTTATCGTCATAGGTGTCCTTGATGGAATCTATCATGTGGATTGTGAAGAGACGACCACTCTTATAAAGATCCTTCAAAGCCTTCTCAGTAGGAACATACACCGTATAGTGATAAGTGTTGAGCGTGGTAAGGTTCATGCTTCCTGTGGCATGTTTGTTCATGCTTCCTGCAAAGAGACCCACACCGTTGACACCGGCCTGTGACATAAGCTCAAAGAATTCCTTGAACTCAGGATAGTTGACTGAATCGGAAAGAACATCATATACGCTGCGTCTTGCTGTGAGCAAGGGCTTGTCTATGACGTAGGTCCTACCGTTACCGTCGGTAGTTGATGTAGGATCCTTCTTCTTGCTGGCCTGGTTATAACGGTTAAGTATGGTAATAACCTGATCAGCGATGGTATCCATACCCTCGGTCTCCACCTGATAGCTACCCTTTACCTTACTATAAAGAGGTGTCGGATCATCAGGATCCTTTGACTTGTCTCTGGGATCCCAATCAAAATAGATGGTACCACGACCCTTGGTCTGGAAATAATGGTATGGTTCATTAGTGACAGAGTCCAATTCCTCCACATCACCTATTATAACATGATAGTCAAGAATATCCTCAAGACGGTCAGTAATCTGAGCTGCCGTGGCAGTTGAACCTGAACCGCTGACATCGATGGTTCCGGTCTTGGGATCATAGGGATATATCTTGGCCTGTACATTCTTCTGACGCTCGTCATACTCGAACACATAAGCGCGGAGCAGACCGTTGTTTGCAGCAGAATTACCGTATGAAACGGGATCGATATAGACCATCTTGTTCACGAGTTTCTCATCGGTTGAGCCGTTATCGCTTGCCTCAGGAACGAAGAAACTGTAAGTGGCCACCATAGAGTTCAGATATGCATCGAACTCCAGTTCGTTGATTGCCCAGTTGATGATCTTGAGTTTCTCGTTCACAAGTACCGGGTAGGATACGGAACGGTAAGCTGTAGGACTGAATACTATGTTTGTGAAGAACACGGCACCGTTGCAGCACATCTCCACATCAGTTACGTCGCCCGGCTCGATACCCATCGGGTCATTGGCATCATTCAGCACATTCTTGAACTTGCTGGGTACGGAACCGACCAGTGAGTTGAGCATATTGTTGTTCACAAGCTTGATAATCACATTATCAGGCACACTGTCCATATCGTAAATCATCTGCTCGGCATTAGCAGGATTTCCGGCCAGACGACCGTACCTTTCCTTCAAAGCCTTACCACCGCCATTTGTCCACCAGTTGAGAAGGACATCATCCGTAGGAACCAGGATTACACCCATGTTCTGCTGCAGAGCCACATCTGAAGTGGTGGTTGATGAGGTTGATGAAAAATAGGTATTCCACCCCGGATCAAACTTGAGCAGGTTGTCCTTGGCTACCACCTGTCTGCCAGGGGTAGTGGAGAGAGAGGAGTTACCCTGTGAACGCTGTGAGAAATACTGCTTCTGGAACACGGAGTCACCTTCCTTGACGCGGCCAAGTCTCACCAGTTCCTGTGTATGAGCCTCACTATAATAAGGTGCACTGTAACGTTCCAAGATGGAACTGAATACCTTAGACTGCTTCTCCTTGTTAGGATTACCTATATATTCAGCCATATTGGGAAGAGAATAAATTACATCTTCCATAACATGTATGAATCCGTTGAAGCACTTCTTGTTCTGGGTCTCGATACGTACGCCGTTCACGCTTGCATCCTTTGACTGACGTCCCGGTTTTGAGGGATTATACTTACCCTGATTGAAGAGGAAATCGTAGTCATCGTCCGTAATCTTCTTGGCTGTCAAGAACTTGTTAACGAACATAACAGTAGGCTTGTTAGTTCCGTCCTGAAGAATCGGGAAAGCATGATCCTGACTCTTGTAATACTTCCAATGCTTTGTGCCAGGCATGTCTTCAGGCTTCACCATAGGAACTGAGTCATAGATGGATACGGAAGAAATTCTTCTCATGCAGTCACCGATTGTTGGTCCCTGACTACTGGAAAGCATGGCCACCTGATAGACATTGTTCAGCATGGCACCGTTCATAAGCATCTTCTTCTGTGCAAGGCTAAGGTCCTCATAGCTGCTGACATTACTGCCATCAGCTTTCTTGAAGATGCCCTTGGCATAGAAGCGCTCAAATGCGTCGTCATCGGCCACAAAGAGTGTCTTACTACCGGTCTTGGCCAACACGTTGGTGTAGTTGAGGTCATCTATCAACCTCACGAAAGTAGTGAACTTGCCGGTATAGTCCTTACCGTCTTCACTCACAAAACCCTCTTCCAAGGTCTCGTAGATACTGGTACCGAGCCACTCGGGAGTCCTCTTGTCAAGATCGTAATCAGAGCATGACGAAATGCCGTATGCAACTGCTACTGCCAGACAAGCGAATCCGAGGATACGAGTACGCTTTTCTCGATAATTGATTTTTTTCATTTAACAGGTTATTTGTTTATTGTTGAATTCTATATATAAACGCTGAAATGATTTCAATCCATTCCTTCAATGGTCTTGATATGACCTTCGGCATCATACTCCAACTCACATACCTTAAGGCTGCGGAGCCAGGATTTACCGCCTGACGGAACACTGTCATGATGGAAAAGATACCATTTCCCCTTATATTCTATAATAGAATGGTGGGTGGTCCAGCCAACTACGGGAGTCAGGATTACACCCTGATAGGTAAAGGGGCCGAAACGGTTGTCACCAGTGGCATAGCACAGCATGTGGGTGTCACCGGTTGAGTAAGAGAAATAGTATTTTCCGTTGTATTTGTGAACCCACTGAGCTTCAAAGAAACGATGGGGATCATCGGCTGTGAGAGGTTTTCCTTCCTTATCGACTACGACTACAGGTCTGGGCTCTTCGGCGAATTGTAGCATATCCTTACTCAGACGTACCACACGGCTGGGAAGTGCCGGTTCCTTCCCTGAAGGGAGATAAGGTTCCTCGAGGGCTTTGTTGTCCTTATAACGCTGGAGTTGTCCGCCCCAGAGACCACCGAAATACATGTAATACTCGCCGTCATCATCCTTGAATACGCACATGTCGATGCTGTAGCTTCCACGAATCGGATCCGGCTGAGGAATGAACGGACCTTCGGGGCGGTCTGCAATTGCGACACCATGGTGGAACACGTCATTCTTGTCCTTCATGGGGAAATACATGTAATACTTGCCGTCTTTCTCTGCCACGTCACAATCCCAGAGCTGGCGTCCTGCCCATGGAATATCCTCCAATCCGAGAACCTTTCCATGATCCACCACCTCACCGTTCATAATATCGTCGGTGGAGAGAACGTGGTAATCCTTCATAACATACTGGTCACCGTTGTCGTTCTCGACATTCTCGCATTCCCAGTCATGTGAAGGATAGATGTAAACCCTGCCGTTGAAGACATGCACTGAGGGGTCAGCCATGTAATCAGCAGGGAAAAGATAACGTTTCTTCATAAGGCCTTAAGGTTAATATTTTTTTGTAATTACGTCCTTTAAAACACTCAAAAGCGGTCAAAGTTAACTATTATTTTGTTTGCACGCACTAATTATTAATAAAAATTTGATGTTCGGATGCTATTTTTTTTCGCGGCAAACAGTTGAGGGGAAAAAGGGGAATTCAGAAAACATCAACAATTCAATCAATCAAAGCCCATTGCCGGGACAAATGAAAAAATTTAGGGGCTGCAAATGCAACCCCTAACTTGCTCTTCCTGCATCTTCCCAGACACTTGAAGAATCATTCACGAAAGTCAATTACTAACCAAATATGTGCATGAAAACTTACACCGCAAAGATACACCTGTTACGAGATGTGACCATATCGGGGTGTCCCATAGAAATTAACTTTTGAGCCATTCCTTCTGGGAAATAGAACAAATTCATTAAATAATGTTTCAAAACGATTAGATTTTGAACCCAAAATCATGCTTACAACTATACGTAGGCCATTTTTGGTTTTTTATGATGAAATGAAAGCGGGAACAAAAGAAAAGAGGCCTTTTATAGACCTCTTTTGCCAGGCTGTCGTACCCGGATTCGAACCAGGACAAACAGAACCAAAACCTGTTGTGCTACCATTACACCATACGACAAAACCTCATACCGGACACTCTCCGGATTACGGATGCAAAGATAGTGCAAAAATCCTTATTCTGCTATAAGCAGGTAATAGTTCTTTTTGCCTCTCTGCAGAAGTATGTAACGTCCGTCTATCAAATCGGATTCCGTAAAAATGCGGGAGTGATCGTATGTCTTTTCCTTATTTATGGAAACTCCGCCTCCCTGCATCATTTTTCTGGCCTCACTTTTGGAGAAGAATACAGGACAAACTTCCGTAAGGAAGTCCGAAGCCTTAATCTGCTCACTCAGACGTTTCCTGTCAAAACGATACTGAGGGACACCCTCAAAAACGGTCAAGAGAGTGGATTCATCTATTGACCTGAGCTGATCTGAAGAACTGCTGTTGCCGAAAAGGATCTCTGACGCGGAGGCAGCCGCCTCATAATCCTCCTCGCTATGGACCATGCAGGTCACGTCCTTGGCGAGTCTTTTCTGCAAAAGGCGCAGGTGAGGCTCAGCCTCATGGCGGGAGATCAGATCTTCGCATTCTTCCCTGGTTATGTTTGTGAATATCTTTATGTAACGACGGGCATCTTCATCAGTAACATTCAACCAGAACTGATAGAACTTATATGGCGATGTGTAATCCGAGTTCAGCCATACGTTACCACCTTCAGTCTTTCCGAATTTTGTTCCGTCCGACTTGGTGATAAGGGGGCATGTTAGAGCAAAACACTCGGTTCCGTTAATACGCCGGATAAGCTCTGCACCGGTAGTGATATTACCCCACTGGTCTGCTCCGCCCATCTGAAGCTTACAATTCTTATGTTCATTCAGATAAAGGAAATCATAGCCCTGCAGCAACTGATAGGTGAACTCTGTGAAAGAGAGCCCGTCCCTTGCCTCTCCATTAAGACGTTTCTTGACTGAATCCTTGGCCATCATATAGTTAACGGTAATATGCTTGCCTATATCCCGTGAAAATTCCAGGAACGTAAGATTCTTCAACCAGTCATAATTATTTACAAGCTCTGCCTTATTCGGAGCGTCACTGTCAAAGTCAAGGAATTTGGCAAGCTGCTTTTTGATGCACTCAACATTATGGCGCAGTGTATCCTCATTCAGAAGGTTACGTTCCTGTGACTTTCCGCTTGGGTCACCTATCATGCCTGTAGCGCCGCCTATGAGTGCCATAGGCTTGTGACCGCATCTCTGGAAATGACGCAGAATCATGATACTGCATAAATGTCCGATGTGAAGTGAGTCAGCAGTGGGGTCAAATCCCACATATGCAGTGACCTGTTCCTTTTTGAGGAGTTCGTCAGTACCCGGCATCATCTGGTGTACCATACCCCTCCATGTAAGTTCTTCTACAAAATCTGTCATCGTTTTTTTTGTTTGGTTCGCAAAGGTACAATTCTTAGGCGAACAGTGCAAATTCATGCGAAAAAGTCTGAATTATTGGATCGGATGAGGGCCTCCGTCTCACAATACTCCATACCGAGGGACATTGAAATCTTTCCTATAACCACCCCTATTCCACACTTGCCATCAGTTTCAGCCATGATATTTTTCTCAGGAACAGCACGTATGGTATCCTCACGAGCAGTAAGACCGAAAGAGAGACAGAAGCCGCATCCCAAAAGTTGCCCAGCCTGTTCAGGGCCTCCTCTAAATCCATGTATAAGCCACTTCTGGGAAGGTTTCAGCATCTTCTTAAACCTTATGACCCTATCAAATTCACGGACTATATGCAGAATCATGGGGATGGAGTGTGACTCGCTCAACTCAAACTGGCGGATGAAAGCCCTTTCCTGCTTTTCAACAGAGGTTCCCCTGAGAGCATCAAACCCACATTCTCCAACAGCAATCACATCAGATCTTGAGAGTAAAGAATCAATAATCCTGAATGATTCCTCGTCACTGCCTGTCACTTCCCAAGGATGTAGTCCGGCACTGAAATAGTGGCCGTGAACTTGAGGTAAAGGCCCGCACCCGATGTTTACTAATGCCGAGCCCGGCACCATGGGAAGCACATGGGTATGTATGTCACTTATCTCCATAAATCTTATGGCACAGGGTCATAACCGGAACCTCCTCCCGGACGACATCTTAATATCCTTTTTATGGCAAGCCATGTTCCCTTGAAAGGTCCATGTTTCCTTAGTGCTTCAATCGCATATTCGGAGCATGAAGGCACAAATCGGCACGACGGAGGTGTCAGGGGAGATATAAACCTGCGGTAAAAACGGATGGGAAGTATTAGCAGCCAACTTGTCGCATATGAGATTTTTCTTGACAAATCAGCAAAAGACAGTGCTCTCTTTCCTTCACTCATATCCATCATTCACCAACTGGTATGCTATCATTTTGGGACGACAGGATAAGGAGAAGACGATCGAATGCGGATTTGAGTCTGGGAACAAGTCTTTTTGTCTCCCATACGGTGTCATCAGTAAAAAGAATTCCTATCAGAAGCCTTTTTCCGCTATTTTTTACATATTCCTTAAGGTCCCCGCATCCTATCCTGTAGAACTCCTTTAACTGTCTCTTTACACGGTTACGGTCAACGGCATGACGGAGTTTACGTTTGGGCACACTCAACAGGAGCTGCACCTTTCCCGGTTCTCCGGACGAAATCTCCAGCCATACAAGACGTATAGGAAAACATCCGACAGAACGGTCGCCCTCCCTGAAGAGACGGTCTGTAAGCTTATTGCTGCAGAGCCGTTCGGATTTGACAAAGCTGTGAACCCTGTTCATCTTTAAGAAAAAAGCGGGTCCCGACAGCTGACTGACAGCAGGGACCCGCAGATATTATCCAAGACTTACTTTTTTATTTCAGACAGATATTTGTCAATTGCAGCGGACATGGATGTGATACCGGGGACGGGAGCTTCTATGTCCAGCCTGAGCCCAGCTTTACGGATTGCATCTGCGGTAGTCTGTCCGAAACAGCCTATAATCTTGTCCCCCTGGACAAAATCAGGAGCATTACTCTTCAAGGACTCAATTCCAGCCGGACTGAAGAACACAAGCATGTCATATGACTTGAGTTCATCCGCATCCACTTCATTGCTTACAGTCCTGTACATGACCGCCTCCGTATGACTGATGCCGTTTGCATCCAGAAGGGATTTCAACTCATCAGTATGTACATTTGACATAGGAACAAGATATTTCTCCGTCTTATGTTTCAGAATCGGAGCAAGCAGGCTGTCAACCTTACCGGTGGTACCGAAAAAAACCTTGCGTTTCCTGTACTGAACATACTTCTGTATATAAAGAGACACTGTTTCTGTGATACAGAAGTATTTCATATCATCCGGAACAGTTACTCTCAATTCTGCACAAAGGCTGAAGAAATGGTCCACGGCATGTCTTGAGGTGAACACCACAGCCGTATGGTCAAGAATAGAGACCCTCTGTTGCCTGAATTCCTTGGCTGAAAGACTTTCAACACGAATGAATGGCTTGAAAACAAATTCGATGCCATATTTCTCGGCCAAATCAAAATATGGGGATTTGCCATTTGCAGGCTGTGGCTGGGAGATTAGAATTCTCTTAATTTCCAAGGTCTGATATTTTAAATATTACACATTACCCGCATCAGTACCGGTATGGCCAATGCCAAAGGACTGAATTCGAGCGCACAAAGGTAGAAAAAAAATCCCATAACGCTAATCATATTTTTAAATAAGACGCTCTTAAGTCTATAAAAGATACCCGTTTCCACAAAAACAGGCACCAGACAGGCTAATATCAAGCTGTAGGGACGGGGAAGACCAAAAAAAGTGATAATCAGGGTGACAGCCAGAAACAGGACTCCTGAAACGGTAAACAGCATATTGAAGAAACCGTTCCATCGGGAAGGCTTCACAGTTATTGCCTGCCTATTGAAAAGGTATCCGTTCACACTTGAGTAAAGGAGGAGTTTAAGCATATAGAAAAGAGCTGCAAATCCGGTCCCTACTCCGAAAATAATCAGTCCACGACCATTCTCCAAAGTAAAGGTCCCCTCAATCGAGCATAACAACAGGCCGAATGAAGAACATGAAGCCAAAAAGACAAATATTCCACTAATAAAAGAGACGGAAGGATAGGAAATTTCCTTATCTGAACTTCTGCCACGGAACATAGAAGCCACTGACTCCATGTAAGATTGTCTATCCGGTCCTATTGTCACGACAAAGACAAGCACGGCCACTATGACGGCAAGCAGGAAAAAATCCATCCCATATATCTCTTCCAAAAAAGGGAAATGTGAAAAAAACGCCATTAGATCCGGAAATATATGTACAACAGTATCAGTTGTATTTATTTATAGAACTCTCCCATTCCCGGGCATTTGATATAATATCCATGACCTGCTCCGGAGTTTCAGCCACATTCCAGACGGCAAGGAAAGCTGAATTCATGAATTTACGTTCCACCGCCTGGTCAAGCATCCGGAGCAGAGGGTCATAATAACCGTCTGTATTCAGGATAACAACCGGCTTAGTGAATAGATCCAGCGCCTTCCAAGTGATAATCTCAAGCAGTTCCTCAAGTGTCCCGGTCCCTCCGGGAAGGGCCACGACAGCATCTGCCATACTTGCCATAAGACTCTTTCGTTCATGCATATCCTTGGTTTTGATTATCTCCGAAAGGCCCTTATGCATCCACCCGTTTTCTACCATGAATTCAGGAATAATGCCTATCACATGACCTCCGCTGTCAAGAGAGCCATCCTCAACTGCAGCCATCAGACCGGACACTCCTCCGCCGGTTACTACGGTACGTCCTGATTGTGCCATAAGAGTCCCTAAACGATATGCAGCATCAGAGAAAACCTTTTCCACATTAGGGCTTGACGCCCCATATACCACCACAGTCTTACGTTCCATAACGATTTTCCGTCAATAACGATAATGTTCTGCCTTGTAAGGCCCTTCTACGGGAACCCCTATATAGTCTGCCTGAGCCTTTGTGAGTCTGGTAAGGTGCACTCCTATGTTCTCCAGATGAAGACGTGCAACCTCCTCGTCAAGATGTTTTGGCAGACGATATACATCCACAGGATAATCCTTGCTGAAAAGCTCGATCTGTGCCAAGGTCTGGTTGGTAAAACTGTTGCTCATCACAAAACTGGGATGTCCGGTTGCACAACCCAGATTTACCAGACGCCCGTCAGCCAACAGGATTATACTGTGCCCGTCGGGGAAAAACCAGCGATCCACCTGAGGCTTTATGTTCCGGCACTGCATACCGGGTAGTTTCTTAAGTTTATCTACCTGTATCTCACTGTCGAAATGACCAATGTTGCAAACAATGGCCTGATCCGGCATAACCTTCATGTGTTCAGTTGTTATGACATCTATATTACCTGTAGTGGTCACAAAAATATTGCCGATTGGAGCGGCTTCTTCCATGGTAACCACCTCATAACCCTCCATAGCAGCCTGTAATGCGCAGATGGGGTCAATTTCAGTAATAAGGACACGTGCGCCGTAAGAGCGCATGCTCTGTGCACAGCCCTTACCTACCTCACCGTAACCGCACACCACGCACACCTTACCGGCAATCATCACATCAGTAGCACGTTTGATGCCGTCGGCCAGAGACTCACGACACCCGTAAAGGTTGTCAAACTTGCTCTTGGTCACTGAGTCATTCACGTTGAAAGCCGGGAACAGAAGTTCTCCGTTCTGCTGCATCCGATACAGGCGATGCACGCCGGTGGTGGTTTCCTCACTCACACCTCTGATACCATTGGCAATATCATGCCAATAGTTGCAGCCTTTAATCTCTGCTACCTTCCTTAGGGCTATCAGGAGTTCCCGCTCATCTGCCGATTCGGCTTCATAGTCAAGTGCTTTTGAATCCTTTTCCCCCTTTACTCCCAAGTGTATCATAAGTGTAGCGTCACCTCCGTCATCAACTATCATATTGGGGCCGCCCTCCGGAAAATTCATCGCCTGGAGAGTACACCACCAGTACTCCTGCGGAGTTTCGCCCTTCCATGCAAATACGGCAGCACTTCCGGCAGCTGCGATTGCGGCGGCAGCATGATCCTGAGTGGAATAAATATTGCATGAACACCAGCGGATCCTGGCTCCAAGTTCATGTAAGGTCTCAATGAGTACCGCTGTCTGGATAGTCATATGAAGAGACCCCATTATGCGGGCACCCTTAAGTGGCTTTGAGTCACGATATTTGCGGCGAAGAGCCATAAGCCCGGGCATTTCCTTCTCGGCCATCTCAATTTCCTTACGACCGAAATCCGCAAGGTTTATGTCTGCCACCTTGTACGGTAGTGATGAGTAAAGTTCTTCCATCTGTTTTTTGTTTGGGGTTGCAAAGATAATAAACAATTTTCAAGAGGTTACACTTGATTGTTTACACTTGACAAATCGTTTCCCGTACAGAAAAAAGAAAGGGTTGGCTTGATTGCCAACCCTTTCTTTCCTTCTTTTAAGCCTTACTTGCGCAGGCCCAGATCCTTGACAATTGCACGGTAACGCTCTATATCCCTATCTTTGAGATAATTGAGCAATGCGCGACGCTTGCCTACCAGCTGGGTCAAAGCCCTTTCAGTGCTATAATCTTTACGGTTCTCCTTAAGATGTTCCGTCAAATGGGATATACGGTATGAGAACAAGGCTATCTGGGACTCAGGGGACCCGGTATCCGTGTTGGACTTTCCGTACTTTCCAAAGATTTCTTGCTTTTTTTCCTTGTCTAAATACATTTTCGTGTAATTAATGTGAAAACTCTTTTAGCGGGCGCAAAGATACCTCTTCTTTTTCAATACACAATGAAAAATTGACATTTTTCTTCTAACTTTGCACCCGCATACAACCATTAATAATATATGAATATAAGAAACATCGCAATCATAGCCCATGTTGACCACGGAAAGACTACACTGGTTGACAAAATGATGATAGCCGGAAATCTTTTCCGTGAGAACCAGGCCAAAGGTGAACTCATGCTTGATAACAACGATCTGGAGCGTGAGCGTGGCATCACGATCCTCTCCAAGAACGTCTCTATTAACTATAAAGATACCAAGATCAACATCATTGACACTCCCGGACACTCAGATTTCGGGGGAGAAGTGGAACGTGTCCTTAACATGGCTGACGGATGCATTCTTCTGGTGGATGCTTTCGAGGGTCCGATGCCACAGACCCGTTTCGTACTTCAGAAAGCCCTTCAGATAGGACTCAAACCCATAGTGGTTGTCAATAAGGTGGATAAACCCAATTGCCGCCCTGAAGAGGTGTATGAAATGGTATTTGACTTGATGTTTGCCCTTGACGCCACTGAAGAACAGCTTGATTTCCCTGTGCTCTACGGATCAGCCAAACAGAACTGGATGAGCACCGACTGGCAGAAACCGACAGACAACATATATCCTTTGCTGGATGCCATCATAGAGAACATCCCTGCGCCCAAACAGGAGGAGGGAACCCTACAGATGCTCATCACCTCACTCGACTATTCTTCATATACCGGCCGTATAGCAGTGGGTCGTATCAACCGTGGAACTCTTAATGAAGGTATGACATGCACACTCTCCCATCGTGACGGCAGCAGGGAAAAAGTCAAGATTAAGGAATTGCACACATTTGAGGGCATGGGCCGTAAACGCGTTTCTACAGTGGACGCCGGCGATATATGCGCTATCGTGGGACTTGATAAGTTTGAGATAGGCGACACCATCTGTGATGCCGAGAATCCCGATCCTCTGCCACCTATTGCAATTGACGAGCCCACCATGAGCATGCTTTTCAGTATAAATGATTCGCCATTTTTCGGTAAAGAGGGCAAGTATGTTACCTCACGCCACATACAGGACCGCCTCAACCTGGAACTTGACAAGAATCTGGCTCTGCGTGTTCGCCGCACTGAAGAGGATGGCAAGTGGATTGTTTCGGGACGTGGAGTACTTCATCTCTCCATACTTATTGAAACCATGCGCAGGGAGGGTTACGAGCTTCAGGTTGGACAACCACAAGTCATAATGAAAGAAATTGACGGCAAGAACTGTGAACCGATAGAGGAACTGACCATCAGCGTTCCTGAAGAGTTTGCCAGCAAGATGATAGACCTGGCAACAAAACGCAAAGGTGAGATGATATCCATGGATACTCAGGGTGACCGGGTAGTTATAGTGTTCGATATACCTTCAAGGGGAATCATCGGACTCAGGACAAACGTGCTTACCGCATCGCAAGGTGAAGCTGTGATGGCTCATCGCTTTAAGGAGTACCAGCCCAATAAAGGTGACATAGAGCGGAGGGTTAACGGTTCCATGGTGGCAATGGAGACAGGAACAGTATTCGCATACGCTCTCGACAAACTTCAGGACAGGGGCAGATTTTTCATCAATCCCCAGGAACAGGTTTATGCCGGTCAGGTTGTGGGCGAACATGTGCACGAGAAAGATCTGGTGATAAACGTGACCAAGAGCAAACAGCTTACCAACATGCGAGCCAGTGGTTCAGATGAAAAAGCACATCTGGCTCCTCCGGTCGTATTCTCTTTAGAGGAGGCTCTGGAATATATCAAAAACGATGAGTATGTTGAGGTGACCCCCAAGAGCATGCGCATGCGTAAAATCATCCTCAATGAACTGGAAAGGAAGAGAGCTTCCAAATAGCATTTATAGAATGAAAAGGTGTAGGTTCCCGGTTCTGTTACTCCTTGCGCTCGTCATGACAGCCGTATCATGCCACAAGGACGATGGCCGATTCATACTGAACGGTTTTTACACACCGAAAGGCAGTGTACAGACAGACAGTATGATTCTGGTTACGGGTATTGACAGCCGTTTTGACCGTACCGATACTATTTTTCCTGCCGATGGCTCATTTACCTGGTCGTTTATTCCCGATACTGTCACCCCACTTATATTGATTTTCCCCAACGGTATCACACAGGCTGTATTCGCTGATAAAGGCCTAACCTCCCGTATAACCATACCGGACAGCGGCAGCATAGTGATTGGAGGTGGCAATTACAATGACGCATACCAATCCTTTAAGGAAAAGGTGCATGACGGTATCACAAGGATTCAGATAACTGAAATGATAGATTCCTTCATCAAGGCCGACCCTTTCAGCGAGGTAACTCCGATGTTGTTATACGAATACATGATCCGGAAATATCATGCCGACCGTAAGGATTTGGAACCACTTATAAAAAAGATGAGCGGAAACATGCAGGACTGCCCTTTTATAGTGAACCTTAAAACCAAATTCGGTACAGAGTCCACAGGTAATAACTATATCACTCCAACCAACCTGGTTGACACGTTACTGTTAAGCAAACCCTTCTCCGATATAGCAAAGAATCAGCATCTGCTGGTCTGCGTATGGGCCTCATGGGATGAAAGAAGCAATGAAGCCAGAAAAGAACTGACCAGATTAAAGGAACTATACACCGATCGGAATTTCACCATAGCAGACATTTCCATAGACACTAATATACGGCGATGGAAGGCTGCCGTAAGCAATGACACCTTGGATTGGGTTTCATACTGTGACCCAGAAGGATGGAACAGCAGGATAATACAGGATGGCCAGGTTCAGGAACTGCCCGTCTATATTTTGTTCTCCGGCCTGAAAAGAATCATTCTCAAAACCGCTAATTTGACCGAAATGGATCTTACCCTTGAATCGGAACTACCATTGCTGAAGAAATCCGAAAAGATAACCCCAAGGAAGTTCCGCATCACAGGTATGTAAATCCAACAGATATCCAATGAAATACATTTTAAACCTTATATACCATTCATACCATGCTGATAAAAGTTTTCGGAGCGGCTGTCCAAGGGATAGACGCTTACATAGTTACAATCGAGGCTAACACCTCCAGAGGTATCAGATTCTTTCTTGTAGGACTCCCTGACAGTGCGGTCAAGGAGAGCCATGAGAGGATTGTATCCGCTTTCCACGTGAACGGATTCAAGTTCCCATCATGTCAGATAATAATAAACATGGCTCCTGCTGACATACGCAAGGAGGGGGCAGCCTATGACCTGCCTCTGGCCATAGGTATAATGGCCTCTGTGGGTGAACTGTCTGCTGAACACCTGAATGACTATGTCATAATGGGCGAGATGGGACTGGACGGAACCCTTCAGCCGCTATGTGGAGCACTGTCAATGGCTATTAAAGCCCGTTCTGAAAGATTTAAAGGTATAATCCTGCCCTCACAAAATGCTCCGGAAGCAACAGTCATAGATGGACTTGATGTATATGCCGCTGAAAACCTGAAACAAGTTGTGGATTTGCTCAACGGAACACCAGGCCATATTGAACCTTTGGACAGGAGAAAATATCCGACATTGCAAGAATTGCCTTATCAGGGTAGTGATTTTGCCGATGTGAAAGGTCAGACAGCAGTGAAACGTGCACTTGAGGTTGCGGCATGTGGTGGTCACAACATTAT
>DBYG01000021.1 GCA_002310175.1 Bacteroidales bacterium UBA1192
GCCGCCGAGTTCACCCGCATCCCCAATGACCTGAAGGATGTTACTCCCGAGCAGCGCGAGACCATCGACAAGATCGTTGAGCGTCTTGATGAGGACGATGACGTTCAGAACGTCTACACCAACATGAAACCTCTGGAAGAGGAATAATCATCAGAAGTAGAATTAAAAGAGGCGGCATCGATTGATGCCGCCTCTTTTTTCTATATTTGCGAAAATTTCATCTTTGTATATGAAACAGTTTTTTGTTTGTGTCCTTTTCTCTTTAGGGCTTATATCATGCGCCAAGCCTGAGGATGTTGAGAAACGTGTAAACGAGATGTACAGCAATGTTGTCTCTGCATATCTCAAACAGAACTTCAGTGTAGATTTTGACTCACTCTATTTTTCTGAGGAATTCTATCGTCTTGACAGTCAGATAGGTGATATAGAAAACCAACTTGGTGAACCGATTATTCACGATTTTGATGATTGGATCTGCGCCCAGGATTTCGGCAAGGACCTTTCTGCCAAAGTCAACAGCGTAAAGATGCGGGGCAACAAGAAGGCTCTGGTTAACGTTATAATCCATAACTGCGGGCAGGATTCCGAGCAGAACCTGACAGTGGTTTATGAGAGGGGCAACTGGTTCATTGACGATATGTTTGACGGTACCAGACGTCAGCAAATCATTGATGAATTGAAGCGCTTGAAGCAGGAAGGCATAGAGCCTCGCATATAGTAAGTTACTTCACATAAAACCTGCTGCGGTCAAAATCCAGGATAACTGGTGCGGCCAGGAAAAATTTCAGGCCCAGCAGACCTTGGGAGGTGAATTTGCTGCCTGTCCTGGTAATCAGAATTACTGCGTCCTATGCGGACCGTACCGTTGGCTGTATGAGATATCCTGAACTTGTCTCCGCCCAGGTTGATGCTTCGGTCCGATGCCTCCAGATGCATATCCCTGAAGCATCCGCTGCCGAATGCAAAAGCCGAGTCCACCAACAGTGCCGGAATACCCGATTCGAGCATGATGGTTGCCGGGGCTGTGCCGTTGATATCGGCCGTAAACATGTAATGGCCGGCGTAACGTGTCAGCGTGAATGACTCCTCGCGGTCGGAGTAGGGTTGGGCAAACAGGGCGGCGCAGATTGAGATTGCGCACATGAGCATTAAAGGTCTTTTCATGTTAATCGGTTTTGAGGCAAAGATAGGAAAACGGCACATTGGGGATAATATCCTTTGTGTCAATTTAAACCAAACAATGCCAACAACTAAAAAAACAAAAATGCCTATATTTGCGAATACCTAATTACATAAAAGATGAGAAAATCCTTTATCCTTTTCCTTGCGTTTGTTTGCACAACGCTCTACTCCTGCAAGAACAACAATGGTAAGGCCGATGAATTTGACGGCATCACAGTCTACGTACCGCTCATTAACGAGGAACGTACCCCAAAGCCCGAGATGGCCGATATGGTTGAGAGCGTAGATACCGTTTTCCTGGATAACTCCGTACTGGAGAGTTATGTCGATAATGTCAGGAGCGTGAAATTCACCAAAGACCTGATATTCGTTCAGTGTGAAGACGTTCTCTTTATGTTTGACTGGAACGGAAAGTTTGTGCGCCGTATACTCAAGAAAGGACGCGGCCACGGAGAATATCTGAGCCTGGCCAGATTTGATATTCAGGAAGATAAGGAACTTATAACGGTAAAGGACTCCCGGAAAGAGGAGTTTCTGGTATACACATTCAACGGCGATTTCGTGCGCCGGTTCGAGGCTCCCACTTATACGGTTGATTTTGCCGTCCTGCCCAACGGTCACTACCTTATGATGAATCTTTTTGACGAGAGGCGTTGCATAATGGGATTATATGAGACCGATGAGAACGGAAACTATCTGAGACCACTGTATCAGGTGCCCGATTATTTCAAGCACATATCCATTAATGATACGTATCTGTCTCATATCAATGACACTCTGATAGGCTGTCAGGGACTTGAGGAAAATGATTATATTTTCCATTATCAGAACGATACGCTGGTTCCCGTGTACAAGATAAAGACCGATATCGTCATGACCCGCGATATAATGGAGAATGACAGGGCGTGGAAAGACTCTGAAACCGAGTACGGAAAGACCTCCTATTGGGAGACCAATGACCATATGGGCATCACCCTGATGACTCCGGGGCCGGACAACAAAATCGTTTTTGTGGTTTATGACAAGAAAACAGGAGAGACTGTCCGCTACTACCTGAGTGAACTCATGGATCCGGAACAGAAATTTGAGTATATCCCCTCATTCATGTACTGTTATAAGGGGAAGGCCATCGTGACCTACTCGTACGATATAATCAGGCAGTCAGAGGAGATGATGAAATTTTTCCCCACAATTACCGAGGAATCAAATCCCGTTCTGATTTTTACCAACCTCTGATTATACCTTTTTGCTATCTTTGTGCATCCAAAATTGCAAGTATTATGAAAACATTTGATGCCAAAGAGGTTAAGGACCAGGTGGTTCAGTGGATCAGGGACTGGTTTGAGGTTAACGGTAAGGGCTGCAATGCCGTTGTAGGTATTTCGGGCGGCAAGGACAGCAGCACTGTCGCCGCACTTTGCGTCGAGGCGCTGGGCCGTGACCGCGTGATAGGAGTGACCATGCCGAACGGTGTGCAGAAGGACATATCGGACAGCATGAAACTGATAAATCATTTGAGAATACGCCACTACAACATAAACATAGCCGATACATACAACGCGCTGATGAACACCATAGGCGCTGAATTCAAGGCCGATGGTACCGAAATCAGTCGTCAGACAATCATAAATATGCCGCCGCGTCTCAGGATGACCACACTTTATGCAATATCGCAGTCTCTTAACGGCCGTGTGGCCAACACCTGCAACCTGTCCGAGGACTGGGTGGGCTATTCTACCCGTTACGGTGATGCCGCCGGTGATTTTGCTCCCCTGGGCGGACTGACCGTTGCCGAGGTCAAGGCTATCGGCCGAGAACTGGGCCTTCCTGAGGATCTGGTGGATAAGACTCCGTCGGACGGACTGAGCGGTAAGAGCGATGAGGATAACCTGGGCTT
>DBYG01000024.1 GCA_002310175.1 Bacteroidales bacterium UBA1192
GCCGAGGCGTGCTCGTTCCGCGATAATTATGCGGCTCTGACGGCTGCGGGGTACAATGTGGTGGGCGTGAGCAAGGACTCGGCCAAGTCTCACACTGGTTTTAGGGCCAAGTACGAGCTGCCGTTCAGGTTGCTGGCCGATACCTCTACGGAGATGCTGCAGGCGTTTGGTGCGTGGGGCGAGAAGAAGATGTACGGCAAAACGGTGCTGGGTACTCTGCGTCGCACTTTTATTTTCTCGGAGGAGGGCATTCTGGAGCGGATCATCGAGAAGGTGGACACTAAGAATGCTGCAGAACAAATTCTAAAATGATACAAAACGTGCAATTGGGGCCTGACCCCTTTTGCACATATTGAAGAAATTTTGCTAACTTTGCGACGTGGAACGTTTTTAATTGATTTTCAACTTTTATGAAGAAGAGTTTTTTTGCTGCGGTTTTCCTGATTCTGCCGCTTGCACTGGGTGCTCAGACGGCTGCGATGTTGTCCATGGCACAGGACGAGTTAGCTAAACGCGGTCTCAGTGAGGCTGAGGTCCGTACACGTCTGCTTGAGAACGGCATTGATGTGGACAACATTCCTCCCACGGAATACGCATCATACAGGACCCGCGTCATGGGAATCCTTAATACCATGCAGGCTGAGAAGGCTGCCGCTGACCAGACTCCTGCAGCTGCCGCAACAGGCGGAGCGGATATAGTGGTGACTGCCGATGATATTCCTCTTACCACCACAGGTGAGGCTGCAGCTGAGGCTGCTCTTGAGGCTGCTCTTACTGAAGCAAATGTCTCTACTACTGAAGGTGACAGCATATACGGTCATTCACTCTTTACAGGGCAGTCCCTTGAGGTGTTCCGCACCACAGACGGTGCCCAGGCTCCGGACACTTACGTTCTGGGCGAGGGGGATGAGGTGCATATCTCTATATTCGGCTCATCACAGACCGAGATACATCAGCGTATAGGTGCCGACGGTTCCATACAGCCGGCAGGCTCCACCAAGATATTCCTGAAGGGAATGACGCTGGCCAAGGCCCGTGAGGCCATACGTTCCAAACTGGCTGCACACTACTCCTTCCGTCAGGACCAGATAGCCGTGACCATAACCACAGCCCGTACGGTATCCGTGGGTATATACGGTGAAGTGGGGGTTCAGGGCGGTTTCACACTGTCAGCACTCAATACCGCTTTCAATGCGCTGGCTGCAGCAGGCGGTCCCACCGCAATAGGTTCAGTCCGTAACATACAGGTGAGCCGTTCCGGAAAGAACAGCCGGATAGACCTCTATACCTACATGAAGAATCCGGACCCAAAGCTGCAGTATGACCTGCAGAACGGTGACGTGCTGTTTGTACCGGTGGCACAGAAGATAGTTACTATAGAGGGAGCTGTAAACCGTGCCATGAAGTATGAGATGGTGGAGGGTGAGACACTGAAGGACCTGATAGACTGGGCCGGCGGTCTGAAATTCAATGTTTATCCGGATTTTGTCCAGATAGAACGCCAGGAGAACGGCGAGAGGAAATATCTGGAGTATGACCTGAGCAAGGTGATGAGCGGGGCACAGAAGATAGACCTGCAGAACGGTGACAAGGTGCTGGTCCGCACGGCCAACAAACCCATGGAGGATTATGTGCGTATTTCCGGCGATGTATATTACGGCGGCAGTTATGACCTGCATAACAACAGTACCCTGCAGACTCTTATTGATAATGCCAAACCTACTTTCTCAACGAAAAAGGATTATGTGTTTGTGGAGAGGATGCGTCCTGACTCAACCGTCACAATCCTGACTGTTCCTTATCCCGGTGTGAACGGGAATCCTGATTTTAACCTGCAGTCCCGTGACGTGGTGCGTGTAATGGGTCTGACCGGATACCGCGACGTGGATTCAATTGCCGTGTCAGGTCAGGTGCGCAGTCCGTTCACACGCGCTTTCGGGCTTAATGACCGTATGACCGTGAGCCAGGCTATAGAGTATGCCGGAGGACTGAAGACTAATGTGTTCCCGGTGGCATACATATTCCGTAAGGATGTGACCAATCCAGACAAGATGGAGTATCTGCGGGTATCACTTGAGAGCGATGGCGGTATGCTGCTGCAGCCGGGTGACCGTTTGAATATTTATGACAATACCACCTATACCAATATAGGTGAGGTGCGCGTGAGCGGTGCGGTAAAGGAACCGTTATCAACCGCATACGATCCGTCACTGACTGTTCATGACCTGCTGATGATGTCCGGCGGATTTGAGGTGGGTGCCGCATATGACAGGGTGGAGGTGTTCCGTATGGATATTTCCAGTAACAAGGAGGTGACTTTTGACCTTATCACACTCTCTGTGGATGAGGATTATAATCTTGTGGGTGGTGACTTCCAGGTCCAGCCATACGACCATATAGTGGTACGCATGACGCCTAATTTCTCCACAGGGCGTACCGTGGAACTGAACGGCAGGGTGAAGTATCCCGGTGTGTATATACTGGAGGATACCAAGACGCAGCTGAGTGAAGTGCTGAAGATGGCTGGCGGCCTGCTGGAGGATGCGGATCCCTACGGTACACTGTTCCGTACGTATAATAACCGGGGAAATATAGGCCTGAACCTGAATGAAGTCAAGGGCAACAAGGGCAAACTGAAGGCTGACCCGATCCTTATGGACGGTGATGTGATTAATATAGTACGTCAGGAGAATACAGTCATCATAAGGGAGACTGGTACACGTATGTCACAGTATGTGTTGCCTGATTTTGAATCCACCCAGAAAACTGTGGTATTCCAGGGTAACAGGAATGCCGCATGGTATGTGCGTCACTATGCAGGAGGTTTCCTCAAGACAGCTGACAGGAACAGCGTTACGGTGACCTTCCCGAATAATCAGGCTGAGTCAGTTAAGAGGAGTCTGTTCGGCATACGCCGCTACCCGACAGTACAACCAGGCGGTGTGATTACAATGCGCATTGACGAAGAGAAGGTACAGAAGATAGAGCAGCGCAAGGAGGAGAAGAAAGAAAAAGTTGACTGGAGCCAGGCATTCAATTCAACGCTATCCTCACTGACCTCTATAGTATCCATAATATTACTTGTTGACAGGCTGAAGTGATATGGAAGAGAAGAATCTGAATATTCCTGAGGAGGAAGAGGGAATTGATATCATTGCCCTGGTCAAGAGCCTCTGGAAGGGAAAATGGACCATAGTGATATGGACTGCCGTGTTTATGGTTTTAGGTCTGGTGGCGGCTCTCACAATGCAGCGCAAATACAGTGTGAGCACAGTTATGGTGCCCCAGGTGGATTCAGGCTCCAAGTCATCACTGAGCAGTCTGGCATCATTGGCCGGATTTGACCTGAGTTCCATGACCTCCGGCGCTGACCTTTCACCGCTTATCTATCCGCAGATAGTGAACAGTGTGCCGTTCCGCAAGGAACTGATGTACACGCCGCTCCATTATGAAGGTGTGGACACGGCTGTGAGTATGTTCACATACGCATACGAGATAGCCAAGCCGTCTGTGATGGGCAACATAAAGAAATATACGATAGGGCTTCCGTTTGTGATTCTGAAAGCTATCAGGGGTGAGAAGCCGGATGTGGTGATGCCGGATGACGGCAATGGGGAGGAGGCTCCCAAGCCGTTGGCACTGACAAAAGATGAATATGACCTGATAAAGAATATTGGCGAGAATGTAAACCTGGCTGTGGACAAGAAGGAGGGTTACATAACCCTGAGCGTGACAGGTACGGAGCCTGTTCAGACCACTGAGCTGGCTATGAAGGCGCAGCAGCTGCTGCAGGAGGAGATTACGCGTTTCCGTGTGGAGAAATCACAGAGTCAGCTGGATTATATCCAGGCACGTTATGATGAGGTGAAGAAGGAGACTGAAGCCTATCAGGAGCGCCTGGCAGTGTTGACTGACCGTTCACAGAACTTGACGGGCACACGGGACAAGATAGAGCATGACAGGATACAGAGCAAGTACACAATATCCAACTCAGTTTACGGGGAGCTGGCAAAACAGCTGGAACAGGCCAAGATGCAGGTGAAGAAAGATACTCCGGTATTCACTATTATACAGCCTATACAGGTGCCTAACCAACCTTCCAACAGCCGTGCCAAGACTCTAATAGTATGGACATTCCTGGGAGGCGTACTGGGTTGCGGAATTGTTCTGCTTAAGGGTTATATGCCGAAAATCAAGGAGATGTTTGCATCGGATGGCGAGTGATTATTCTATTACTTGCTCTGGCAGATTGTGAACTGGTGCAATTGTGCAATTGGGGTCAGGCCCCTTT
>DBYG01000030.1:0-303 GCA_002310175.1 Bacteroidales bacterium UBA1192
GCCGCACATTTTTTTGAATTTTTTGATGTCGTTTACAACAAGGCTCCCGAAAAAGGTGGAGCCGTCTTCAAGGGTGGGCTCGTAAATAACCACCTTCGCGCCCTTTGCTTTTATCCTTTTCATAACTCCCTGTATGGAAGACTGGCGGAAATTGTCGGAATTGGATTTCATGGTAAGGCGATAGACACCCACCGTAATTACCTTCTCGGAAGCCTCGTTCCATGCGCTGTTGGCGGTATAGTAGCCGGCTTTTTCAAGAACACGGTCGGCAATGAAGTCCTTACGGGTGCGGTTGCTGTCCAC
>DBYG01000030.1:354-16177 GCA_002310175.1 Bacteroidales bacterium UBA1192
TCCTTGGGCAGGCAGTAGCCGCCGTAACCGAACGACGGGTTGTTGTAGTGGCTTCCGATACGCGGATCCAGGCCCACGCCGTCAATGATGGCACGGGTGTCAAGCCCTTTCATCTCAGCGTATGTATCCAGTTCATTGAAGAAACTTACGCGCAGTGCCAGATAGGTGTTGGCGAACAGCTTCACAGCCTCGGCCTCAGTGGTTCCCATATATAGGGTATCTATGTTCTCCTTGATGGCACCCTCCTGCAGCAGACGGGCAAAAGTATGTGCCGCATCCTCCAGACGCTTTACGTTTTTATCGAATCCAACGATGATTCTGGACGGATAGAGGTTGTCATAGAGAGCCTTGCTCTCACGCAAGAACTCGGGGGCGAATATGATATTGGGCACAACCACCTTCATGGTGCCGTCCTGCAGACGCTCGCGGTATGAGAACTTTTCACGTACGCTCTCGGTATAGCCTACGGGGATGGTTGACTTGATTACCATTATGGCATCAGGATTAACCTTGAGCACCAGGTCTATCACCTCCTCCACATGACTGGTGTCAAAGAAGTTCTTCTTGCTATCATAGTTGGTGGGAGCGGCAATGACCACAAAGTCTGCATCGGAATATGCCTTTTCACCGTCCAATGTGGCGGTCAAGTCCAGATCCTTCTCGGTCAGATACTTTTCAATGTAATCATCCTGGATGGGCGATTTACGGTTGTTTATCAGGTCAACCTTCTCCTTGACGACATCTACTGCTGTGACATGATTCTTCTGCGCCAGCAATGTGGCCAGTGAAAGGCCCACATAACCTGTTCCTGCTACTGCTATCTTCATATTTCCAAATGATTGTCCATGTCCGGAATACGGACATGCAAAATTAGCCTATTTTACAATAAAATCAACAATTATCGTTAACTTTGGCGTCCGAGCGACAAAAACAAATTTGTCATGAAACCAAGATTAATTGCATTAATGATGGCTACGACCCTGACATTTTATGGTGTAGGAGGACAGCAGGACACAGCTGCCCAAAACCCTGAAACCAAAGTTATGGTAAAGACTACCGCAGGTGACTTTACCGTCAAACTCTACAACGAGACTCCCGCACACAGGGATAACTTTATTAAGCTGGTGGAAGAGAAATTCTACGAGAACACTCTGTTTCACAGGGTAATACGTGATTTTATGGTACAGGCCGGAGACCCTGAATCAAAGGATGCTCCAAGATTCTCACAACTGGGTACGGGAGGTCCAGGTTACACTATTCCAGCCGAGTTCGTATATCCCAAATATTTTCATAAACGCGGAGCACTGAGTGCGGCACGTCAGGCCGATCAGGTCAATCCGGAACGGGAATCATCAGGTTCCCAGTTCTACGTGGTTACAGGAAAGCGGTATTCCATGAATGAATTGAAGGACCTGGAACAGAAAATGGGCGAGAACGAGGCTCAAAGTGTGTTTGACCGTCTGTGCGCCCAGAACCGTGATTCAATTTTTTCCCTACAGAACGCCAATGATATGGACGGGCTTATGAAACTGCAAAACGAGTTGATAGCCAAGACGGAAGAGATAATGAAAGAGAAAGGTGACTTTGAGTTCACTCCAGAACAGCTTTCCGCATATACATCGGAGGGAGGAGCCCCGTTCCTTGACAACCAATATACGGTTTTCGGAGAGGTGATAGACGGAATGAAGGTGATTGAAAAGATAGAGAAGGTTTCTACCGATGTTAATAACCGTCCTGTCAGGGATGTGAAGATCCTTTCAATGGAAATAATCAAGTAAACAATATGAAAACTGTTATGAAAAAAAGAGTTATTCTGATTCTGGCAACACTGTTAATGGTGCTGTCTGCAGGAGCCAAGAAAGGCCCCAAATATGTGTTCTATTTCATAGGTGACGGAATGGGTACCAATCAGGTTATGGGTGCCCAGTACTATCTGGCCGATGTGGAAGGATTCTACGGTATAAAAAAACTGGGATTCACAGAATTTCCCTATACGGGTCTGGTTGTTACCTATTCCGCGAACAGCGATGTTACAGACAGCTCTGCCGCCGGAACAGCACTGGCTTCAGGCCAGAAGACCGACAACAACGTTCTGGGTCTTTTACCGGACAGAAAGACTCCCGTTGAGACAATTGCTGAAATGGCGCATAAGAAAGGTGTCAGGGTAGCCATTGGCACATCAGTATGCATAGATCATGCCACTCCCGGTTCATTCTACGGACACAGACCTCACCGCAACAATTATCATGAGATAGGTACGCAACTGAGCGAGTCCGGATTCGACTTTTTCGGTGGAGCTGATTTTCACTCACCGTATACATCGGACAACAGCGATGAAGGTAATTACGTGCAAGCTGAAAAAGCCGGCTATACAATAGCCCGCGGATACGATGACTATAAGGCAAAAGCAGCCGGTTCCGACAAGATGCTGCTTCTTGAAAAAAACCCGAACAGCGACCATTATCTCTCTTATGCGATAGACAGGAAAGAGGGGGAATTGTCACTGGCCGACATTACTGAGGCTGCCATAGATTTTATGATGAAGGACCCCAAGAAAGGATTCTTCATGATGATGGAGGGTGGCAGGATAGATCAGGCCTGTCATTCAAATGACCCCGGCGCATATGTCCAGGAGATGTTTGACTTTGACAAAGCCATAAAGGTGGCATATGATTTCTATCTCAAGCACAAAAAGGAGACTCTGATTGTGATAACCGCTGATCATGAAACCGGAGCCTTAGCTCTTACTGCCGGAGATTACAGGACTAACATGAAAGTGCTGCAGTATCAGGATATGAGCAAAGACGCATTTACAGCTATGCTTGAAAAAAAAGGTCGTGAGATAGGCGATATCCTGACCTGGGAAGAGGTGGAGGCTGAACTTAAACAGCACTTCGGTTTCTGGGACAAGGTCAGACTCTCACAAAGACAGACTGACCGTTTGCGTAACACCTATGTGGAAACCTTCGGCATGGGACCGGGAGAACTTAAGGAAGGAGAATATTTCCAGGTCAGCAAACTGACTGATGCCGCAGCCAACGTATTGACCGAAGCGGCCCAGATAAACTTCGGTGTGGGATGTCATTCAGGCAGCTATGTTCCTGTTTTTGCAATAGGAGCCGGCGCTGAACAGTTCACAGGGCAGATGGACAATACGGAAATACCCATGAAAATAAAGAAACTGGCCGGATATTGATTCAATCATAATCCAGATAAGGCTTAAGACGCTCAAGGTCCTGACTGCTGAACTCTTCCATAATTGAGAGGCGGTCAGGACTTTTTATGGGTCCAAACTGTCTCCTGAGTTCAATAATGGCTCTTGCCTGATAGAAATTGATGTATGGGTGACGGCGTAATTCTGACAAAGAGTTGCTGTTGACCCGAACCTTTCTTAAAGGTACTGTGTCAGTCACGACAAACCACTGCATTACAGAATCCGGAAGTCTGTCAATCTCAGCAAGCTGCCTGACGGAATTATATCCGCCCAGCTTGTCCCTGTATTCTATTATACGCATAGCGAACCAAGGACCTATTCCAGGAAGTTTTACAAGAGAGACAGAGTCAATGACGTTCAGGTCAAGAGGGGCGACAGGTCTTCTTTTACGGACATATTTAATTGGTGCATCCTTTGGTTCTGAAGTCCTGACCGATCCTGAGGATACGGGAAACGCACTTTTTTTTCTGTCATCATTTCTACGGTTGGATGGACGTCTTATAGTGTCATTCTGCTGTGTCAGAACGGTATCGGGTGACAATGTCTGAGTGATACTGTTGATAGAGTCAGCCATCCGGTCCTGTTCAAAACTGTTTTTTCCGGATGAAATGTAGTATTTCAAAACAGTTGTCACGATGATAATGACCAGAAGTACCAAAGTTGCCGCTCTGTCCGGTTTGCTGAAATAAAATATGTCTTTTATCATATCAGAATGGTATTATTTCTATCTTTGAGGCATGAAAGATTACTTCAGGACCTACCCGTTTTCGACTCTCATTGCCGTTATCATAGTATTCCTTTCACTGTTCAACCCTCCTCATACCCAACTGGATAGTGTAAGCAACATAGATAAGATTGCTCACTTCGTTATGTACGGAGGTCTGGAACTTGTCATCTGGATTGAATTCTTCAGGAAACATAAAGACAAGCCACAGATTACAGCCATACTTGTAATGATACTACTACCAATTCTTCTGGGTGCCAGTCTTGAACTGGCACAGTCCGTATTAACAAACTACCGTAGTTGCGAATGGGCAGACGTCATAGCTGACTCTGCAGGGGCTGTAGCAGGTGCATTGGCAGGATTGACAGTAACGAAAGTTTTTTCGGAAGGTAAGTAGGAAATCATTCCCGCTTCCATGTCTTGTAGGGATTAGTGGCCAGAAAAGCATTATAATAACGATGGTCCCCTGTAACCTCTTTCCCTATGAAACCCGGTTTTTCAAAGATTTCATCCTCAGAACCCAATTCCACTTCAGCAATCACCAAGCCCTCATTTTCACCGTAGAATTCATCTATCTCAAAGACATGAGGTCCAGAATGCACAAGATACCTGCGCTTCTCTATTGCACCGTTCTGTTTTAAATCTAACAGCTCCAATGCATCCTTTATGGGAATAGGGTGATTCCATTCATATCGACTCATGCCACGGCTGTCCGATGGTCCCTTGATGGTCAGGATAGCTTCCTTGTCAGTTATCCTCACACGTACCGAGCGACCATTTTCATGGGCTATATAACCCTGACGGATCTCATAGGAACTGAAAGCGGCTTCCCTATATGAAGTTCCTCTGACCAGAAATTTCCGTTCGATTTCAATTGCCATGATATAAAGATTTTTTTGTTAATGATTCAGTTTTGCTGTTCCTGGGATTCTGCAAACGACATAAGGTATGACTTGATGAATCCGTCTATGTGTCCATCCATGACACCTGTGACATCGGATGTCTGATAGCCGGTTCGATGGTCCTTTACCCTGCGGTCATCAAAAACGTATGACCTTATCTGTGAGCCCCATTCTATTTTCTTCTTTCCAGCCTCTATCTTTTCCTGTTCGGCAAGACGATGCTGAAGTTCCTTGTCATAAAGTATGGAGCGGAGATGCTGTAACGCCCTCTCCTTATTCTTGGGCTGATCACGTGTTTCCGTATTCTCAATAAGTATCTCCTCCTCCTCACCGGTATAAGGATCCTTGAACTGATAACGCAGACGGACACCCGATTCCACCTTGTTGACATTCTGTCCTCCGGCACCTCCGCTTCGGAATGTGTCCCAACTCATAAGGGCAGGATTAATATCAACCTCAATAGAATCATCAATAAGAGGTGTTACGAAAACACTTGCGAATGAAGTCATTCGCTTTCCCTGGGCATTATATGGAGATACCCTTACAAGCCTGTGGACACCGTTCTCCCCTTTAAGATAGCCGTATGCATACGGGCCTTCTATCTCAAGAGTAACCTGTTTGATTCCGGCTTCATCGCCGTCCTGGATATTGGCAACGGTAACCTTGTACTTGTTATCCTCACCCCAACGCATATACATACGCATAAGCATCTGTGCCCAATCCTGACTCTCAGTACCTCCGGCTCCGGAGTTGATTTTCAAGACACAGTCCATCTGGTCAGCCTCCTCACGAAGCATGTTTTTCAATTCCAATGATTCCACCGCTGAAACAGCCTTACGGTAATTCTCATCCACCTCCTGTTCAGTCACCAGTTCCTCCTTGTAGAATTCCATTGCAAGCAATAGCTCATCAGCCAGAGATTTCACCTCCCTGTAGCCTTCAATCCATCCCTGAAGACTTTTGACTTTCTTCATCTGTGCTTCGGCTTTTTTCGGGTCATCCCAGAAACCGGGGGCCTGAGTACGCAACTGCTCTTCCTCTACCTGAATCATCTTGGAATCTATATTCAGGTAGCGTTTCAAGGCTTCAGTACGGTCAAGTACGTCCTTAAGTTGTTCTGCGGTTATCATTTACTGAAATAAATATCTGCAAAGATAGTATAAATAATCAACATTCTACTTCTTCAGCCAAGGGGAGGGATTCAAACGGGTACTCTCCTTATGAAGCTGGAAATGCAGGACAGTAGTGCCATCCTCTGCTGTCTGTATGTTTCCTATGGCATCACCTGTCTTCACCTTCGAACCAGACTTGAGCCGGGTATCACTTAGATTGCAATATACTGAAATATATGATCCATGGCGAATCAGGACTCCTATCTGGCCCTTGCCTTGTTGGAAAATTGACGATACGGTACCGTCAAATACAGCACGAGCCTGAGCCCCTTTGTTGCCCTGAATGTCCAAGCCCAGATTGTTCTGCTTAACATCCTTCATGCCGGCTACATTCTGTACACCGTATTCCCCCACAATAAGGTATGGTCCGGTTATAGGCATTGGAAGTTTTCCTTTGTTGCTTTCGAAACTGCCTGTAAGCTTAAGGTCCTGTGCTGGCTGTTCCCTCATCTGGCCAGAAGTGTTTTGCTGTTGCCGTTCACTCTTCAACGCAAGCTCTATCTGCCGGTCTATCTCCTTGGAGAGTTGGTCCATACGCTTCTGTTTGGCGGCAATCTCGTTCTTAAGCGATGTACGCTGGCTTCTGAGCCTGTCTATTAGTTTTTTCTGCTCTTGTTCCTCCTTGCGCAGAGCCTGTTCATTTTCAACTCTTACCTTCTCTAATACTGTCTTTTCTTTTTTTAGACTGTCAATCCGCATCATGCGGTCCTCCAGGGTATCGCGTTTTTCCCTGATTTCATCGGCAAGAGCCCTGAGAGAACCGCTGTACTCACTGATATATCTGGCCCTTCGGTCCAACTGTCTGAAAGATTCAGCTGAGAGCATGAAAGTCAATACATTCAGTCCCCTATGCTGTCTTTGGTAGAAACGGCATGCATCAGCATAACTCTCCTTACATGATTCATATTCCCTGTTCAATGAGGTCACCTCAGCTTGAAGACGGTCATTCTCCCTGTTAAGCTCACGTATCTCAGACCTTGTCTGTTCAAGAAGTCTGGTACGTTCTTTAAGGCGGGCAGTGATGGCATTGAGCCCGGATACCCTGCTGGATATGGTATTCTCAGTCTTGGTCAGGACCTGCTCCTGTTCAGCAATCTGTTTCTGCATTTCCGACCGCTCCTTACGCATCTTGTCAATAGAAGGAGTGGTCTGTCCTATTACATTCAAAGTGAACAGGAATGTCAGTAACGATATAATATTTCTTTTCATAACGATAATCTCTCTGTCAACTCTTCCAATGATACCTTGGTCATACGTCTGCCAACCCCTGTTTCATCAGGCCAATTGCTATTGGCAACAGAAACAGAGGAGAGTGCCATGGAAACAGAAACAGTGCTTGACGCATCCGCCATATCAAAATAAAGCATCATGGGAAACACAAAACCATCAGATACGGACCTGAAATCAGAATAATGAACAGACAGTCCCCTTCCTGAAACTTTATTGGAGGTAAGGACCAGATTCCTGTCCGTGCTAACATTGAACCGATAATGATATGTGTTCTCCACGAATACAGAAGAGCCGTTCTGCTCATCGGTTGTACTGAAAACTATATTTCTCAGAATATCATTCTCATCCGCAGCTCCCGGAGAAAAGACCCGGTTCCATAAAATGGCCTGGATTACATTGAAATCCAACCCTAACTCGTTGCGAAGAGGAAGGTCCGCATAATGACACATTGCATACCTGTTGGAAGAACGGTCCATTACTATTACTTTTTCAGGAAGCATCTCTATTCTCACAATCTCTACAAGGCCGAGAACAGAAATACTTATCTGGATGCTATGGTCACGACGCATTCTGAGCTGACCGCTGGCTTTATTTCCGGAAAGGTTAAACGAAAGGCGGGCTGTCAGTTCTCTGGCTTTCTCTACCTCAGAGAGCTGCCGGATTGTCTCCGTATAGGAATCAATCGTACCGGAACCGGATTTACCTATCTTTCCTGTTGTCCGGCAGCCAATCAGCGATAATGCGAATACTGACATCGATATTATTCTCAAGAATCCAGCGGTTATTCTCATCATTCCAAATATTGTTCTTCCCTAATCTTCCTGTCAATGGTTTTGGACTCGCTTTTGAGCTGGACTGCGCGATGCCAGTTCTCAAGTGCTTTTTCTTTTTCCCCACACATGAAAAGAGCATCACCATAATGTTCATATATTTCCGGATTGTCCTGATCCAAATAACGCAAGGCCTTCTCAAGCCATGAGAGTGCTTCCTGATAACGGTGCATCCGGAACAGTATCCATGCGTACGTATCAAGATATGTGGCATTCAACGGTTCTTTTTCAAGAGTCCTGGCACTCATACTGAGAGCTCTTTCCAGATCATTGTCCTCAAGAGACAGGAAATATGCATAATTGTTCAGGACTCCGATTTCATCGGGGTTATGAACAAGTGCGGAATCATAATCAGCAAATGTTTCCTCCATCATGCCCATACTATGGTGAAACTGTCCTTTAAGACTGTAAAGCTGGGCTTTTCCATCGTGCCCGGAAACTTGAACTATACCATCGTTCAACATAGCGAGTGCCTTATCGGTCTCTCCCTTGAGATTATCTATGATGGCATGAAAGTAATAAGGTTCGTATTTGTCAGGTTCATGTCTGATGACAGTGGCACAGAACTGCTGCACGATTTCAGCTCCGGCAAGACTGGACGCACTTTGAAGCAACCTCTCTATCATCTCTTCCGGTCTGTCCGCTTCATAATAAGCTGAATCACTCTCACCCATAAGCAGGTAACAGAGGAAACGTTTTCCTTTAAGTTGCTCCTCAACATCCTCCATCTTACCATATCGGTCAAGCATCCGCAACTCCTTGCTGAACTGTCCGGTCTCTTCATAAAGGTCTGCCAGCTCAAGAAGGATGTCTGAACGTCCGGGAAACTGGACAACCATCTTTTCCAATTGGCCGATGGCACTCTGGGTCTTGTGTCTCATGCTGTAATTGACAGCAAGCAGACGGTGATACCAATAGTTATCAGGGGCTAACCGGATGGCACGTTTGAGCAGTTGTTCGGATTTCTCACCTTCACCGGTGGATAGCAGATACTGAGCCATATTGTAGCATGCGGCAGCAGATGTGGTGTCTGTCTCAAGACTGTAATTCATCAGGTCCATGGCAGCATCATAATAGCCGGCATCTGCCTTCTTGACTCCTTCATGAAAGAAATAATTGGATGCGTAACTGTCAAAGAGGGACTGTCCGGAAAGTACGGAAGAATGGGAGACACCACAAGAGACCATCGACTGGATGGTAAAGATTAGGATCAACAACGATGGAACTGCTCTTTTCATACAATCTGATCACATGCCGCTATGTCCGAATCCACCGGAACCACGCTCTGTTTCTCCAAGGATAGATACTTTTGACCACTCTATCTTTTCATAACGGGCGATTATCATTTGCGCTATACGGTCGCCATCGTTGATGACAAAATCCTCCTGTGAGAGATTAATCAGTATAACACCTATTTCACCACGATAATCCGCATCAATCGTTCCGGGGGAATTGAGAACTGTGACACCTTTTTTTATGGCTAGTCCGCTACGCGGCCTGACCTGTGCCTCATAACCGTCAGGAAGCGCTATAAAAAGACCGGTAGGTATCAGACGACGTTCCTGAGGCTTGAGAACTACCGATTCGTCAAGATTAGCCCGAATGTCCATTCCGGCAGATAAAAGGGTGGCATATTCAGGTAACGGATGATGCGAACGATTGATTATCTCCACTTTCATATCAATGAATCTGTTTTATTCAGCGAAAATAGCAAATATACTGCCAACTGATGTAGAATTCCTGTAAAAAACCGCTAATTTTGAAACAAAACATACTCTTGATAATGAATTGGGAAAATTTGATATCCGCAAAACGTCTGGGAATGGAGAGTATAGAACCTGCTCACAGGGACGACCGCTCGGCTTTCCTCAGGGATTATGACCGACTGATTTTCTCATCCCCCTTCCGCCGGCTCCAGAACAAGACACAGGTGTTCCCGCTCCCCGGAAGCGTGTTTGTCCACAATCGTCTTACACACAGTTTAGAGGTATCCTGCGTAGGACGATCACTGGGCAACAATGTGGCACGCGGAATAATACTTGAGCATCCCCAGCTGGCACAGACCAACATTTCCGAGATAGGTAATATTGTCTCGGCCGCCTGTCTGGCTCATGATATGGGTAATCCGCCGTTCGGCCACTCCGGAGAGAAAGCCATATCGGCCTATTTCACCGAAGGAAAGGGACAGTATCTGAAAGAGCTTTTTGCCGATAAACCCGGTCAGTGGACTGACATCATTAACTTTGAAGGCAACGCAAATGCCTTCAGACTACTGGCACACCAGTTCATAGGACGCCGTAAGGGAGGTTTCGCAATGACTTATTCCACACTTGCATCAATAGTAAAATACCCATACGCCTCTATCCTTGCAAACGGAAAGCATAAGTTCGGGTTCTTTGACAGTGAAGCCCCTATCTTTGCCCGAATTGCCGATGAATTGGGTATTATCCGTCTTTCTGCATCAGACGAACCCCTGCGTTACGTTCGTTATCCTCTTGTATGGCTGGTAGAAGCAGCCGATGATATCTGTTACCTTCTGATGGATCTGGAGGATGCCCATAAACTGAAGCTGATATCAACCGAGAAGACTGTTGCCTTGATGATGAATTTCATAGAACCGTCTGACCGGGAGCATGCCCACTCAATCCTAAATATGGTCACTGATGTTAACGAGCAGGTCTCTTACCTCCGTTCAAAACTGGTAGGAATTCTTATCGATGAGTGTACTCAGGTATTCCTTGAGAACCAGAATGCCATACTGGAAGGATCATTCACAGGTTCACTTATCAATCATATCAGCAACACACCCAAGAATGCGTACGCTGAATGTGCTGAGCTGTCCAAGGAGAAGATTTACCGTTCACGGGACGTACTTGAAGTTGAACTGGCTGGTTTCCGTATTATAAGTACTCTGCTTGACCTGATGATAGAGGCAGTGCAAAACCCGGAAAGGGAGTATTCCAAGCTGCTGATAAACCGTGTATCCAGTCAGTATGATATCAATGCCGAGGATATTTATAACCGAATTCTTGCTGTGCTTGATTACATAAGCGGCATGACCGATGTCTATGCATTGGACATTTACCGCAAGATCAACGGTAACAGCCTTCCCGCAGTATAAAAAGAACAGGGTGACCGGACTAAAGCCTATCACCCTGTTCCACTATCAAGTCTAATCAATATTTACTGCCTTGGAATCTCAACCTCAAGGAGACTGTCCTTTGAGTTCTTAAGACGCTCATATTCTTCTTTGTCACCGACAATAATCTTTTCAAACTCGCGCATTCCGGTTCCAGCAGGAATCAGGTGACCGCAGATAACGTTCTCTTTCATGCCAAGCAGACTGTCGCTCTTGCCGTTTATGGCAGCTTCATTAAGAACCTTTGTGGTTTCCTGGAATGATGCAGCGGACATAAAGCTCTGGGTAGCCAACGCAGCACGGGTTATACCCTGAAGAACCTGAGTTGATGTAGCAGGAATGGTGTCACGAACCTGAACGAGACGGAGATCTTTACGCTTAAGCATTGAGTTCTCATCACGGAGTTTGCGGGCTGTTACGATCTGACCGGCAAACATATTCTGTGAATCTCCGGGATCAGTCACTACCTTCTTGCCCCAAATACGGTCATTCTCCTCCATGAACTCCAGCTTGTCAACGCTCTGCTGTTCAAGGAATCGGGTATCACCCGGTTCATCAATCTCAACCTTGCGCATCATCTGACGTACGATTATCTCAAAATGCTTGTCGTTAATCTTAACGCCCTGCAGACGATAAACATCCTGAACCTCATTTACAATGTACTCCTGTACAGCTGTGGGACCCTTGATGGTAAGGATATCACTCGGAGTAATAGCTCCGTCTGAAAGAGGTGTTCCAGCACGAACATAATCACCTTCCTGAACAAGAATCTGCTTGGAGAGAGCTACCAGATACTTCTTCTCATCACCAGTACGGGATACAACTGAAATCTCACGGTTACCTCTCTTTATCTTGCCCATGTGAACTGTTCCGTCAATCTCAGAAACAACAGCAGGATTAGAAGGATTACGGGCCTCGAACAACTCAGTGACACGAGGCAGACCACCGGTAATATCACCAGCCTTACCCTGAACGCGAGGAATCTTGACAATTATATCACCGGCAGCAAGGGATACGCCATCCTTAACCACGACATGACCACCAACAGGGAGGTTGTATGAACGTAACGTCTTTCCTTCGGAATCTACAATATCCGCCGTAGGTATCTTGGTTTTGTCCTTGGTCTCAATTATAATTATCTCTTCTAAACCTGTTGACTCATCGGACTCAATTTTGAAAGTGACGTTCTCAACAACATCCTTGAGTCTGACAGTACCGGCATCCTCTGTTATGATAAGAGCATTGAAAGGATCCCATTCAGCAATCAGATCACCTTTCTTGACCGTACTTCCATTGGCTATATATAATTTTGAACCATAAGGAAGGTTGTGAGTTGAAAGTGTAATACCCGTGTTCTGGTCAATAAACTTAGCTTCACCAAGACGGCCAACAACAATGCTGTACGATCCGGAATCCAAATTCTTGTCATCTTCAACATTAACGGTACGGACTTCCTCAAAATCAACGCGACAATCATATCTGGCAGTAAGGCGTGAGTTTGCAGCAATATTGGAAGCTGTACCACCAGCATGGAAGGTACGAAGTGTAAGCTGTGTACCCGGCTCACCTATGGATTGTGCAGCTATGACACCGACGGCCTCACCCTTCTCCACCAGACGTCCGGTTGCAAGATTACGGCCATAACACTTGGTGCAGACACCATGCTTGCTTTCACAAGTAAGCACAGAACGAATCTCAACACTCTCGATAGGTGACTCATCTATCTGTTTTGCAATGGCTTCGTTTATCTCCTCACCGGCTGAGACAATCAATTCACCAGTAGTGGGATGTATGACATCATGAACGGAGACACGACCAAGAATTCTCTCATAAAGGGATGCAACAACCTCCTCGTTCTCCTTAAGGGCTGTGCAGACAAGACCACGCAATGTGCCGCAATCTTCCTCAGTGATAATAACATCATGTGATACATCCACAAGACGACGTGTCAGATAACCGGCATCAGCTGTCTTAAGAGCTGTATCGGCAAGACCCTTACGGGCACCGTGTGTAGAGATAAAGTACTCCAGCACAGAAAGACCTTCCTTGAAGTTGGAAAGAATCGGGTTTTCAATAATCTGAGCTCCCTCAGCACCAGCTTTTTGCGGCTTAGCCATAAGACCACGCATACCGGAGAGCTGACGAATCTGCTCCTTGGATCCGCGGGCACCGGAATCAAGCATCATATATACCGAATTAAAGCCTTGATCATCCGATGAAATGGTCTTCATCAGAACCTTGGATAGGTCCTCGTTGACGTGTGTCCAAACATCGATAACCTTGTTATAGCGCTCATTATCGGTAATAAGACCCATATTATACTCTGCCATAATGCCTTCAACCTCCTCATTACCTTTGGCAACAAGTTCCTCCTTCTCTTTAGGAATGATAATATCTCCCAAATTGAATGACAGACCGCCTTGGAATGCCATCTTGTATCCAAGGTTCTTGATTCCATCAAGGAATTCGCAGGCACGGGCAACACCAACTTTCTTGATGACATCAGATATGAGGTCACGCAAAGTTTTCTTGGATATGATATAGTTGATGTAACCTACCTCATCGGGAACTATCTCGTTCACTATGACACGACCCACGGAAGTCTCAACAAGATGTATGAGAGGATTTCCCTGCTCATCAATATCGTTAACCATAACTTTTACAATGGCATGGATATCGACCTTACCCTCGTTATAAGCTATAAGAGCTTCTTCAGGTCCGTAGAACACATGACCTTCACCCTTTGCGCCCTTACGCAGTTTAGTGATATAGTACAGACCTAATACCATATCCTGTGAAGGAACAGTGATAGGAGCACCGTTAGCAGGGTTCAGAATATTATGAGACTGAAGCATGAGCATCTGCGCCTCAAGAATAGCCTCGTTACTGAGCGGAAGATGTACGGCCATCTGGTCACCATCAAAGTCAGCGTTAAAGGCGGTACAAGCCAATGGATGAAGCTGGATGGCTTTGCCCTCAATCATCTTGGGTTGAAAAGCCTGAATACCAAGACGGTGCAGTGTAGGTGCACGGTTCAGAAGAACCGGATGACCCTTCATTACATATTCCAGAATATCCCATACGATAGGATCTTTGCGGTCAACAATCTTTTTGGCGGACTTTACGGTCTTTACGATACCGCGCTCTATGAGTTTGCGGATGATGAAAGGCTTGTAAAGCTCTGCTGCCATCAGCTTGGGAATACCGCACTCACCCATCTTGAGTTCAGGACCTACAACGATAACTGAACGTGCCGAATAGTCAACACGCTTACCCAAAAGGTTCTGGCGGAAACGACCCTGCTTACCCTTGAGGGAATCCGAGAGAGACTTGAGCGGACGGTTGGCCTCACTCTTGACGGCACTAGCCTTGCGACTGTTGTCAAAAAGGCTGTCAACGGCCTCCTGCAGCATACGCTTCTCGTTGCGGAGGATAACCTCTGGAGCCTTTATCTCAATAAGCCTCTTAAGACGGTTATTACGTATAATTACTCTACGGTACAGATCATTGAGGTCAGATGTTGCAAAACGTCCACCGTCAAGAGGTACCAGAGGGCGCAGTTCAGGAGGAGTTACCGGAATCACCTTGAGAATCATCCACTCAGGATGGTTCAACTCACGGGAGGCACGGAAAGACTCAACCACCTGAAGACGCTTCAAGGCCTCAGTCTTTCGCTGCATGGAAGGATTGTCCCCACCTGCACGGGCACGAAGTTCGTAAGAGAGTTTGTCGAGATCCAGATCGCAAAGCAAATCATAAATAGCCTCTGCGCCCATTTTGGCAATGAACTTGTCAGGATCATTGTCATCGAGGTATTGGTTCTCCCTTGGCAGCTTTTCCAATATATCTAAATATTCCTCCTCTGAGAGAAGGTCCAGACGGTTACTGCCCAAAGTATTCTCAGAAGCCCAAGCACCCGGTCTGATTACTACGTAACGCTCATAGTATATAATTGAATCCAGCTGCTTGGTAGGAATACCCAGCAAATAACCAATCTTGTTGGGAAGCGAACGGAAATACCAGATATGTGCAACCGGAACCACCAGCTGAATATGGCCCATACGCTCACGACGCACCTTCTTTTCTGTTACCTCCACACCGCAACGCTCGCATACAATACCCTTGTAACGAATTCTTTTATACTTTCCGCAATGACACTCGTAGTCCTTGACTGGGCCAAATATACGCTCACAAAATAATCCGTCACGCTCAGGCTTGTATGTGCGATAGTTTATGGTCTCAGGCTTGAGGACCTCACCACTGGAATTTGTCAGAATCTCCTCAGGAGAAGCAAGACTGATGGTTATCTTGGAGAAATTGTTCTTGATCTTTGTATCTTTTTTGAAAGGCATAGCTTCTAACTTTTTAATGGTGATTACTCAAGATTGATGCTAAGTCCCAAACCGCGCAACTCGTGCAGGAGTACATTAAGCGATTCGGGGATGCCAGGTGTCGGCATCGGATCACCTTTCACGATTGCCTCGTATGCCTTGGAACGACCGGTTACATCATCAGACTTGATGGTCAGAATTTCCTGAAGCACATGTGAAGCACCAAATGCCTCAAGAGCCCATACCTCCATCTCACCAAAACGCTGACCACCAAACTGAGC
>DBYG01000030.1:16218-22967 GCA_002310175.1 Bacteroidales bacterium UBA1192
TTATCCTCAACCATGTGACCGAGTTTGAGCATGTAGGTGACACCCACTGTGGCGCATTGGTCAAAAGGCTCACCTGTGCCACCGTCATAAAGTTGAGTCTTGCCGTATCGGGGCAGCCCAGCCTTATCTGTCCATTCGTTCAGGTCATCAAGAGAAGCTCCATCAAAAATAGGAGTGGCAAACTTGACTCCAAGTTCACGTCCGGCATGACCGAGTACAGTCTCAAATATCTGACCGATGTTCATACGTGAAGGAACGCCCAGAGGATTCAGGACAATATCAACGGGAGTACCGTCAGCCAAAAACGGCATATCCTCCTGCTTAACGACACGTGAAACGATACCCTTGTTTCCATGGCGACCGGCCATCTTGTCACCGACACCTATCTTACGCTTTTTAGCTACATAAACCTTAGCCATCTGGATTATTCCTGAAGGGAGTTCATCACCGATGGTAAGTGCGAACTTATTGCGCTTGTTCTCGGCATCATATTCCTTGTACTTACGCAAGTAATTCACTATCAGTTTAGATATAAGGTCGTTTGTATGTTCGTCATCTGTCCAGTCATTGGATTTGACGGATGAATAATCCAAAGATTCAAGAACCTTCTTGGTAAAACGCTGTCCCTTTGTGATAACCTCTGTTTCAAGTAAGTCAAAGACACCTTGAGAGGTCTTTCCCTCTGTCAGAACAAGCAGTTTTTTTACAAGTATACCTTTAAGTTCAGCTACCTTATCTTCGAATTCGGCATCAATCTTGGGCAGTCTTGCCTTGTCTGCCATCTTGGAATTACGTGTCTTGATGGCGCGTGAAAACAACTTCTTGTCAATTACCACACCTTTGAGTGAAGGGGAAGCCTTTAAAGAAGCGTCCTTTACATCACCGGCCTTATCACCGAAGATGGCACGCAGGAGTTTTTCCTCAGGGGAAGGATCAGACTCACCTTTTGGCGTAATTTTTCCAATTAGTATATCACCAGGCTGTATGTAAGCGCCTATTCTAACGATTCCGTTCTCATCAAGATCCTTAGTGGCATCCTCACTGACATTAGGAATATCAGATGTCAGCTCCTCATATCCGCGCTTAGTCTCACGAACCTCAAGAATGAACTCCTCAACATGGACAGAAGTCAGGATATCCTCACGTACTACACGTTCGTTGAGTACGATGGCATCCTCATAGTTATAACCCTTCCAAGGCATATATGCAACCAAAAGGTTCTTACCAAGGGCGAGCTCACCATTCTGGGTAGAATAACCTTCGGTAAGGATATCACCGGCTTTGACTCGCTGGCCAACCTCGCAAATAGGACGCAGATCAATGGTCATATTCTGGTTGGTACGACGGAATTTAGGTAACTTATACTCCTTTTCAGCAGGTTCGAAACTTACAAACTCCTCATCCTCTGTACGATCGTACAGGATACGGATATATGCAGCATCCACATAAGTAACGGTTCCGTCACCCTCTGCTGTAATCTGGGTACGCGAATCCTCAGCAAGCTGTTTCTCGATACCGGTTCCTACGATAGGAACTTCCGTCCGCATAAGAGGAACCGCCTGGCGCATCATGTTTGAACCCATCAGGGCACGGTTGGCATCATCGTGCTCAAGGAAAGGAATCAAAGCAGCTGCAATAGATGCAATCTGCTGAGGAGATACATCCATCAACTCTACATCTTCTGGTGGAACAACCGGGAAATCAGCATCACGACGTGCCTTGACACGGGTGCGGATAAACCTGCCGTTCTCATCATACGGAGCATTTCCCTGACCTATGATCTTGCCTTCCTCTTCCTCTGCGGTAAGATACAGGACCTCATCATTGTTCAGATTAACATGGCTCTCATTTACCTTGCGATATGGAGTCTCTATAAACCCGAGATCATTAATTTTTGCATAAATGCAAAGAGAGGATATCAGACCAATATTAGGTCCTTCTGGAGTCTCAATAGGACAAAGACGTCCATAATGTGTATAATGAACGTCACGCACCTCAAATCCGGCACGGTCACGGGAAAGGCCGCCAGGTCCAAGAGCTGACATACGGCGCTTGTGAGTAATTTCGGCCAGAGGATTGGTCTGATCCATGAACTGTGACAGTGCGTTGGTACCAAAGAACGAGTTGATTACAGCCGATACAGTCTTGGCATTGATGAGGTCGGTGGGAGTGAACACCTCATTATCGCGTACATTCATGCGCTCGCGTATGGTACGTGCCATACGTGCCAGACCGATGGCAAACTGGTTGGACAGCTGTTCTCCCACCGTACGGACACGACGGTTCGACAGATGGTCAATATCGTCCACCACAGCGTGTGAATTGACAAGTTCAATAAGATACTTTATGATTTCTATGATATCCTCCTTGGTCAACACACCAATACTCATGTCTGTGGTCAGACCAAGCTTCTTGTTCACACGGTAACGTCCCACCTCTCCGAGATCATAACGTTTCTCCGAGAAAAAAAGATTGTTTATGACCTCACGAGCACTTGAATCATCAGCAGGATCTGCATTTCTCAACTGACGGTAAATATAAAGTACAGCCTCTTTTTCAGAGTTGCAGGGATCCTTCTGAAGAGTATTGAAGATGATGGAATAGTCTGATTGACCGGTCTGTTCCTTATGGAGCAGAATGGTTTCGAGGCCTGACTCAAGAATATCATTGATATTGTCTTCTGTAAGTTCAGCTTCACGGTCAACGACAACCTCATGACGCTCTATTGAAACCACTTCACCTGTATCGGAATCCACAAAATCTTCAATACGGGTCCTTAGCACACGAGCAGCAAGCTTACGGCCAATACACTTCTTTAAGCTGGACTTGTTTACCTTTATCTCCTCAGCCAGATCAAATATGTCAACTATATCCTTATCGGTCTCGAATCCGATGGCTCGAAGCAGAGTGGTTACAGGAAGTTTTTTCTTACGGTCGATATAAGCATACATGACATTATTGATGTCAGTAGCAAATTCTATCCATGAACCTTTGAAAGGAATGATTCGTGCGGAATAGAGAGGGGTACCGTTAGAATGGATGCTCTGACCGAAGAAGACGCCCGGCGAACGGTGCAACTGGGAAACGACAACGCGTTCGGCACCGTTAATTACGAAAGTACCCTGGGCCGTCATGTAAGGAATCGGGCCAAGGAAGACATCCTGAATCACCATATCGAAATCCTCATGATCGGGATCGGTACAATAAAGTTTCAGTTTTGCCTTCAAGGGTACGCTATATGTAAGACCATGCTCCAGACACTCTTCAATAGTGTAACGGGGCGGGTCAATGTAATAGTCCAGGAATTCCAGGACGAAATTGTTCCGAGTGTCAGCTATAGGGAAATTTTCTGAGAATACCTTATAAAGACCTTCGTTCTTGCGTTTCTCAGGCGGTGTGTCCAACTGAAGAAAATCCTTGAAAGATTTGAGTTGCACTTCAAGGAAATCAGGACACGGCATCGGGTTCCTGACGGAAGCGAAATTAATTCTCTGATTATCTTTGTTTGAAGACATAAAAGGAAGGATATGATGGAACTTGATACTTTAACGCACAAAAAGGTTAAGAACCCTAGGCAGTCCTAAAGAACCACCGTAGGGGTTACTTAACCATTAACCTGACAGGCAGGCCTGTGAAATTACTTAAGCTCAACTTCTGCGCCAGCCTCTTCCAGAGTCTTCTTCAGTGACTCAGCTTCGTTCTTGGCGAGACCTTCCTTAACAACACTGGGTGCAGCGTCAACAAGATCCTTAGCCTCCTTCAGACCAAGACCGCAAGCCTCCTTGACAGCCTTAACGACAGCAAGTTTGTTTGCACCGAAGCCCTTCAGTACTACATCAAATGAAGACTTCTCTTCTGCAGCCTCAGCAGCGGCAGCAGGACCAGCAGCAGCTACAGCTACAGCTGCGGCAGCGGGTTCAATTCCATATTCATCCTTTAGGATGGTTGCGAGTTCATTGACCTCCTTAACGGTAAGGTTAACCAGTTCTTCTGCTAATGCTTTTAAATCAGCCATTGTGTTATGATTTTAATAGGTTTGTACTTTTGTTTTGATTCTTAATTCTCTCTTTCTCCAAGAGTCTTGAGGACTCCATGGATGGTGTTTGCACCAGACTGAAGAGCAGAAACAACATTTTTGGCCGGAGACTGCAACAGTGCAATGACATCGGCAATAAGTTCCTTCTTGCTCTTGATATGTACCAAAGCCTCAAGCTGATCAGCTCCGCTGTAGAAACTTTCTTCTGCATAAGCAGCCTTGAGACCCGGAATACCGGTCTTCTTGTCAGAGACATCCTTGATTAGCTTAGCCGGAGCGTTAGCTACATTGGCAAGCATCAGGGCTGTTGTACCCTTCAGAGAATCATAAAGAGGCGAAAAATCTGTCTCCAACTGATCCATTGCCTTCTGAAGGAGAGTGTTCTTGACAACAACCATCTTCACTTCATTCTTGAAGCACTTTCTGCGCAGGTCGCTAGTAGCGGTTGAATTGAGACCGGTTACATCGACCAAGTATATAGCTGAGTAGTTCTGAAGGGTTTCCTTCAAGGACTCAATAATCAAAGCTTTATCTTCTTTCTTCATAACTATCGGTTTAATCAGATTTCATCCAACGACTTAGTATCAACCTTGATACCCTTACTCATTGTGCTTGAAAGATAAAGACTCTTGATGTAAGTACCCTTAGCAGCAGAAGGCTTGAGTTTGATGATTGTATCAATAAACTCCTTAGCGTTATCTCTGATAGCATCGGCAGAGAATGAAACCTTGCCGATAGAAGTGTGGACGATACCAGTCTTGTCAACCTTGAAGTCAATTTTACCTTGCTTGACCTCCTTGACAGCCTTAGCAACATCCATTGTCACTGTACCACTCTTGGGGTTAGGCATAAGTCCACGAGGACCCAGAATACGTCCGAGAGGACCAAGCTTTCCCATAAGAGCTGGCTGAGTGATAATAACGTCAATATCCGTCCAACCACCTTTGATCTTCTCTATGTATTCCTCAAATCCGACATAATCAGCACCTGCTTCCTTGGCTGCAGCTTCCTGATCAGGGGTGCACAGAGCGAGAACTCTGACCACCTTGCCTGTTCCGTGAGGAAGTGATACCACGCCACGAACCATCTGGTTGGCTTTACGAGGATCAACACCAAGACGAACATCAATATCTACAGATGCGTCAAACTTGGTTGTAGTTATTTCCTTGACCAACTGAGATGCCTCCTTGAGGGTATAGGCTTTGCCGGCTTCTATCTTAGAAGCGACACTCTTTTGGTTTTTTGTCAGTTTACCCATTTCTTAAAACTTTTTTTCAGTGAATGCCAGGGGTCAGTCTTTAACTGTTATTCCCATACTTCTTGCAGTACCTGCAACCATCGAGATGGCCGACTCAAGTGTAAAGCAGTTCAGGTCGGGCATTTTGTCCTGTGCAATCGCTGCAACCTGTTCCTTGGTTACTGAAGCAACCTTTTTTCGGTTTGGTTCAGGAGAACCGCCCTTAGCTCTGGAAGCCTCAAGCAACTGTATGGCTACAGGAGGAGTCTTGATGACGAAGTCGAATGATTTATCACTGTAATAAGTGATTATCACCGGCAGGGTCTTACCTGATTTGTCCTGGGTTCTGGCGTTGAACTGTTTGCAAAACTCCATTATGTTCAGACCCTTGGAACCCAGAGCGGGACCTACGGGTGGTGATGGATTTGCAGCGCCTCCTTTAATCTGTAATTTGATTATTCCAGCAACTTCTTTAGCCATTTTCCAAAAAAATTATATGTAAACACTATACGGAGAACAGTGTAAGCCTGGTAACAGGCAGCTTACAGCTTCTCCACTTGCATAAAACTAAGATCTATAGGGGTCTTGCGACCGAAGATCTTTACCATGACCTTAAGTTTCTTCTTCGCGTTGTCAACCTCTTCAATGACACCATTGAAGCCTGAAAACGGACCGAAGGTGACCTTCACTGTTTCGCCTACAGTGAACGGTACAAGAACTTCCTCCTGAGTCTCCTCCATCTCATCAACAGAACCTAGAATCCTGTTGACCTCCGAAGGACGCAAGGGCGTGGGATTATCCATGCCACCGAGGAAACCCAAAACATTGGGACTGTATCTGAGACGCTGCTTGATTTCACCGTCAAGAATAGCTTCCACCAGAACATAACCCGGCAGATAGCTGCGTTCCTTAACGACACGTTTACCGTTTCGTACCTGAACTACTTTTTCAGTGGGAATAAGCACTTGGGTAATCATATCCTCCAAGCCATTGTTCTTGGCATCGGCCTCAAGATATTCCTTTACCTTGAGTTCCTTGCCGCTGATTGCCTTAAGGACATACCACTTTTTTTCCAACTCAGCCATTGTTCCAATCAGGGATAAATGAGTTTCATTATTTCCTCAAAGCTTTTATCCATCAGGAATACAACAACAGCAATCATCAGGGAAGCAACTAAAACGATGACTGCGCTGCTGGTCAGTTCCTTACTTGTTGGCCATGTTGTCTTATGGACAAGCTCGTTGTAAGATTCCTTACAATTTTGAATGAATTTCTTGAACATATCTCTATCTTCTTTGCACGGGTGGAAAGGCTCGAACTCTCGACACTCGGTTTTGGAGACCGATGCTCTACCAACTGAGCTACACCCGTAGTCAATGTCAGCACCACAAGGGTAGCTGACATTTATTTGGTTTACAATCAATCAATGATTGCAGTGATCTGACCTGAACCTACGGTACGGCCGCCCTCACGGAT
>DBYG01000076.1 GCA_002310175.1 Bacteroidales bacterium UBA1192
TATCATTGGACATACGTACAGGAGTTGCTACAGACGTCATTGCAACTTTATTTTTAACGGGTACCGGTTCTGCAATGATATCAATCACGCTATCAACGGGGTTGGATATGCTGTCTGCCGGGGCTTGCTGTTCTTCTTGTTGAGGCTGAGGATTATTCTGTGCGGTCTGGCCGGCGGGAGTTCTGTTTATTGGCAGCAGGAACAGCAACAGCAGGACTGCAGCTGCGGCAGGAATGGATATGGCGGCGGTCAGGAACCGACGGCGCTTTGCGGCAAGGTCATGCGCGGCCTTTCCGGAAAGGAAGTCATCCCAGTCTGACTGCGGAAGCTCTGCATTAAAGCCCTCCAGATAGTCTATCATTCTTTTGTCTCTCCAGTCCTTCATTGTCCTGTTGCTTTAAGGTAATCTGTAATGGCTTTCCTCACGCTGGCGCGGGCTTTGGCAAGAATGGATGTTGAGCCGCTCTCGGTTATGTTCAAAGCCCGGGCTATCTCCTTGTGGCTGAATCCGTCTATGTAGTACATATTGAACACCGCACGCCTTACGGGTGAAAGTGTGGCCATTATCTGTTTCAGTACGTCATCGGGTATCTCCCGCTCAGGCCCGGCATCAGAATCCGATGCATCCGGCATCTCATTATCGCTCACCTGCTCAAGAGGGACTTCCATGAACCTGCTGTTCTGCCTTAGCCGGTCAAATACCACGTTAACAGTTATCCTACGGAGCCATGAATAGAGCGAGCCATCGGCTTCATTGCGGAAAGACCTGATGCTGTCCATAGCCTTTATCATGGAGTCATGCATAAGGTCACGGGACTCATCGCTGTCACCTATGTATCTTAGGCAGAGAGTATAGAGCCGGGCTGCAAATCGGGCATACAACTCCTGCTGCGCATCCCTATCCCTGCGGATGCACCCCTGCACTAGCTCTTTCTCCGAAAGAAAGGTTCTCCTCATCACACTATTTTGCCTTTCCTTTAATAAGACGGCAATTTACTTAAAATGCGTCTCTCAAAACAATGAAAAAACAAAAAAAGAAAACAGTTGATGAATTTTTAAAAAGGGAGTATTTTGTATTTACTTGATTTATCAATTACTCATTATTGATTTGGCCGGGGAAATGACAAAAACAGACAATGTGAAGCTTGTGGTAAGCAGAGAATATACCATTGATGACTGTGCCGCAGCGCGGAGTTTCAATTGTTGTTGGGTGATTCAGACAAAAAGGGATCTGTTCCTAATGTGTCATAAGTGACGAGTAGGTTTTCTGGCGTTTGATGTAGTAGCGCCAGAGCAGACTGAAGTCCACTCGCTCGGGAATGCTGGTAGTAGATGCCTCCTCCAGATTCTCGCGACGGCTGTCCGCAAACTCGGGTTTGAGACGGCGGAACTCACAGCGGGCACGCAGCACGGCCTTGAAATCACCCCAGTGGAACTTGAGCAGGAACATAAGTGCTGCCAGGCCGTCCAACCAGAAACGTACGCGCATTACCTTTTTCAGCTCACACTCCGGCAGGTTCTTATAGAGCATGAGCAGGTTGTTGCGGAAATTGAGGAATGTCTTGTAAGGATTTGATTTGTTGAGTGTTGCGCCACCCACGTGATAGACTACACTCTCGGGAATGCATACGATGCCGCGGTTACGGCTGCGCATACGCCAGCACAGGTCTATCTCCTCCTGATGTGCAAAGAAACGGTCATCCAGTCCGCCGGCAGCCCAGTAATCGGCACTGCGGACCATCAGACAGGCTCCGGTCGCCCAGAAAACTGGTGCTATGGTATCGTACTGGCCGTTGTCCTTCTCGATGCAATCAAATACGCGGCCGCGGCAGAACATATACCCCCAGCGGTCCATGTAACCGCCTGCACCGCCTGCATACTCAAACTCATCCGGGTTATTGAGAGCCCTCAGCTTGGGCTGACAGGCAGCAACCTCGGGATGCACATCCATATAGTTTACCAGCGGCAGCATCCAATCCTCGGTCACCTCCACATCCGAGTTTAGCAGTATGTAGTATTCGGCCTCGACCTGACGCAGAGCCATATTGTAACCCTTGGCAAAGCCCCAGTTCTTTTCAAGTCGGATAAACGGAACCTGAGGAAACTCACGCTGCATCATCTCCATGGAGTCATCCTTGGAGTCGTTATCGGCCACAATCACCTGCACGCCGTCTATGAGTGAATACTTGAGCAGCGTAGGCATGTAACGTTTGAGCATTCCGCTGCCGTTCCAGTTCAATATGACTATCGCAATCTTCATACTAATCCATTATTGTGGCGGTTAGAGCATCACCTGCAGCATTCAGCCCACCCAGACGAACATGTACCAGACTGTTCTCTAACACCAGGGTCGAATCCATCTCAACCCTTATATAATTGCCGGTAAACCCGTGTGCAGGCATTCCGCGACGGGGTTTCTCAACAAGAACAGTTGCTTCCCTACCGATATGCCTCTCATAAAACGCACGGGTCTTGCGGTCCGACAATTCCAGCAACCTCTGGCTACGCTCATGCTTGATCTGAGGCGACACCTTATACGGAATCCGGAGCGCAGCCGTGCCCGGACGTTCCGAGTAACTGAACACATGCAGCTGAGTAACATCCAGGCTCTCAATAAACCTGTAAGCATCCTCAAAGAGTTCATCGGTCTCACCACGCATACCCACTATCACATCAACGCCGATGAACGCATCGGGCATAACGCTCTTTACGCGGGCCACCTTCTGGGCAAACACCTCACGCTCATAACGGCGGTGCATAAGCTTAAGCACCTGATTGGATCCGCTCTGCAGCGGAATATGGAAATGCGGCATGAAAGCACGTGACTGCGCCACAAAATCAATCACCTCATCGGTGAGCAGGTTGGGCTCAATGGACGAAATCCTGTAGCGGGAAATGCCCTCCACATTATCCAGTTCACGTATCAGGTCTATGAAACTGTCACCTGTGCTCTTGCCAAAATCACCTATGTTGACCCCGGTAATCACAATTTCGCGGCCGCCCTCCTGTGCTGCCTGACTGGCCTGTTCCACAAGACTTCCTATAGATGGATTGCGGCTGTGCCCGCGTGCATAAGCCACGGTACAATAGGTGCAATAGTAGTCACATCCATCCTGAACCTTTAGGAAGAACCTGGTGCGGTCACCGCGTGAGCATGACGGTACAAAGTTCTTTATATCATTAGTACCCACGGTCTTGGATATACCATGAGCACGCTTTTGCAGTCTGTTCAGGTTCTCCAGGATATTGCCCTTCTGATCTTGACCAAGCACTATGTCCACACCGGGGATATCGGCCACAACTCCGGGCTGTAACTGTCCGTAGCAGCCGGTAACCACTATGTAGGCATCAGGGTTCTCACGAACAATCTTGTGGATGGCCTGGCGGCATTTCTTGTCGGCCACCTCGGTCACCGAACAGGTGTTTATCACGCAGATATCGGCCTTCTCGCCACGCACGGCCTTATGCGCACCGGCCTCAATCAGCTGGCGCATAATGGTCGATGTCTCCGAGAAGTTTAGCTTGCATCCCAGAGTGTAGAACGAGGCGCTACGGCCCTCCAAAGTAAATTCCGCGTTACCCATATATCTGTTGCGAAATTAGCAAAAAAAGAGGATGTCCTAAAAAAGAACATCCTCTTCTTATCTGTGTGTTACAGAATTCTGTTATTCTGCAGCCTCGGCAACTACCTCAAAGGCAACCTCAGCCTTAACCTCCTTGTGGAGATTGATGGTAGCGGTATATTCACCAACGGCCTTAACGGTCTCGGCAACGATAGCCTTGCGGTCTACCTCGAAGCCCTTAGCAGCCAGAGCCTCAGCAACCTGAGCTGCACCTACGCCACCAAAGATTGTGCCGTCCTCATTAACCTTAGCGCTGATGGTAACCTTAACGCCGTTCAGCTTAGCGGCCTGTGCCTCTGCATCGGCCTTGATCTTAGCCAGCTT
>DBYG01000028.1:0-22056 GCA_002310175.1 Bacteroidales bacterium UBA1192
GTCTCGCGTGGGTGCGAGAGTCCCAGAGAGTACATTGCTCCTTTTCCGCTCCCCGGGAAGCATTCTCATATCTGTAATAGTATCGGTTCCCTGTGTCAAAAAAATGAAACAATAGTTGCAGGTAATAAATCTATTACCTATTTTTGCTCAAAAATAAAATGCTATGCCAACTGTATTTATTATCATGGGATTCATTTTCAAGTTTTACTCAAATGAGCACAACCCTATTCATATCCACGTTGAGAGAGGTGGGGCTAATGCCAAGTTTACAATCTTTCCTGTTCAGTTAGTGGATAATCACGGGTTCAAGCCGTCGGAGATAAAAATGATGGAATCCATTATTGAGGATAATCAGGAGGTTATAGCGCAACACTGGAACAGATACTTCAATAAGTTCAGATAAAATGATAGAGGTAGAAAGGATTTGGCTTACAGACGATGCCGTATGGATTCAGACCAAGAACGGTGAAGAGGCGTGTGAATATTACACCGATTACCCCCGCCTAAGGTATGCTACGCCCCAGCAGAGAGCTAATTTTAAGGCCGATGTCTATGGAATCCACTGGCCCGATATTGACGAGGATCTCAGTTATGAAGGTTTCTTCTATCCCAAAAATCACACCGAGCTCTATCGTTTGTTTATAGCCCACCCAGAGTTGAACGCATCGGCCGTAGCGCGCCGTATGGGTATCTCACAAAGCCTCTTTGCACAGTATATTAGCGGAGCAAAAAAACCGTCCCAGGCCCGTCTTGAAGAAATCTACGCCACATTACGCGCTATCGGGCAGGAACTGGCTGCATTACCATCTTTTGTCTGACTCAATCCGATTCAACCTTTTGGTTCTTTTCAACCCTTTGACCACAATACAAAAGGGGTCTGACCCCAATTGTACCGATTTTACCCGATGGAAGATTATGCTGAAAACTTGTTTGCTTTATCTATTTTTGTTTTCTTTGTAATTATGATAAACTGCAAATGATATGAATAAATTCTATTTCCCTCTGATTTTGGCAATAGCAGCATTTGGCGTTGCCTGCAATCCTGAAGACAAGAATGATACACCCGAAGACAAGACAGTCAGTATAACGGAAGAATCCCTGAGAGGAACTTGGGAGGGCAGTGTTACGGCCGATTTTGCTCAAGGATATCCCCAGAACTGGCGTATTGAGTTTGACGGAAAGAACTATACTACCTGGCATACCCATCAGACTGCCGGTTCCATCAACGATGATGTACAAGGCCTCAAGACTGTAGGTAACAAGGAAAAGGGAACATGGGAATACTCCGATGGCGTACTCACCCTTACACCAAAGCAGCAATGGGCATCCTATGCTATAACAAGCTTGTCGCCCAGTAAGTATTCATATTATGAATACAACACTGTAACAATGGAGGCTGTACAGTGGTATGAGACCGCTCAGTCTCTTATAGAAAGTGGTATAGAGCGTGACCTGGAGGAAGGAACAGACTGGTATGTCAAGAAATGGAACGTGGTCTCATTTACCAAGACCACTCTGTCAGTCAAGATCAACAGGGATATCTTCAAGCTGGAAAAGAAATAACAATCTATGATTGTATGTATAGCTGAGAAGCCCAGCGTGGCTAAGGATATTGCCGATGTGCTGGGTGCCAAGACAAAACACGACGGTTACATTGAGGGTAACGGTTATCAAGTAACCTGGACCTTCGGTCATCTTTGTACCTTGAAGGAGCCCCATGATTACACTCCCAACTGGAAGAACTGGAGCCTGGGCAGCCTGCCCATGATTCCGCCCCGGTTCGGAATCAAGCTGATTGAGGACAAGGGGATAGATAAGCAGTTCAAGATAATTGAGTCACTCATGCAGAAGGCCGATGGCATCATCAATTGCGGTGATGCCGGCCAGGAGGGTGAGCTAATCCAGCGCTGGGTGATGCAGAAAGCCGGAGCCAAGTGTCCCGTAAAGCGTCTGTGGATATCGTCGCTGACCGAGGAGTCCATACGTGAGGGATTCAGCCACCTGCAGGACCAGGATGCGTTCAAGTCACTCTATGAAGCCGGACTCTGCCGCGCCATAGGTGACTGGCTGCTGGGTATGAACGCTACCCGCCTTTACACCATAAAATACCGTACGGGCAATAGCCGTCAGGTACTCTCCATTGGCCGTGTTCAGACCCCCACTCTGGCACTGGTGGTAAACCGCCAGAAGGAGATTGACAACTTCAAACCCGAGCAGTACTGGGAGCTCAAGACCGTTTACCGCGACACCACCTTTTCATATACCAAAGGCAAGTTTACCCAAAAAGAGGACGGCCAGGCGCTACTGGAGGAGATCCGTCTCCTGAACTTTGTCATTACCGATGTAACCCGCAAGGAGGGCCGGGACTTTGCCCCGCGCCTGTTTGACCTTACGTCACTGCAGGTGGAGTGCAATCGCAAGTACGGGTATTCGGCCGATGACACCCTCAAGACCATCCAGTCACTCTACGAGAAGAAAATTACAACATATCCGCGTGTGGATACCACGTTCCTGAGTGATGATATTTACCCCAAATGCCCCGGCATACTGAAGGGACTAAAGGACTACGCACAGTTCACCGCCCCGCTGGAGGGCGTAAAACTGCCCAAGTCCAAGAAGGTGTTTGACAACAGCAAGGTGACCGATCACCACGCCATCATACCCACAGGAGTCTATCCAAACAACCTGAGTCAGCAGGAGCGCGCCGTGTTTGACCTTATAGCCCGCCGTTTCATTGCGGTGTTTTACCCGGATTGCCTCTACGCCCAGACAACAGTCTTAGGCAAAGCCGGCCGTGCAGAGTTCAAGACCACAGGCCGCGAGATACTCAAGCCGGGCTGGAGAGTCCTGTTTGAAAAGGAGAAATCGGACGAGAAGGCCGATGATGAAGAGCGCATACTGCCCCAGTTCACAGTAGATGAGAACGGGCCACACCTACCCGAACTGCAGGAGAAATGGACTACGCCGCCCAAACCCTACACCGAGGCCACCCTGCTGCGGGCAATGGAAACCGCCGGCAAGCTGGTAAATGATGAGGAGCTGCGCGATGCCATGAAGGAGAACGGAATAGGCCGCCCGTCAACCCGAGCCGCCATCATAGAGACCCTCTACAAACGCGGATATATGCGAAAGGAGAAAAAGAGCCTCTTTCCCACCCCAACGGGAATAGGTCTTATAGACCTTATTCATGAGGAACTGCTTAAAAGTGCCGAGCTGACTGGAATCTGGGAGAAGCGTCTGCGTGAGATAGAGCGCGGCAAGTATCAGCCCGCCCAGTTCATGGATGAGCTCAAGCAGATGGTCACCACCCTGGTCCGTGACGTACTGGCCGATAATTCATCACGCCTATAAAAACAAAGGCCTTACCCTCTTACCCTATAGTTCTCAAACAATATAAGAGACATTTTCACGTTACTACATCAGATGATGAAGAGAACGGCTGCATACGTAATGGTAGCGGCCCTGTTGCTGTTTTGCGGCTGTGGGGCTGAAATCAGTCTGCGAAAAGGCGACCAGAGCTATGCATTAGGTGAGTATTCTGATGCTGCCGTCAAGTATAAAAAAGCATACTCCGGCATATCATCCAAGGAAAAAGAGCTACGCGCCAGCGTAGCTTTCAAGTTGGGAGAAAGCTATCGCCACATCAGCTATGTACCTCGTGCCCTTTCCGCGTACCAGAATGCAGTCCGCTATAAGTACCCCGATAGCATAGTATATCGTCATCTGGCCGATATGCAACGTATAAGCGGAAAGCTCCAAGACGCAGAAAAGAATTATAAGATTGCATTGGAATATAATCCAGATGACCATTTGGCACAGAACGGGTTACAATCTTGTAACCTTATAAAGGAGTGGGGTGACAACCCTACCCGCTATACTGTCAAGAAGGACAACTATATGAATGGCCGTTATGCTGACTGGTCTCCAGTCTATGCCAGTGAGGAATATGACCGGATAATTTTCACTTCTACACGCAAAGAGTGTACCGGCGATGACATTAATGGTATAACCGGTATGAAAAGTTGTGACTTCTTTATGATTCGGAAGGACGAAAAAGGCAAGTGGCAGAAGCCTGAACGGATAGAGGGAGGTCCCAATACCGCGTTTGAGGATGGATCATGCGCGTTCAGCCCTGACTTCAAGACCATGTATTACACCTACTGCTCATCAGACCCACAACTTCCCCGTCCGGCCACCATTTACGAATCAGTCCGCAGCGATGCTGCATGGTCAACAGGTAAGCCCTACAGCTCGACATCGGACTCATTATATAACTATGCACATCCTGCCGCATCACCCGACGGAGAGTGGCTTTACTTTGTATCCGATATGGATGGAGGATTCGGTGGAATGGATCTATGGCGCGTTCCCATTGGTGGCCGTCTGATTGGAGCCGAAAATCTGGGACCCGAAATTAATACTCCGGGCAACGAAATGTTCCCCACATTCCGACGCAACGGTGAACTCTATTTCTCATCCGACGGTCATCCGGGCATGGGAGGGTTGGACATTTTTCGTGCAACAAGCAACGGTGACAGCACCTGGACAGTAATCAATATGGGAACACCTGTCAACTCTTCCTACGATGACTTCGGAATGACATTCGAGGGAGATTACACTCGCGGCTTTTTCTCTTCAAACCGTAAAGACGGACGCGGACGTGATCACATCTGGTCTTTTGAACTACCGGAAACAGTACACCGTATTGTAGGCTGGGTTTATGAAAAAGACGGTTATGAACTACCACAGGCAATAGTACATCTGATTGGCAATGACGGGACAAATATGAAGTTGAACGTACGCGACGACGGATCTTTCACCTGGAGAGTGACACCTGGCGTAAGTTATCTGTTGCTTGGGACATCCAAAGGCTATATGAACTATATGCAGGAGATGACAGCTGACAGTACTGATCAGGACCGGGACTACATTCTGCAGTTTCCCCTTTCGTCCATTTCCAAGCCCGTACTTATTGATAACATCTTCTTTGACTTTGACAAGTCCACACTACGGCCTGAATCGGCTCAGTCACTTGATGAACTCGTGATACTACTAAACAACAATCCTGGAGTAACCATAGAGATAGGTGCCCACTGCGATTATAAAGGCGATGACGACTACAACCAGCGTTTGTCTCAAAATAGGGCGGAAAGTGTGGTTGAGTATCTCATTAATCACGGAATAGCAAAAGACAGGCTTACCGCCCGCGGATACGGTGAGATACAACCCAAGATTATTAGTCGTAAGGCGGCAGAGAAGTATGATTTCCTGAATGAGGACGACATACTATCCGAACAATTCATAAAGAATCTTACTGAAGAGCAGCAGGAAATCTGCAACCAACTCAACAGAAGGACAGAGTTCAGGGTAATCCGAACTACTTACGGCATGTTCGGCCATTGATTCAAGAGTTCATCCGTATTCTCCACTCCTTAGGATACATGTTATTTGCCCTGTTACCAAGATTCTTGGCAAATCCCAATGGTATGTTATTATATGTAAGCAACACTATTCCACGCTGAGCATCCTCCAAATGGATAGCATCGCAATGCAGATATGACAGAGCCTGTTGCCGAGTTACCTCCACACAATTGAAGGATTCCATTTTTAATACTACGGACATGGCCAATGCATGAGCCGGAATCCAGTCATTACCTTTGCGGACAGCTATCTCAACACCGGGAATAAGCGCGTACAATTCATGGTAGACCTGATTCATATCTGCTGCAATATCTGAAGGAAAGGCATAAACAGAACCTCCTCTTACATCGAATTCAAAACTGTCCTCAGACGATAACCATCCTCTGCATGAAACCGGAACGGATGAATTGCTTTTAAATGGTTTGAAAGAAGTTTGACGAATTATACCATCAGGCTTACGCATGAGACAGATGAAAAAACCCTCACCACGATTCCGATGCTGCATGAAATGATATACCGCAAGTTCATCATCAGAGAGTGAGCCAAGGATATTCCAATCCGGATTGACATCAAGAGGTATGGCATCGGCACCGAACCTATCTATTATCCATCGCACATTCTCCTCATCTTCATATCGGTTGAAAGTGCACGTGCTATAAATCATATAACCTCCGGGCTTAAGCGAAGGCCACACCTCTTCAATGATATGTCGTTGCCGTCCTGCACACATTTCAACGTTCCGCGCGCTCCATTCTGCCACGGCCACTTCATCCTTACGGAACATTCCTTCGCCAGAACAAGGGGCATCAACCACAATTAGATCAAAAGATAGGTTCGATTCGCCAATCTGTCCTGGAGTATTACAGGTTACAACAACACCGGGCATACCCCACTTTGTCATATTTTCTGCCAGAATCTGTGCACGGCCACGTTGGATCTCATTACATACCAGCATACTTCCCTTTGGAAGCAGTGATGCAAGCAATGTTGATTTGCCACCAGGTGCAGCACAAAGATCCAGGACCTTGACAGGACCGATCACACATTTTCGTACAGCCTGCTCCAGGAACATGGATGAAGCCTCCTGAACGTAATAGCACCCCTGATGTAACAACGGGTCTAAGGTAAACTTAGGTCTATGGTCGAGATAGACAGCATGGTCAGCCCAAGGTACCCGACCATCGGAAATGCAATCAAGAGAATCAAGCACCAGACGCTCAACATCGGGTATCAAAGGATTAAACCTTACACTTACCTCAGGTTCACGTTCCAATGCAACCAGTAACGCATCCCGCTCACTTACGGGAAGGACCTCGCTGATAATGTTGACAAAATCCTGATGAAATGACATATCTAAGTCCAAATCAGTTGCGAAGGTAAGCCAAAAATTCAGTATATTCGCAGACAAGAATAAGAATAACAGATGAAACAATACCTAAACCTGCTGGAAAGGATATTAAGTGAAGGAGTACAGAAAGGTGACCGTACCGGAACCGGAACATTAAGTGTATTCGGACACCAGATGCGTTTCAATCTTGAAGAGGGATTCCCCCTGCTTACAACAAAAAAGCTACATCTCAAATCAATCATTTACGAACTCCTGTGGTTTCTGAACGGTGATACCAATGCCAAATGGCTGCAAGAGCGCGGAGTGCGTATATGGAATGAATGGGCTAATCCTGACGGTGACCTTGGACATATCTACGGCTACCAATGGCGTTCATGGCCTGATTATGAAGGAGGATTCATTGACCAGATAACGGAAGCAGTGGAAACAATCAGGAAAAACCCCGATTCCCGCCGCATCATCGTAAGTGCTTGGAATGTGGCTGATCTCAAAAACATGAACCTTCCACCCTGCCATGCATTCTTCCAGTTCTATGTGGCCGATGGAAAACTGAGCCTGCAACTTTACCAACGCAGTGCCGACACATTTTTGGGCGTACCCTTTAATATAGCATCATATGCACTCCTGACAATGATGATGGCTCAGATTACAGGACTTAAACCCGGTGATTTCATACACACCACTGGTGATACCCACCTCTATCTCAACCATCTAGACCAAGCCAGACTCCAACTCACCCGTCAGCCGCGTCCGCTTCCGCGTATGATTATCAATCCTGATGTTAAGAGCATATTTGACTTCAAGTATGAAGATTTTCAACTTGAAGGGTATAACCCCTATCCTCATATAAAAGCCGAAGTTTCAGTATGATAACCATAATTGCTGCCCTATCCATGGACGGAGCCATCGGTTTTGGGAACCGTCTGCTGTATCACTTGAATGCCGACATGAAACGCTTCAAGGCACTCACTACCGGCCATACAGTTCTCATGGGTCGAAACACATTTGAATCCTTACCTAAAGGCGCGCTTCCTAACCGCAGAAACATTGTCCTTACCCGTGATAAATCCCGCTCATTCCCTAATACCGAGACATGTACCTCATTAGAAGAAGCACTGTCAACTTGTACCCCGGAGGAGCATATTTTCATAATAGGTGGAGCACAGGTTTACAGCCAAGCTCTTCCATTGGCACAACGGTTGGAACTAACTGTCGTACATGACATACCCGAACAAGCCGATGCTGCATTCCCGGCATTTCGGAGTTCGCCATTCTGGCATCTCTCTTCACGTGAAGATTATCCTGCCGACGAAAAGAATCCCTACCCCTATTCTTTTCTTACATACACAAAGGTGGAAACAAATCAATGAGCAGAAAAACTGTTCTTACCGATACCACAAAAAAAAGAAAGGCCTCTTTAATCGAGGCCTTTTCTTATATAGTAAGCAATCACTATTTTTTCTTGCCGTCCTTTGTGGCTGAATAGACGATATTCAAGGCCCATGCCTTACGCAAGGCCTGCTTAACGTCAGTGACTATACCCATCTGAGTATTTGTGTCTATCTTTAGTGACATCTTCATGAAGGGTTTGTCCTTCTCAGCCATACTCTCACGTTCCGACACTACGAAATCACGTATATGGTCCGGCTCAGCAAACTTGTCATTGAGCTGGATACGAGGTGCCGGTCCCAAAGCAGCACGGTACTCCTTTGTCGGAGGACCAATGTAGATATGAGATACCAGAGATTTCTTTTCAAGCTTCTCGATTTCAGTACCTGAAGGAGTAGTGAATTGAACCTTCAACTCAACCTCACGCATGGTAGTCACCATCATGAAGAAGAACAGGACTGTGAAAATCAAGTCAGGAAGAGACGAAGTATTCAACTCAGGCATCTCTCTCTTTCCGTTGTTTCTAAACTTACTCATATCAGTTACTGTGCTAAAGCTGCTGAACCATACTGTTTAGGCTCGGCCTCTGAGATCTTGGAAGGATACATACCTTTGGCGTATGTTTTCTCATCCTCGGTGCAATCATCCCAGCCTTTACCCAAGACCTGCTTGCACCATTCGTCCCTCAGCTCGTTATAAGCCTTCGTCAACTCATTCTGAACCTTAAAATAGACCTCGTAATTAGTGGATCGGTCAGTCTGCAGTGAAATAACATGCTTGACCGTAGTTACGATGGTCCTAAAGCCCGGAACCTCATAATCTTCCTTGACAGGCAGATTTACATTGTCATTCGGATTGGCGATGAACTCCTTGGCTAGATCCTTGAGCTCACTCACTTCAATCTGTTTGTTTATGACGCCGTTCTTAACCCATATCTCATTGGCCTTATTTACGTTTACGACCATGACATTACGCTCCTTGATCTTAACCTCCTGTTCCTCGGCATTAGGATCCCACTCAGGTAAACGGCGAGAAAGACCCGTATCCGTGTCCATTGATGTAGTCACAAGGAAGAATATGAGCAGAATGAACGAAATATCTGCTGTTGAAGATGAATTCAGTCCGGGAACTTTTCTACCACTCTTTCCCATAATGATTCTCTTTCAAGGTTGAATTATTTCCTTTTTTTAAATACGCCTATCATTGAAAGGACTGCGCACAGGATTGCAATCAATGCAAGGGCATACATTGAATACAGGCACACATCCGACAACTTAAGCATTGAAGCTACCTCATAAAGATGCTGGTTACCGAGACGCAGAGGACTGGTATCGGCAAGGAAGTAAGATACCACGATAATGGCTATCATGAGAAGAAATACGGGAGCGGCATAGCTTACCTTACCCTCCTTCCTGACATCCTCGTTAACGGGTTTTTTCTTTTCGATGCTCCTGTACCTCATGCTCTTGAAGCCACTTACCAGGCTGAACAGGAGCACTGCTCCGATGCATATCACAACCAGAGCATACATCCAGAGTATAAGCGTACCGGTGTGTTGTGGAGCTGTAAGGTTCTTGCCATTCAGGAACTCGGTTTTGTCAAATCCGACACCATAGAACAGAACAAGTACTACGGCAGAAAGGATAAACAGGATACCGAGAACCCAGGATGAGACCTTTATCTGTTTGTTATCGTCTTTTTCCATAGCTATGGTTGTTTATTACTTCTTGAACTTGAGGTTATACTTCAGGATGATGTCAAGCAGACTCACTGATGAATTTTCCATATCAGTGTTCAGAGCCTCCACCTTACTGAGGATGTAGTTATAGAATACCTGAAGGATAAGTGCTACGATAATACCGAAAATTGTGGTGATAAGGGCAACCTTCATACCACCAGCAACAACTGTCGGGGAGATATCACCTGCCTGCTGGATATCATCGAATGCCTGCACCATACCGATCACAGTACCAAGGAATCCGAGTGAAGGAGACATTGCTATGAACAGTGTGATCCATGAAAGGTTCTTCTCAAGGTTAGAAGCCTGGACACTGCCATAGGATACTACTGAACGCTCCACTACGTCAAGGCCCTGATCAATTCTCATAAGACCCTGATAGCATATTGAAGCAACAGGTCCGCGTGTGTCACGGCAGATCTTCTTTGCGCCCTCAATGTCACCATTCTCAAGCGATGCCTGAATGTCTTCAAGAAGCTTCTTGCTGTTGATTTCGCAAAGACTGAGGAAGATGATACGCTCGATGCAGAGAGCGAGACCGATAATCATAGCAACTGCCACAAGTGACATGAAGCCTGCGTTACCTTCAATGAACTTAACCTTGATGTTCTTGTGGATACTCTTCTGCTCTTCAACAGGAGCCTGAACAATCTCATCAGTTGTCTCCTCTGCAGCTTCTACAACTTGTTCCTGAACCTCTTCAGCAGCAGATTCCACTGCGTCCTGAGCATTAATTGTCTGGTTTGCTCCGATAAGGAGACCCGTCATTGCAATGAATGCAAATACCTTTTTCATTTGAGTTTGTTTTTAGTTGTTAGTATGTTCTTTTAATTAAAATAATCTCCCAAAAACAGTTACAGGACGCCCTTACATAAGTCCGCCTCCCTTATATACAGGCGGAAAGACGGGGATTCGAACCCCGGATACGCTTTTGGCGTATACACGCTTTCCAGGCGTGCCTCTTCAACCACTCGAGCATCTTTCCTTGAAGGCACTATCCACCCATAGCGTCCAAAACGGTTGCAAATTACAACATTTTTACCGAATATAACAACACATCGTTATTAAAACATGTAAAAAAATAGGGTTTTACTCTACATACCCGTCTCAAAAGACCTCGGAATAGTCAACATTGGCCAATTTTAATTAAATTTGCCATTCTATATGAAACCTCCATTCAGAATATACACTCTTCTGAAACCTCTTAGCTGGATTTGGGCGACCGTCACCTTTGTCAGGAATCTTTTTTTTGACATAGGAATATTTCGCTCAGAACGTTTCCCTTTGCCTGTAATATCGGTGGGAAACATCACTGTGGGTGGGACAGGAAAATCCCCACATACAGCCTACATAGCATCAATTCTTTCCACAGCCTGCAAGGTGTCCGTCCTAAGTCGCGGCTACGGGCGCAAGACCAAAGGCTTCCGTATGGTCACCTCCTCCGATACATACCTGACAGCAGGCGATGAGCCGTTGATGCTTTTCAAACAGCTTAAGAATGTATGTATAGCTGTCGATGAAAACCGGGCCCACGGAATCAATATTCTTATTGATAAGGTGAATCCTAAGGTTGTAGTTCTTGATGATGCATTCCAGCACCGCAGAATTACGCCATCTCTCAACATTCTGCTTATAGACTATAACCGGAACATTCTCCAAGACTGCCTGTTGCCTGCCGGCAAGCTCAGGGAAAATCCCCTCAACCGTAAGAGGGCCGACATTATCATCGTGTCCAAGTGTCCATCGGACCTTGATAATGCAGAAATGAGGAAAACCGCTTCTGAACTCATCACGGACAGCAACCAGAGAATTTTCTTCACCACAATGGAATATGGCGACATATATGGTCTCGATGAGAACATAGAATATACGCCCGATACATCCACACCTATACTGGCCGTAACCGGGATAGCCTCTCCTGACATGATGAAAGAATATCTCAGCAGTTTGTCAGACAATGTATTCACGATGTCATTTCCCGACCATCACGGTTTTACAGGAAAAGATATCCGCAAGATATGCGCCTCCATTGACGAACTTGGTCCGCAGGCAATTGTAGTTACCACTGAAAAAGATGCCGTTAGGTTCAGGGATTCAGATTTACCACATGAACTGAGGAAAAGGATTTTTATTCTTCCTATAGCTGTCAGGTTTCTGACAGACGGCAAACTTTTTGACCGCATAATAACAGAACATGTTGAATCATTCAAAATAAACAGTCATGACAACATCTGAAAGGACCGAGATTTCATCATTGGGCGAATTCGGACTGATTGCCCACCTTACAAAAGACATAAAAACGCAGAATAGTTCTACCCTTTACGGAGTGGGCGATGACTGCGCGGTTCTTGACTATTCACACCCGGACAAGGAGGTTCTGGTAACCACCGACATGCTTATGGAGGGCGTGCATTTTGACCTGACATACGTTCCCCTCAAACATCTTGGATATAAAAGCGCAATGGTCAATATATCTGATATCTACGCCATGAACGGTATTCCCCGCCAGATGACCGTATCGATAGCATTGAGCAAACGTTTCTCGGTAGAGGATATGGAGGATTTCTATGCCGGCTTACTGCTGGCATGCCAGCGTCACGGGGTGGATCTGGTAGGCGGTGATACCACATCGTCACTGACCGGCCTGACCATCAGCATAACCTGCATAGGTGAGGCCGGGAGGGGAAAAGCCGTCTACCGCAACGGAGCAGGCCAGAATGACCTGATATGCGTATCGGGCAATCTGGGTGCCGCCTATATGGGTCTGCAGCTGCTGGAGCGTGAGAAAGCTGTATTCAACAGCACCCCGCATGATGCCAACGAGCCTTTCAACCCCGACTTTGCGGGAAAGGAATACTTACTGGAGCGCCAGCTCAAGCCCGAGGCCCGCGGCGATATAATAAAGGAACTGCGTGAGGCAGGCATCCAGCCCACCGCAATGATGGATATCTCCGACGGCTTGTCATCAGAACTAATACACATCTGCAAGCAGAGCAACACCGGCTGCAGCGTATATCAGGAGCGTATCCCCATAGATTACCAGACCGCCGTAATGGCCGAAGAACTCAACATGGACGTCTACACCTGCGCCCTGAACGGAGGCGAGGACTACGAGCTCCTGTTCACCGTCCCACTGACCGACCACGACAAAATCATCCAGCTAAAGGACGTAAAACTCATCGGCCACATGACCCGTCCCGAGCTTGGCCGCCACCTGGTAACCAAATCCGGGCAGGAGGTAGAACTGAAAGCCCAAGGCTGGACCTCAAACCTTTAAGAGAGCATCTGAACGAAAGAGAATAGGGTTATACCCTTCTCAAAGCGGCCTTCGGCCGGCCCTCCCAAAACAAAAAGTATCGATTCCGAAACGTAGTTCCAGAATCGATACTTTTTGTTCCGGGCCCCTCCCACTGGTCACGCGTGGGTGCGAGACTTTGGAAGGGTATAACCCTATTCTCTTCCGTTCAGATGCTCTGCTCGATATTCCAGACAAAGGCGCGGAGACCGAGCTTTTCGGTCGCTACGTCCATTGCGTGGAGTTTATCCAGAACAATATCCACCTTGCTGTCATCAACCATGGTGATTATGCCCGAGCACATGGATGGCCAGGCATGGTTGCCGTAGTGAGGCTCGCCCTTGACTGAACCCCTGCCCTGCAGCTGCTCCACCATGGAGAAGCCGCGGCAGTTGTTTGTGGTAAGCAAGTCAATGATACGCTCCGTATAAGACTGGTCGAATGCTATAAATATTGCTTTCATAATTGTACCGGATTAGTGTTTTGCAGTCTTGTCATGAATGAACTGATCCTTGTTCTGGGCCCAGAAAGCAGCCAGCTCAAGCTGTTTGCGGTGCTTGCGGCGGGCTTTCTTGATTCCAGTGCTCTGGAATATGCAGTACAGAGTAGGTACAAGCACCAGGGTAAGGAGTGTGGAAACTGTCAGACCGCCTATTACGGAAATACCTAACGGACGCCACAATGCCGAACCCTGTCCGTGGCTGAGTGCCATAGGAATCATACCCAAAATAGTTGTCATGGTGGTCATAAGCACAGGACGCAGACGGCTGCGGGCAGCAGTCACGGTAGCCGTAATGGCTGACATTCCGCGCTCGCGGCACAGACCCGTATAGTCAATGAGCACGATACCGTTCTTAACCACGATACCAATCAGCATTATGGCACCCAGCATACTCATCAGGTTGATGGATGTACCGGTAAGTGCCAGGGCTATCAGCACGCCGCTGAGTGCGAACGGTATTGAGAACATTATAATGAACGGCAGTGTCAGGGACTCAAACTGGGCAGCCATCACAATGAACACAAGCATTATGATAAGCAGAGCCAGGGTAGCCATATCGGCAAATGACTCCTGCTGGTCCTCATAGTCACCGGATATCTGTATGGAAACGCCCTCGGGAAGTTCCATATTGTCAATTACAGCCTGACCGGCCGCAACCACATCACTCAGGGCGGCCCCACCGGCTATCACGCAGGTAACGGTATTGATACGCTGACGGTCCTTACGCTGGATGGTAGGCGGAGTGAAAACCTCCTCCAGATGACCTACGTCACGTACACGTACGGCATTGGTGCCGCTGCCGTAAAGCAGGATGTTCTCAATGTCATCCAGCTGGGTACGGTACTCCGGAGCATAACGCACCTTAATATAATACTCCTCACCGTCCTCACGGAAATAGGATGCTGTAGCACCATAGATACGGTTACGCAGGTATGTTGCGGCGGTTGAGAGGTTCAGTCCATGCTGAGCCAGTTTCTCGCGGTCAAACACCACCTCATATTCAGGCTGATAGTTGTCACGGCTGATGTAGGCCTCACCCACACCCGGCACTTGCTTCATTGCAGCCAGGAATTCGGCAGCCAGCTTATCTGTCTGACCAAAGTCATAACCGTAAATCTCAAACTCTGCGGTTGACTGGCCACCCATACTCATACCGCCGCCGGCAGTAACCATAAAGCGTTCAATCTCAGGGCGGGCATTCAGGTCAGCACGCATCTCGGCCACGACCTGGTCAGATGAGATGTTGCGCTCACCGAGCTCCTTAAGTGAAATGGTGAAAGATATGATGTGAGTACCATTGGTCTGCATTGATGCAAAGGTGTTGTTCTCATCGGCAGCACCCACACGGTAGTTACAGGTTACCAGGTCATCGGCATAACGTTCCATCCACAGGTCCGACAGTTCCTGAGCCACGCTGCGTGAGCGGTTGGTGTTGGTGTTGATAGGCATGTAGATGGTGGCCGATATACGTGACTGCTCATCGGACGGGAAGAACTCTGACTTGAGGTTTCCGGCAGTAAACAGGGATGCCACGAATAGCACTATGGCTATGAGCACGATAGTCTTGCGGTGACGCACTGCCACATTGATAAGGCGTGAATACCAGTGATCCAGCCCGTCCAGAGCCTTCTGGATGGGACGGTACAGGAAAGTATGTATGCGGCTGCCCTTTTTCTCCAGCTTGAGCATACGTGAGCAGAGCATCGGAGTAAGGGTCAGTGACACCACCAGAGATATGGCGATGATGATACACATCATCCAACCCAGCTGCTTGAACATTACTCCGGCCATACCAGACATCATGGTCAGCGGGAAGAACACCGCGAATATGGTCATTGTGGATGCCATAACCGATACTGCCACCTCATTTGTAGCATGTATGGCGGCCTGCTTGGGATTAGCACCGCGCTCAATATGCGTGGTGATGTTCTCCAATACCACAATGGTATCATCCACCACCATACCGATGGCAATGGTCAGTGAACTTAGAGATATAATGTTCAGTGAACCATCGGTCACAAACAGATATATGAACGATGCTATCAGTGACAGAGGAATAGTGATAGCCACAACCACCGTTGCACGCCAGCGACCGGTAAAGAGGTAAACCACCAGTACCACAAACAGCAGGGCGTAGAGGATAGTCTCGGCCAGAGAGTTTACGGTCTGGATGATATCCTCCGATCCGTCATGGATCATACCTATCTTGATATCGCTGGGCAGGTTCTTCTGAAGGCCGGGAAGAGCCTCATTCACTTTACGGCAAATCTCCACAGTGTTGGCACCGGTCTGCTTCTGGATAACCATCATGGCACCCTGCACACCGTTGTTGTAAGACTCCTGGGCACGCTCCTGAGTACGGTCCACAATCTCGGCCAGGTCACTCAGATAGACGTTGCGCCCGCCTATTGATGCCACCACCAGATTGGCCATATCGCGCGGATCCTTGAACTCGCCGTCCACACGCAGGGCGTAAGTCTCATTACCTACATCCAGGTTTCCCCCCGGTATGCTACGGTTTTCCTGACCAATCATTGCAGCAATAACCTCAATGGTCAGGTTATAAGCCTCCAGTTTGGCGGGATCGCAATAGACATATATTTCACGCTGCGGTGCACCTGTAACTGACACTGTACCCACTCCAGGAATACGTGCCAGCGGGTTGACCACATTCTCATCAAGTATCTTGTACAGTGCAGCCTGACTCTCACCTGCCTGAACCGACAGCAGCATGATAGGCATCATACTGGTATCGAACTTGAATATGATAGGCTGCCCCGCGCCGTCGGGCAACGAGTTGGTAATCATGCTCAGCTTGTCACGCACATCGTTGGTAAGGTCATCGATTGAATGGCCGAACTCAAACTCAAGCGTAATGACCGATACGTTCTCCGATGAACGTGATGTGATATGCTTTATGTGACTGCAGCTGTTAAGTGTGTTCTCAAGTGGACGGGTCACATTGTTCTCTATATCCGATGCGTTGGCACCGTTATAGTACGTGAACACCATTATGGTGTTGGACTCTATGTCGGGCAGCTGGTCAATGGGCAGCTTGGAGTATGAGAACAAGCCGAACACCACAACTGCCACAAAACAGAGTGCCGTAAAAATCGGTCTTTTGACCGAACCTTCATATAGACTCATGGTAACACGCTATTTACTTTTCAACTTCAACCTCCTTGCCGTCAGACAGTTTGGCCTGACCAGCAATTACAACCTGTGCGCCGTTAGGCACACCTGATATCAGCTCATATCGGTCACCCAGACGCTGACCCAGTTCCACCTTATTATAACTAACCTTGCCGTTGTTGTAAACATATACGAAACGGTCACCTGAACCGGCACGCTTCTCAATGGCCAGATCAGGTACAACCACATGGTTGAGAGTACCCAGATTAAGGGTTGCACGTGCAAACATACCGGGACGCAACTTGAGGTTCTGGTTAGCCACATTCACTTCAACCGGGAACGTATGTGTCATAGCATCCACCGTAGGATATATCAGTGAAACCTTACCGGTAAATGTCTCGCCTGGATAGGCATCCAGCTCAATCTTTACCTCATCACCCTTCTTTACCTTTGAATAATACTGCTCAGATACGTTGATGGTCAGCTTTACGGGAGCAATCTTCTGGACCACCAGAATAGGCTGTCCTCCATACAGGTCACCATTGTCATAGTTGCGGGTGGTAACCACACCGTCTATCGGACTGGCCAGCTGAGTGTTTTCCTTAAGGGTCTTGAGTGATTTGCGGGCCACCTCAAGCTGAAGGTTCAGGTTATCCCACTCTGACTTTGAAACACCTCCCACCTGATAAAGCTGGTCTATGCGGTTGAATTCCGTCTCCAGGTTCTTGAGCTGCATTTCCTGCTGGCTCAGAGTAGTCTCATCCATCTGGACCAGAATCTGGCCGCGGCGTACATTGTCACCCACCTCAACGTTTATCTTACTTATGCGTGCCGGGGTAGCCGGAGCAATGTTGTTCTTAATCTCACCAACTATAGTTGCCGAATAAACCTGTATCTGATCAACCGGCTCTTCCTTTACCGTAGCCAATTTGACCAACGGTCTTGCATTAGGGTCAACCATAGGGCTCTGAGCTGCTGTCTCAACTTTCTTCTGCCCGCATGCCACCATCATAAGCATGGAGCAGATAGCAATTCCTGTAATTCTGAATGCTTTCATAATTTATATCTGTTTGTTCTTTTTTACTTTGTTGACGGTATGTTCTCATCATTGCCAAGCACCTTATCCAGATCAGCCTTGGCGGCCAGATAGTTGTATATAGACTGGCTGTAAGTCAGCCTGGCCTGGGTAAGCTGAACCTCAGAGTTATTAAGCTCCAGGATAGTACCCTTACCTATCTCATAACGCTTGCTTGCTATCTCACGTCCCTTCTCGGCCTGCTCTATGGCTTCATGGTTGCTGGCCACCTGCTCGGCATTGGCCTTCATATTATCCACGTAGCTGCGCACCTGCATGTTAAGCTGTTTCTCAGTATAGCCTATATTCTCATTCAACTGGCTTATCTGCAACTTGGTGCTGCGTAACTTGGTAAAGTTACCCATGCGGAATATAGGCACTGACAGTGACAGGACCAACGATGAACTCTTGGCCCATTCATACTCACCCACATTCCAGTCCTTATTGTATAGGGACTGCAATGAATATGTCCCAGCCAGTGCCATAGTTGGCAGGAAGTTCATTTTCTGTACCTTGAGTGTCTGATTCAGCATAGTCTCATTAAGTTTGAGCTGACGTATGTTAGTATTGTTGTCAAGTGAGTAGCTGCCTGCTGCAAGAGCCTCGCCGTATAATCTGTCCTCATAATCCTCCAGGCTACCATCAACCACAATCTCTGTCTCAGGGTCCATTCCCATAAGGATCATAAGCTGAAGCTTGGCCAATGTTACCGCATTACGTGCCTGGATAACGGTAGGATTCAATGAGCGTAACTGAACCTCAGCGCTTATCTTGTCATACTCACTGGTTCCGCCCAGTTCATAAAGAGACTTGACCACATTGAAATTCCTCTCGGCCTGCTCCAGGCTCTTGCACAGCACATCATAGCTGTCCTGCGCCAGAATAACCTGATAATACGCCTTGGTAACCTGATTCACCAGATCCAGTTTGGAGCTGCGGCTCTGCTCGACGGCATTATCCAGATCACTTTTGGTAAGATTCATCGTGGCATATACCGTAGGAGCAAACAGAGGCAGACTCACCTGGAACTGACCGTTCCACGTGCTTGTATTATCCTGACCCATCTTGAAAGACTGGACCTGACCGCCCATGTTAAGTTTCATCACGGCAGCCAGAACCGTGTACTGGATGGTTCCACTAAAATCAACGCTGGGCAGAAGCGCCTGCCAAGCCTCATCCTTGCTTACCTTCTTAACCTCAATCTGCTGCTCAGCCACCTTGATTGTAGGGTTATCACTGAGGGCTATACGCAAAGCATCCTCAAGGGTAACCTTTAAAGCAGTACCGGAAATCTCCTGTGCCGAAGCTGTCACTGCAAGGACAGTGACCACCGCCAGGAACGCGGTTTTGCATAAAAAACCTCTTCTCATCATCTATTGTTTGATTTATACCTATACTTATCCAGTTTTTCCATACCCTTGGGCGTGGCTATGCCCCTGAGCAACACCACTATGGTACCGTCTATGAGTTCATCATAACGGAACTGGCCGCTCTCGGACTCCTTGTTGGCCATAGTGCCCATAGCACTGAAAGACTTCATCAACACATCCATGTTAAGGTCATCGCGGAACACCCCCTGCCTGACACCCAATTCCATGAAACCGCGCATCCGGTTGGCCATATCAGCCAGATGCTCATGGAACAGTTTCTTAAGTTTGGGGTACTTGTCCATGTCTTCAAACTTATTGTGGTCCCTCTCGCGTGATTCGGCAATAAGTACTTCCAAATGCTTGATAAAGACAGTCAGGACATCCTCTTCACGGCCCATCTCATCGGTGATTATCTTTGACATGTGGGCTATGTGTCTTTTCATGCACTCCACAAGAAGCTCCTCCTTGCTGCCGAATATCTCATAGAGAGTACGTTTTGACACCGACAGTTCTTGCGCCACATCATTCATCCTTACGGAAAGGTCACCACTCGTCAGAATAATCCCTGAAGTGGTCTCAATAGCTCTTTCGCGTATTTCGTCCCTGTTTGTAGGATTGATGATCATTGATGCGTCCTTTATTTCAGGCCGCAAAGATACAAGAAAACTCCACACGATGTGCAGAGTTTCCCGACCAAAATGGCTCATTTAGCCATTTTTAGCATTTCATATTCACTCTGACAGCAAATCTTTGAGGAAAGTATCCAACTCCTCATCCAGACCTTGCATCAGACTTTGGCTAAGCAGGGTTTTGTCCTCATCAAAAAGTAAAAGTTCAGCAACAGTCTCGCCATCATCATCTACCAGGACGAACGAGAACGGTTTCCATATAGCAAGATTTTCCAATGGCAGCCGGCTGTCCAACTGCTGCAATACACGGCGCAACTCCTTTTCCATAACTTCATAGAAGTTCTCCTCAGGAATATCCTGAAGGTCCGAGAGCTGAACTGTTGCAAGTATGCGGTCATCATCCAAGACCGCAACCTCACCGGTTTCCCTGTTAGGTTGGATATGAATGTCAGTAACTACCGACTGCTCCTGAGGTTTGTGATACTCCTTGAGAGCTTCATTGATGAGATTCAGAATCTCCTGAAATGATGACTCGCTCAATTTCATAACTTATACTGTTTTTTCTTACAACCCCTGACCGTGACAATTCTTGAACTTCTTGCCGCTTCCACAAGGACACGGGTCATTACGGCCCGGAGTCTTATCTACGCGTATAGGCTCGCGAACCTGCTGACGTGTATCGCGGGCAGCTGCGGCACGCTGATTGGGATCCGTCATGTCTGTGCGGTTCTCCATATATTGACGGCGCTGCTGGCGGTTCTGCACAGGTGCCTCCCTTACCCTCTCCGGATCAGGTTCCGGAATCTGGCCGCGCATCAGAATGGATACCGTCTGGTCATTCATCTTGTTCACCATATTGTCGAACAGCGTGACTGACTCCAGCTTGAATATAAGCAACGGGTCTTTCTGTTCATAGCTGGCATTCTGTACTGAGTGCTTCAATTCATCCAGTTCACGCAGGTTCTCCTTCCAGCAGTCATCAATGGTATGAAGCAGTATCGCCTTCTGGAATGCTTTCACCACGCTCTTGCTCTCTGATTCGTATGCCTCCTTGAGGTTACACGGGATCTGATAAACCTTACGTCCGTCAGTGACAGGAATCAGGATGTTCTCGTAATGCTCACCCTGTTCCTCATACACCTTCCTGATAACAGGGTTCACAATCTGGGCCATACGCTCACACTTACGTTTGAAATTCTCCATTGCGGCATTGAACAGACGCTCCGGTATATCATCGGACTTTATCTTGTCATATTCACTCTCAGCGAACGGCAGCTCTGTGGCCAGCACCCGGAACGCCTCCATCTGAAGACTCTCGTAGTCAGCGCAGTTCTCTGATATAACAGAACAACGGTCCCAGATCATGTTGGCAATGTCCATACCTATTCGCTCGCCTATAAGAGCGTGACGGCGCTTCTCATATATTACGGTACGTTGCTTGTTCATCACGTCATCATACTCGAGCAGGCGTTTACGAATACCGAAGTGGTTCTCCTCAACCTTCTTCTGAGCCTGTTCAATGCGTTTTGTGATGAAGCTGTTCTCAATCATCTCATCCTCTTCAAGCCCCAACTTGTCCATGAGCGGGGCTATGCGGTCTGATCCGAACAGACGCATCAGGTTATCCTCCAGTGAAATAAAGAATACTGATGAACCCGGATCACCCTGACGGCCGGCACGACCTCTCAGCTGACGGTCCACACGACGGCTCTCATGACGCTCAGTACCTACTATGGCCAGACCGCCAGCCTCACGCACCTCAGGTGACAGCTTGATATCGGTACCACGGCCTGCCATATTGGTGGCAATAGTCACTATACTCTTCTGACCGGCCTTGGCCACTATATCGGCCTCTTTCTGGTGCAGCTTGGCGTTCAGTACGTTGTGCTCTATCTTACGCATGGTAAGCATTCGGCTCAACTGCTCGCTTATCTCGACCGATGTGGTACCTACCAGTACCGGACGGCCCTCGCCTACCAGTTTTACAATCTCCTCTATTACGGCCTTGTACTTCTCGCGTTTGGTCTTGTAAATGCGATCGTTCTGGTCAATACGGGCTATAGGCTTGTTGGTGGGTATTACCACCACATCCAACTTGTAGATATCCCAGAACTCGCCGGCCTCAGTCTCAGCCGTACCGGTCATACCGGCCAGCTT
>DBYG01000028.1:22146-88325 GCA_002310175.1 Bacteroidales bacterium UBA1192
ATGATACGGCCGGTCTGCTCATCCACAATCTTGACCTTACCATCCTCAGTCACTATATAATCCACATCGCGCTCAAACATGCAGTAGGCCTTGAGCAGCTGGTTGATAGTATGTATGCGCTCGCTCTTTACGGCGTAGTTGGTAAGCAGTTCATCTTTCTTGGCCAGACGCTCCTCCTGACTCAGATCTTTCTCGTTCTCAAGCTCGGAAAGCTGGCTGGCTATATCGGGAAGGATAAAAAACTCGGGATCCTTGTTGGTGCCGCTTATCAGCTCCACACCCTTATCGGTCAGGTCCACGCTGTTAAGTTTCTCGTCTATCACAAAGTAGAGAGGCTCCACAGCCTCAGGCATACGCTTGTTCTGCTGCTCCATGTATATCTCCTCGGTCTTCTGCATGCCCACCTTCATGCCCGGCTCACTCAGGAACTTGATGAGAGCCTTGTTCTTGGGCAGGGCCTTGAAGCTGCGGAAGAGTGACAGGAATCCCTCAGCCACCTCATCCTGATTCTCGGAGTGTACCTTCTTGCGGGCATCGGCCAGATACTGTGTGGCCAGACGCTTCTGAGCCTCAAAGAGCTGTTCCACCTGAGGGCGCAGCTGCTCAAACTGCTGGTCATCGCCCTTGGGTACGGGACCTGATATTATAAGAGGTGTACGGGCATCATCTATAAGCACCGAGTCCACCTCATCCACGATTGCGTAGTTGTGTCCGCGCTGTACCAGCTCATTTGGATGACCGGCCATATTGTCACGCAGATAGTCAAAACCGAACTCGTTGTTGGTTCCGAACGTGATATCAGCGCGGTAGGCGTTACGGCGGGCCTCAGAGTTAGGCTGATGCTTGTCTATGCAATCCACAGAGAGTCCGTGGAACATATAGAGCGGACCCATCCACTCGGCATCACGCTTGGCCAGGTAATCGTTCACCGTAACCACGTGTACGCCGTTGCCAGTCAGGGCGTTAAGGAACACCGGAAGGGTGGCCACAAGGGTCTTACCTTCACCGGTGGCCATCTCGGCAATCTTGCCTTTATGCAGAACTACGCCGCCAAACAGCTGCACATCATAGTGGATCATGTTCCATACGGTGTCATTACCGCCGGCCACCCAGTGCTGCTGCCACAGGGCCTTGTCTCCGTCTATTATTACAAAATCATGCTTTGCGGCCAGGTCGCGGTCAAAATCGGTTGCGGTCACCTCCACCTGCTCATTCTCGGTAAAGCGGCGTGCAGTCTCCTTTACTATTGCGAATACATCGGGCAGAACCTCATCAAGAACCACCTCATAGCGGTCAAGCACCTCCTTCTCCAGCTTGTCAATCTGGTTGAAAAGGGGCTCGCGCTCCTCCAGTTCAGTCTGCTCTACCTTAGCCTTAAGCTCTTCTATGCGTTTTTTCTCAGGTATGACAAAATCGCGCACCTTCTGCCTGATCTGCTGTGTAGCGGCGCGCAGCTCATCATTTGACAGTTTCTCATATTTAGGGTATGCGGCCTTGATTTTCTCCACCCAAGGCTGAATCTCCTTTATGTCACGGGTCTGCTTGTTTCCGAAAAGCTTCCCTATAAACTCGTTAAATCCCATTATGCGGTATCTCTATTGATTACTACTGTTTAACGGCACGCAAAATCCGTGCCGAAATGCAAAAGTACATTTTTTACAAGAAAACACGTCATTTTTGTCACATCATCTTTATCAAGTACCGCAGACTTGTTTATCAAGCACCGCAGGACATACGGTTTCTGCACCAGCAGCTCTGGGCTATTCCGGGCCTTTCCGGACCCTAAACGCCGAACTCGTCCTCATGGTCCCCTATGGGGCCCAACGTTCCTCGAACATGCGGCGTTCTTAACGGGATCCTCCAAGGCCCTCCACTTACGCCCTCCGCTAATGGTGCTGAAACCGTATGTCCTGCTCCTGCAACTGGAAACCTTACCGGAATAATTAGGCAGTGCAAAAGGGGTCTGACCCCAATTGCATGCTTTTGTGCACTCAGTTGACGGTTGACACTTGACGTGCAAAAGAATCGGGGGCCGACGCACGCCCGTAGGCTGCATTGGTCCCCCGATTTGGCTATTTGTGTTAGTGTATGTTACTGTACGTCCTTGACCAGGCGCACTGAGTACCCGTAGAGGCGACTAATACTGGTATTCTGCAAAGTACCATTGTTGAAGGTTAAGCAGTTGGCGTAATTTGCATTACCTATGTAGGACGAACTCGACCAGTAGAAGCCGCTGTCCCCGACACTGTTGACACCACTGTAACGTTTGCCAGCTGCCGGTAGGAACACGCAACCCTTGGCTTCGAGAATAGTCCACTGGGCAGAGGTGCACTGGGTGAGCCAATTGCTGGTGCTGTTGACGGCGCCCCAAGAGGAGGCCTCGCTGTTATCGATGGTAACATCGTTGGGGAACAGAATCATACCTTTTACAGGAGTACCGTCGATATTGATGGTGGCGTTGGTGTAGCGGGCATCGCTGGTGCCGTTGACGGTAGAGCCGCTGGCGCGGGTGTTGAACAGGTATAGCCACTCGGTATAGCTAAGCGTGTACCAACCTGTCCCGATAGTGTTGCCCCAGTCGCTCTTCAGTGCTTCATCGGCAACGTTGCCGTAGGTGTCGGTTCTGTTCGTAGTGGTAGAATTGCTGATACCGTATTGTGCTGCGCCTGTCCATGTTGTATTCGATGCGCCCACCCAGCCAAAGAGGTCAACGGTGCCGTTGGCGGAAACCGTGCCGTTGCCGTCGATGCTGGTGTTAGATGCGGCATTACCCACACAGTCCCACTGGTGGGCAGCAAAGCCCCACGTCCAGTTTGCACCCAGATCGGTGGTTGTGGCCTGCAGGTTGCCCGGTGAGAAGATGACCTTCTTGTCGGCGGCAACTGAGAATGATACCAGTGTTGCGGCAAGCTGCTTTCCGTGAGCACGTGTTGCGGTATAACCGCCGGCCTTGATTGTGCGGTAAGAACCAACCTTGGTTGTGCTGCCAACAGGAGTGATGTTCACAGCATCATAACTGCCCGTGGGGAGAGGTATGTTGAGTGTCATCTCTGTGGCTGTGCCTGCATCAAAGGTTACTGTGATTTGCTGCTCTGTAGCATCAGCAGGTGATGCGTTTGAAATGCTCGGAGTAGTGGTTCCAAGATCACTTACTGCAAATGTGCCGTTCACCTTCTTGCCCGGGAACTGGAATACCAGTCCTGTGGCATCGGCAGGAATTGCTTTTACGGTTATGCGCAGCAGTCCGCCTACATTATAGAATGTAAGGTTGCTGTTGTCCTTGTCATTTACTGCAACCATAGGCAGAGGTGTGTTTTCACCGTTTACCTGGGCGTAAGTATATGTTGCAGGCAGAATTACATTCAGTACGCTCTGGCCGTAGTTTGATGCATCCTTTACTGATGCGGGATAAACTGCATAGTTATAACGGTCCTCACCTGCGCCATAAGCAACTGTAATGTTGCCGCTGCTTACGGTGCAATCCTGGAATGAGCCTGTTGTGGCGTTAGTTCCTGCCCATACGGCAATTTGGTCACCATTCACCCAACTGAATGAACTTGTAAGAGTCACCTTTGTGGCATCTGATTCAGTAAGCACACATACTGTTTCTGTGCGTACTATCTGTTTCTCTGTCTGAATGGGGTTTGTCTCAATTTTTTCGTTATCGCATGATGCGAAAGACATAATTGCTGCTCCTGCCAGCAATATGCTGATTATATTTTTCTGTTTCATAGTCATTACTCCTTTTCTGATTATCAATCCCATTGCCATGAATCACCGAATTGCGGAATCGGGTTTCCGCTACCGCATAACACTCCCTCTGTCTTCAGCTCCACCACATCGGTCACGGGAGCTGCATACTCTTTTTTCTTTTTTGTTTCCATTTTGTATAAATATGTATTGGGTTATATGTGCACAAAAAAACCACGCAAACTCTGTGCAGAGTTCACGTGGTATATGTCTAAAACACTTATTAACAATCTGTTAACACCCCCCCCGCGTTACAGGAGAGCGCGTCAGAAATCTGATTATAGGCTAGACTATTGCGCATTTCTGACTGATAGTTTCGCAAAGGTAATATTATTCATCTGACTGTGCAAAAAAGCAGGTGTTTCTTTTATGCACAAAATAGTGCAATTGGGTCAGACCCCTTTTGTATCATTTAGTAGTTGACGCTTGACATTTTACACGCCCCCGCAGAGCAAGATTTTTTTCTGCGCAGAGAAAAAAAACGTCAAATGTCAACCGTCAACTTAAATTAAAATCTAAGTATTCTCTCGGACATAGCTCCCAATAGCCACCTCCCAGCAATAGTATACCCATAGTCCAGACTCGCTCATGGGTATGGCATCCCTATGGCTACCCTATGGCATCCCTATGGCATCCCTATGGCTACCCTATGGCATCCCTATGGGTAGAGCGGGAAAAAAGCGGCATTAGTGCGAAAGATGAACGTGACTGTTTTATCCATAATTTGCGAAAAAATATTCTTACATCTTATTTTGGTTAATCATTCCGGTTGTCAGAAAAACACAAAACATTTGTTTAATCCTAATCTCCCCTATTTGAACAGAAAATTTTGCGCCCCTTAAGGGAAAAATATTTTCTCTAGAAGGGGCGTAAATTTTCTCCTTAAGGAGCGAAATCAAATTAATGTACCGCTTATATGGAAAACATATTGCCTGATGCTGGAAAGCTACTGGAAATTTCTTTACAATATGAAGAGCGTGCAATTGGGGCCTGACCCCTTTTGCACAAAAAAATGTGCAAAAGGGGTCAGGCCCCAATTGCACGAGGTTGACACTGTATTTTGCATATTTTGCATATAAATGTTTTGTGCTACCTATTAAATAGGTAACTTTGCATTTCAATTACGCCGGATGGGGTAATTATGAATATATATACGGAAAAATTGAATATTATGAAGATTCCACTCAGAAGTGACCAGTGTACGGTTGGGCGCCGCATGGCGGGAGCCCGTGCCCTTTGGGTTGCCAACGGTATGAAAAAGGAGCAGATGGGCAAGCCCGTCATAGCCATTGCAAACTCTTTCACGCAGTTTGTACCGGGTCACGTGCATCTTCATGAGGCAGGACAGATAATCAAGGCAGAGATAGAGCGTCTGGGCTGCTTTGCGGCGGAGTTCAACACCATTGCTGTGGATGACGGCATTGCAATGGGTCATGACGGTATGCTCTACTCACTGCCCTCACGCGACATAATTGCCGACAGCGTAGAGTATATGGTAAATGCCCACAAGGCCGATGCGCTGGTATGCATCAGCAACTGTGACAAGATCACTCCTGGTATGCTTATGGCCACCATGCGCCTTAACATCCCCACCGTATTCGTAAGCGGCGGCCCTATGGAGGCCGGCGAGCTGGGAGATGCACATCTGGACCTTATAGACGCAATGATAAAATCGGCCGATGAGAGCGTATCGGATGCCGATGTAGAGGCTATTGAGCGCTCGGCCTGCCCGGGTTGCGGATGCTGCTCAGGTATGTTCACGGCCAACTCCATGAACTGTCTGACTGAGGTTCTGGGTCTGGCTCTGCCCGGTAACGGCACCATCCTGGCCACGCACAAGAACCGCATACAGCTGATGAAGGATGCTGCGGCGCTCATTGTGAAGAACGCCTTCAGGTACTATCAGGATGGTGATGAAAGCGTTCTGCCGCTGAGCATAGCCAAGAAGAAGAATTTTGAGAACGCCATGAATCTGGATATAGCCATGGGCGGCTCCACAAACACCATACTGCACCTGCTGGCTGTGGCTTATGAGGCCGGTGTGGATTTCAGGATGGATGATATTGACCGTCTTTCCTGCTCGGTTCCCTGCCTCTGTAAGGTGGCCCCCAACACCCAGAAGTATCACGTTCAGGATGTAGGCCGAGCAGGCGGTGTGTTAGGTATTCTGGCCGAGCTTGCCAAAGGCGGCCTTCTGCATATTGATGCCATGAACGTTACCGGATTCTCTTACGGAGAGCTGATTGAAAAGTACAGCATACTCAAGGATAAGATTGATCCTGAGGCCAGACGCATATATTCCACCGCTCCTGCCCGCAGGTTCAGCAATGAGCTGGGATCACAGGACTGCGTTTACACTGAGCTTGATACTGACCGCGCAGAGGGTTGCATACGCGACCTTCAGCACGCCTACACCAAGGACGGCGGCTTAGCCATACTTAAGGGTAACATTGCCGTTGACGGCTGCGTGGTAAAGACCGCAGGTGTTGACGAGAGCATATGGAAGTTCTCAGGTCCCGCCAAGGTGTTTGACTCACAGGAGGATGCTGTGGACGGCATACTGGGCGGCAAGGTTGTGGCCGGCGATGTGGTGGTAATCACGCATGAGGGCCCCAAGGGAGGTCCCGGAATGCAGGAGATGCTCTACCCCACCTCTTATATCAAGTCACGCCACTTAGGTAAGGCCTGCGCACTGATTACTGACGGAAGGTTCAGCGGCGGCACATCGGGCCTCAGCATAGGACACATATCACCAGAGGCTGCCAACGGCGGTGCCATAGGTAAGGTTCTGGATGGTGACATTATTGACATAGATATACCCGCACGCAGCATAAACGTTCGTCTGAGCGATGCAGAGCTGGCAGCACGTCCCATGCGTCCGCTCACACGCAAGCGCGTGGTGGCCAAGAGCCTCAAGGCATACGCTAATATGGTTAGTTCGGCCGATAAGGGCGGCGTGAGGATAATTGATTAAGCAAGATTATGAGTAATATGATAACAGGAGCCGAGGCGATGCTCCGCGCATTGCTTGCTGAGGATGTGAATACCGTATTCGCTTATCCCGGAGGTTCTATTATAAAGGTATTCGATGCCCTGTATGACCACCAGAAGGACCTAAAGCAGATTCTGGTACGTCATGAGCAAGGTGCTACACACGCAGCACAAGGTTACGCACGCGTATCTGGCCGCACAGGTGTGGCTATAGTTACCAGCGGTCCGGGTGCCACCAACACCATAACCGGCATAAGCGACGCAATGCTGGACAGCACTCCGATAGTTGTGATTGCCGGTCAGGTTGGAACCGATGCCCTGGGTACTGATGCGTTCCAGGAGATTGACCTTGTGGGCGTTACTCAGCCTATCACCAAGTGGAGTTATCAGATTCGCCGCGCTGAGGATATTCCGTGGGCTGTGGCCCGCGCATTCTATATTGCAGGCTCAGGCCGACCGGGCCCTGTGGTGCTTGACTTTACCAAAACCGCCCAGATGCAGCAGATTGATTTCAAGCCTGCCAGGATAGACTATGTGCGCAGTTACATACCCGCCCCCGACCCCATCGAGAGCCAGATAAATGATGCCGTACAGCTTATAGATGGCTCAAAGAAGCCGCTTGTTCTGGTGGGTCACGGAGTTGAGCTTGGTAATGCCGAGAAAGAACTGGCTGCATTTATTGAGAAGGGAGACCTTCCTGCCGCACGTACCTTGCTGGGACTCTCCGCACTGACTAGTGACCACCCGCTCAATATGGGTATGCTGGGAATGCACGGAAATCTGGCACCTAACGTCAAGACCAATGAGTGCGATGTGCTGATTGCTGTGGGTATGCGTTTTGACGACCGCGTGACAGGCACTCTTGATACTTACGCCAAGCAGGCCAAGATAATACACTTGGATATAGACAAGTCAGAGTTCGGCAAGAACGTAAAACCGGATGTAACCGTACTTGGCGACTGCCGCCTTACTCTCAAGCTCATAACCGAGCGTATGGCCAAGGCCAGCCACAAGGAGTGGATTGAGAGTTTCAAGCCTCTTGATAAGGAAGAGTATGACAAAGTAATTGACAGCGCCATACATCCCGCCGGCGGCCCTCTCAAGATGGGCGAGGTTGTGACTGCCGTAAGCGATGCAGCACCTCAGAACGCCGTTCTGGTAAATGACGTAGGCCTGAACCAGATGTTCTCATCCCGTTATTTCAGGTACCGTACACCGCGCAGCATAGTGACATCGGGCGGTCTGGGCACAATGGGATTCTGCATGCCCGCTGCCATAGGCGCCACATTCGGAGCTCCCGAGCGTACCGTCCTGGCCTTTATGGGCGACGGCGGTTTCCAGATGAACATCCAGGAACTGGGCACCATCATGCAGACACAGGCTCCGGTCAAGATGATCCTTATGAACAACACCTACCTGGGTAACGTACGTCAGTGGCAGCAGATGATGTTCCAGAGCCGATACTCATGCACCCACATGATGAATCCGGACTACAGCAAGATAGCCGCTGCATACCGAATCCCCTACCGTCTGGTAACAGACCGCAAGGAGCTCAAATCGGCCGTAGATGATATGCTCAAGGCCAAAGGCGCATTCCTGCTTGAGGCCGCAGTAATGGACGAGGAGAACGTGATGCCTATGATCAAGCCGGGCAGCCCGGTGGATAAGATGATTTTTCAAATTGATAATTGAAAATTGAAAATTGAGAATTGCCATACGGTGCGTTACTTACGCAGGTTCTAAGTATTAATTCTCAATTCTAAATTCTAAATTCTCAATTAAAAACAACAATATGGAGAACGAAAAGAGACTTTACACGCTGATAGTTCACTCTGAGAACATAGCCGGTATCCTTAATCAGGTTACTGCAGTGTTCACACGCCGTCAGGTAAACATTGAGAGCCTGAACGTATCGGCCTCATCAATACCCGGAGTGCACCGCTACACCATAACCGCTATGGCCGACAAGGAGACCATAGTCAAGATTGTGGACCAGATTGAAAAGAAGGTGGATGTGCTGCAGTGCCAGTACTTTACCGACGATGAGATTTTCATGCAGGAGGTGGCATTATATAAGGTGGTAACCAGTGTGCTCACTGAGAACCCTGAGATGTCCAAGATAATCCGCCGCTACGGCGCCAAGCTGATTGAGGTGAACTCCACGTTCTCAGTAATTGAGAAGAGCGGACTGACCGAGGATATCACGGCACTCAACCACGAGCTTACAGCCCAGGGCGGAATGCTCCAGTTTGTAAGTTCGGGCCGAGTGGCAATAACCCGCGCCCGCATTGAGCACGTAAACGAGTATCTGGACAAGATGGAGGCCCGTTACGGCAAGAAAGAATAACAGTTACTTTTTAAATACTACACAAGACTATGAAAATGAATTTCGGTGGTGTCATAGAAGAGGTTATGACACGTGAGGAGTTCCCGCTGGAGAAAGCCCGCGAGGTGCTCAAGAATGAGACAATTGCAGTTATAGGTTACGGCGTTCAGGGCCCCGGCCAGGCTTGCAACCTGCGTGACAACGGCTTCAACGTAATAGTTGGCCAGCGTCAGGGCAAGACCTATGAGAAGGCTGTTGCTGACGGTTGGGTTCCCGGCAAGACCCTGTTCTCTATCGAGGAGGCTGCCCAGAAGGGTACTATCATCTGCATGCTTCTGTCCGATGCCGCTCAGATGCAGCAGTGGCCCAACATCAAGCCTTACCTGACCGCAGGCAAGACTCTGTACTTCTCACACGGATTCGCCATCACATGGAATGACCGCACTGGCGTTGTTCCTCCCAAGGATATTGATGTTATCATGGTTGCCCCAAAGGGTTCAGGTACATCACTGCGTACTATGTTCCTTGAGGGCCGCGGCCTGAACAGCTCATACGCTGTATATCAGGATGCATCAGGCCATGCTCTTGAGAAGGTTCTGGCATTCGGTATCGGTATAGGTTCCGGTTACCTGTTTGAGACCACATTCATCCGTGAGGCTACATCCGACCTTACCGGTGAGCGCGGTTCACTGATGGGTGCCATCCAGGGCCTGCTTCTGGCTCAGTATGAGGTTCTGCGTGAAAACGGCCACACTCCCAGTGAGGCATTCAATGAGACAGTTGAGGAGCTCACTCAGTCACTCATGCCGCTGTTTGCACAGAAGGGTATGGACTGGATGTACGCCAACTGCTCAACCACAGCACAGCGCGGTGCTCTGGACTGGATGGGCCCGTTCCACGATGCAATCAAGCCCGTTGTACAGAAGCTCTATGCAAGCGTAAAGAGCGGCCATGAGGCTCAGATATCAATTGACAGCAACTCAAAGCCCGGTTACCGTGAGGGCTTGGAGAAAGAGCTGGCTGCCCTGCGCGAGAGCGAGATGTGGCAGACAGGTGCCGTGGTACGCAAGCTGCGCCCTGAGAACAATTAAGAACAGGCACAGCTTATCACAATTAAAAAATCCTCGCGAGATGTTCGCGAGGATTTTTTGTATTCAACACTAAGTTATCAGTAATCAGAACACCTTGTATCTGGTATCCTCAATATGTGCCTGGAAGAATAGTTCCTGAAGCAGTGAATTACCAATCTGACTTGCACTGATAGAGTTGAGACGAGCGCTTTCTGCTTCGGCATCAAACTCAGTGGGATAGCTGTCAGGAGAAATCTTCTGAACTACATAGATACAATTATCACCCTTTATAGGCTTGGACAAGACATCTCTCGAAAGCCTGCTTACTGCAGGACCGATTGTTGCCTCATTTGATGCTGAAGAGGACACATATGCTGAATTGTTGAAATTAACATACTGGACTGTGTCAATATTCACACCTGAAGCATTCCTAAGATCTGCAACCGAGGAAATCCCGTCAAAACGATTCTTGAGCGATTCAAATTTCTTATCGTTGATAGCCAAACGGGATATTGATGCGGCGGCATCCTTGATGGAACGATAGCCCTGCGGATGTATTTTATCTACAGCAACCACCAAAAGATGATCATTAGCCTGACCAGCCTCAAAGATACGTGAAACCTCTCCCTCATTAGCCTCAAAAATCCAACGAAGAGCCTCATGAGATCTGGGGACTCCACCGACATTATAGCTGAAGCTTTCAAATCCAGGATAGTAAAGCAGACGGAAATCAGAATTCTCTGCATTATTTTTAAGGTCTTCAAGAGTCTTGTTGGCAGCTACAAACTGACTCAAAGCGTTATAGACACTATTACTGGTCTCGTCGCTGAATTCAACCTGACGCTTGATGATGGCAATATTATACTTGTCAACCTTATTCCTTACATCATCAACCTTAATAATAAGATTTCCGCCAGAGAGTCTGACATTGGCAATTTCACCCTTCTTCATACTGTTAAGCTTGTTCAGATAAACAGCATTGTCACCAGTTATGGAAGCAGGCTCGTATGCTTCAGACACTAACCAATTGGATTCACCTGACTGGGAGTATTTGGCAGCGATATCAGCAAATACACCACCCTTTTTCAAAGCATCCACTATACTGTCAGAAATTCTCACATCCTCTGCTTCCTGGCCTGAAGCTATTTGGATAACACTGAACTGAATGGAATCATAACCCATATCCTTAGAGAGTATGCGGAATGAATTGTAAGTATCATCAGCCGCGTTATAATATGGTCCAAACACTCCATCGGAACCGACGGAATCAAGCCTTTCAACTATATCTTCAGGCAGAACGGCAGCTGAACGGGGGACCTCACTATACGTGATATCTGAACCGACACGACGTAGAAGTGCAGCGAAATCGGTCTCTGCATCAGCCTCAATAAGCTGGGTGGTTTGCTCGTTAACCTCAGAAAGAAGGGCTTTGCGATCTGCATCAGAAGGAAGAATGGCAGCATCAATGTAGTAGATGTCGCGGTTCTCAGAATAATTGAACAATCTTTCCTTATTATCAGCATATACCTTCTTCATGTCAGCGGTGGTCACTGAAACCGTAGAGTCTGCTATCTGAGAGTATGGTATAGATGCCATAACTACATCAGATCTCATTACACGTGTCTCATACGAGTCCTTGGCAACGACCGGATTGCTGATCAGACCTGCGGTTACAAGAGAGATGTACTTGCTGTAAAGCAGGTTTGACTTTATGTTGTCTTCAATGTAAAGCCAGTATTTATACATTGCATCATACTGTCTCATGTCCTGAACACTCATGGCTGACGGATCAAGATCTTTATAGATAGCCAAGAAAGTCTTCAGGTAATCAACATCGAAGGTGCCGTCACTGCCATTGAAAGGTGTGTTCTGAAGTACCGGATCAGTTCCTTTTGAAATAACGTCCCTGACCTCGGCATCAGTAACCTTAAGCCCTATTGCATCAGTCTCCTTCTCAAGTATGGCGCGACGTACCATAACACTCCAAACCTCATCCTTGATCTGATTGTTCTGTTCCTCAGTCAAATCCTGGAGTCCGGAGGAAAATCTCACCACTTCAGAATAATTTTCCAGTTCATTCTGGAAATCCATAGCCGAAACTTTTTTACCGTCAATGGAACCGATGTACTGGACACCCTGATTCGGGCGGATAATCTTCCAAGCGTCACCGAGAATAAAGGCCAGCATAGCAAGGCCGATAACAATGAGAAGCAATGGTCCTTTGCTTCTGATTTTCTGTAATGTTGCCATTTCGTTTATTGTTTGTTTTATCTATTTCTAATTCTAAAATCAGACAGTTCGAGCAAAAAGCGCACAAAGGTAGCAAAAATGTTCTTTAATGTCAATGATAAGCGCCATTATTTAATAGCTGTCAATTCAACAAGTTCGATTTTTGTTTCTCCTCGTTTGAGAATACGGAAGCAATAATTGTTGACAGTAACTTTCTCATTCACTTTCGGAAAGCCTTTTGCCTTACTAAGTATGAGTCCACCGACTGTCATATATTCATCTGACTCTGGTATATCCAAACCGAACATGGCGTTTACACGGCCGATCTCCATGCGGCCGGACAACAGGAAGCCGTCATCCGTTTTCTTGGCAACAAGCTGGTTTACATCATGTTCATCCTCAATCTCACCCAGAATCTCCTCAATTATATCTTCAAGTGAGACCATTCCTGATGTACCACCGAACTCGTCAACCACTACAGCAATGCTCTTTTTACGAGCCATGAGCTGTTTCATAAGCTTTTGGGCCATCAGGGTCTCAGGAACAAAAGGTACGCTCTGTATTTGCTTCTGCCAGTCGTCCTTATGTCTGAACAGTTCTGAGGAATGGATATATCCGACGATGTGATCCATATCACCTTCATAGACAAGAATCTTTGAAAAGCCAGTCTCTATGAAAGCATCCCGAAGCTCTGAAATTGACACATTCTTGCTTACAGCACATATCTCATTGCGCGGAATCATACAGTCTCTGGTCTTAACGTTAGAAAAATCAAGTACATTCTGGAAAATCCTTATCTCAGGATCAGAATTCACTTCCTCACTACCGCCTAACCCCGACTGCACAAAATAGTCAAGGTCTATCTTGGAAAAGACCTTGGAACTCTTATCTCTGTCTATCTTGATTCCGAATATCTTCAGGATAGTCCTAGCAAGCCATGTTGCAAAAACAGATATCGGATATAGCAGGACATATATAAGGAAAAGGGGAACTGCAAGGAAATTCAACTTGCTGTTAGGATTCACCCTGAATATTGTTTTTGGAACGAACTCTCCTATAACAAGAACGATTGCAGTTGAAACGAGTGTCTCTATTACGACAATCAGGAATTCATTTTCTACCTTTCCGCCTTGCAGGAAACCGTCGAGAAGTTTAGCCATCAAGGTACTGTAAACGACCAAGGCTATATTGTTTCCGACAAGCATCGTGGAGATAAAGACGTTAGGGTTATGGTAAAACCGCGCCAGAATCCTGGAACTGAAAGTCCTGTTTTCCGCATCCATCTCAAAACGAAGCCTGTCCGAAGATACGAATGCAATCTCAAGTCCGGAGAATAGTGCCGAAAAGAACAGGGCAAGAATCAGTATTAAAAGCAGATTATTCATTCCTGGATGGGAAAAACTCCTTCAGTATGACGTATAGTATAGTCAGTAAGATTATTGTTTGATTCGAATCCGTGACCAATAATCACCTGTTTGTCTTGCTCTATTCGAATCAGACTGTCTGAATAGATTAGTCCTTTGCTGTTATCCCAGAACAAAAGTTGAGTATCAAATTTTTCCTTTTTTATATTCTCTGCATGAACATTATGTCTCAGTTCCCACAAATCCTTCTCGTAAAAATTATAGGCAGTATCAGCTTCAATCATGGATTCAACCTGTTTAAGACTGTCAAGCAACTCAAGTTTCACTCCTTTCTCAAGTGCATAGAACTTAGGATTCATCTGATCAAACACCTTCCATTCCTCTGCATCTACCTTGTATCTGATCACCCCTTCCTCAGAAATCAGCATATTAACCCCTACGGTAGTCATTACTGACACAGAGTCTCGGTTGGTTATAGCCTCCCCCAACTGTTTGGTGTTCTTACGGCACGAACTGCACAAAAACGACAGGGCAACCGCCATTAAGACGGTTGCCGTGCTTATAGTTTTTTTACAGGGACAACACCCCGCTGAAAGTGACATTTACCTGATTGTGACAGTTTCGTTTATCCAACCCTTGATTTCCACCTTGTCACCTGGCTTTATTCCAAGCATAAACAGGTCCTCTGCCATATTCTCAGTCTGCTTCCTGTATTCTCTGAGGAGATCATTCGCCCTATCAGCCACAGAAGCATCAACCCTTTTGGCCTGCTCCAACTTGTCAATAACCGCAAAATATGCGCAACGGTTCAGAGCCGGTTCATTTGACCAGCTGTGATGGCTGGCATAAAGCTGAGCCAGCAAAATGTAGGCATTTCCGTTGTTAGGATTAGCAGAAATGGCTTTCTGGACTGCCGCACGGCTACGGTCATCATTCTTCTTTACAGAATATATCTGTGCCTCCTTATAATAAAGGTCCGAGAGACTTTCCTTGTCAGTTTCCAATTCTATAGCCTGATCATAGAACTCAATGGCTTTGTCATAATCCTCGCGCTTGGAAATATAAAGAGAGGCAAGACTCTTGGCAGTCTTTACTGACGGTGAAATTGCATGAGCATACTCAGCTGCAGAGAAGTATGCATCACTGGATTTACAGTCAAGCATAGACATGAGGTTAACCACCTTGGTGAGATACTCAAGGTCATTCTTGTTGTCCTCCACTTTCGGTCCGTAGATAGCCTGGAGATTATCACAGTCAGCAGCACCGCTATTCACAAAATAAGCATCGATATTCTCTTTGGTCTTTTTTGCCGCTTCCTTGACATTCTCACTTGTCTGTGCCTCAATTACAGGATCGATATAAGTAGAGCAGTCCAGATAGTCCTGAAGCAGGGCATCACGTACTGCATCATCGTTGGGTTTACTTTTATATCTCTGTGAGGAGACTTTCATAAGGTCACTGAGCACATAATATGTCACTTTCTCCTTCTCCATCGTCACAGCCTTGCGTAAAAGGTCATAAGCCTTTTCAAGGGCAGGTTTGGGATTATAAGAGATATAATCATGCGCATACTGAGCCAGGATCTCGCCCTCACGTGTGGGATTCTTGGCTAAAGCGTTCAATTTGTCAAGATACTTGATTCTCTGCTCATAAACCTGCATGAGCTCATTTGAATACTGTTCCTTCTTGGCTGCGTCAGTCTCATCCTTATAAAGGGCACGAAGAATCTTCACACCGTTCGTATAAGTGGCATTCTGAGCAAGAGGACTGTCATTAAACACAGCCTTCCAACCATTTTCATAAGCGTCCTTGTAATTCTCTGTCTTGATATACTCGGTATAAATGCTTATGTTTTTGAGGCACTCGATACTATCTTGTCCCTGTCCGTAACGAGAACCGTCTTCAACACCCTTCTGGGCATAACTACCCACTGCCATAATCAATGCAAGGGTAATGAGTCCAATCTTTTTCATAATTCACATCTATTGTTATATTTGACTTTTCTTTTCGTATTTTAATATAAGTGTATGCGTTACAAAGTTAAATTTATGTCAGATCATCAATCCGCCTGAATCTTCATAAACCAACGCTCCATAAAGGAGACTCCTACGTTAATCCGGAAATAGTTCTCGGTTATCATTCCTCCGCTACCGGGCTGTACCCTTACAAACTGTCCTGAAACATGAAGCATGGAACGGCTGTCATATGAAAATGCGAATGGAACCGAGATGCCTGCGCTCAAAACATACTCTGACGGGCCCTTCTTTCCATCAATGCTGTAATAGGGTTGCCTGAAAGAAATACCGGCACGATAAGTACTATGTTTCAAAAAACGCTTGTCGGAAATATCGGGACAGTATTCAACACCTGCCGAAGCCTTTAGGCAGTCTCTACCGTACTCGCGGCCGAAGAAAGAGGCGGCCGACCATCCCTGAAATGAAAGGTCAGCTCCCAAAGTGATCTTTTCCGATGAAAAGGAAAAACCACCCGATATGCTCTGAGGCAAAGAGAAAGAACCGCGTCTTGAATAATCAATACTGTCTCCGCCCAGTTCTACACGCACGCCATCACAAACAAGGTCACTTGATGGAGAATAGACAGCACCTATTACCATCTTGCCTCCCTTTACGGGCAAAGTGGTCTGTATGCCAAAATCCAGATTAAGGCCTTTGACTTCAGCCGTATAGCTCAACGGTCTGGAACTGATCAGATTATCGGAGTATGTATCAACCACATAGTGCGAAATGTCACCCATCACAAATGAAGCATTCATTCCCAACGACAGCCATCCGGTAGTTTTCCAACCCAATCCTGCCATGAATTGTCTCAGGCCTCCGGTACCCCAATACTGACTGGTTCTGGTCTTTATCTCCTCATCCGTGCTGCTGATGGTTTTTACCGAGGTGAAATTGTATCCTACATTTGACAGTGGCACGAACGCGGCTGTGAATCCCATCTTGGGAAGCATTCTGAACTGTACAGCCATATAGTCAACCGTTGAGTTACGTGCATTGACACGTTTCTTACCTTCCTGAAAATTAACGTACTGTAGAGAGAATCCCATGTCGGCAATGAAAGTAAGGGTATCCACGGTAGAATATGAAGCCGGATTAATGGTATTGATGGTATTGAGATTCCTCATGCCGACACCAATACCTCCCATTGCCTTTCCGAAAGTAGTGCTACGGTCTGAAAGGATACCTACACCATATCTTGAGTACGGGGAATTGATACCACTTTGGGCAAAAACGCTACCGGCCGCCATATAGGAAAGCAGGGCGACGATAAGAATGGATTTAATCAGGCAAGCCTTTTTCATTGTATCTGTAAATGCTATCCAATCCTGTTAAAACCAGATTAGGGACCACAAAAATACCACTTTTGCCATTCATATCAAAATAATGGGAGTCTCCGCCGGTTAAAAAAACAAAAAGAGGCTTGTATTCACGTCTGAGACTGGTCAAATACCCTTTTAATTCGTTGACAACTCCATGCATCACACCACTGCGGATTGCCTCTTCAGTATTGCGTCCGAAAAGAGGCGAGCGGCCATCTCTTCCCACCAAAGGCAAGGCTCCCGTATGTTCATGAAGAGACCTGAATCTCAATTCAATGCCAGGTGCTATATTTCCTCCGATGTAATTACCTTCCATTGTAACCATATCAAACGTTATCGCAGTACCGGCATCAACGACAAGCAGGTTACATCCTTTCTTCATAGACCAGGCTCCCACAGCTGCAGCCAGCCTGTCCATACCGAGAGTGGTTGGTGTCATGTACAGGTTCCTAACGGGAACAGGAGTATCTGATGTAAGCCTTGCTATGCCCAAAGAAGAAAAAAAAGTTGACAAATCTTCTTCAACAGGACGAACTGAACACCACATACCTCCATCAATGTCCATCCCGCGCAAAGAATCCCTGAACGGTTCTATAGCTAACGGTCCCTGATAAACCAGACGCTGTCCCATACCATCAGAGACGGAAGCTTTCATAAGCGAATTGCCAATGTCGGCAAACAGTTTCATAATAAGCGCAAAAATAGCTAACTTTGTCCAAAAATACAAGGGTATTACCTATGATAAGATTTTTGCGGGGACTGTTCCTGCTCTTTCTTTTATACTCCGTCACGGATGTCAAGGCACAACGCGACAGTCTGTGCTATAGCCTGCTCACATGTGAGCCAGGTCGCCAGATATATGAACTGTACGGCCATACAGCAATAAGACAGAAAGATTTCAGAACCGGCACAGACATAGTGTTCAACTATGGCCTATTTGACTTCAACACACCTCATTTCATACGCCGTTTCACTCTTGGAGAGACTGACTACATACTCGGATACACCACTTACGATTCCTTCTCCATGGAATATCTGCACAGAGGTTCAATAGTGCACGAACAGATTCTTAACCTCACTCAGGATGAAACGGAAAAGCTGAAAAACCTCCTGCTTGAAAACCTCAAACCCCAAAACCGCACCTACCGCTATAATGTATTGTTCAATAACTGTTCAACTATGGCCATAGACATAATTGAAAAAGCAATTATTGGACGTGTCACCTACCCTCAGCCGGCAGAAGGACTTACTTTCCGCAAACTCCTTGAGGAGAAGACTGGCGTCAGGCCATGGAGCCGGTTTGCAATTAACATGGTGATGGGAGCGATGACAGACCTCCCATTGGAATACAGGCAGGATGCGTTTTCACCACTCAGGCTGATGAGCCTCGCGGAAAAGGCGGTAATTACCGACACATCTTCCGTGGCAAGGTCATTATGCCTTCCTTCAACCGAAGTGGTTCGACCGGGGAAAAGCGTTGATTTCGGAAATCCCGCCCTTACTCCAATTCAGGTAATGCTCATAGTCTTTATGGTAACGCTAATCATTTCACTGACCGGATGGATTACAGAACGCACCTTATGGCTTTATGATTTGTTCCTATTCGGAGCCCAAGGTATAGCCGGGATTGTAATTGCAACGCTATTCTTCTTTTCGGAACATGCATCTGTCAACACCAATTGGCTCATAATTTGTTTTAACCCCATACCACTTTTTTTCCTTCCGTTCGCAATCCACAAGATCAGGAAATCACACATATCCTTTATGCTTGTAGCAGATTTCATGGTATGTACTTCCTTTCTTGCTTTCAGCAGCGTAATACCACAGTCTTTTGAAAACGCCGCTTTGATACTGATCGCATCGTTCGCAATCAGAGCCTTCAGCGTTTCACTGCAAATCATATCTCATAAAAGCATACCGGTAACTTCAAGAGACGGTTTTCTCAAAAACAAATTGAAACGTTATTCCACTGTCATCATGTTCCTGATGCTTACGACAGCAGCATATTCCCAGACCGTTCAGTCAGATCATCATCCGAGAATGATAGTGGGAATCGTAATAGACCAGCTGGACGGGAATCGTCTTGAACGCATGATGCCTGTCCTGAGCGATGATGGATTCAGGTTCGTACGAGACAGGGGATTTAACATGACAAATGTAACTTTTGATTATGACTCACCCGACCGCGCATCGGCTATAGCTTCACTATACACTGGAGCGACCCCTTTCCAACATGGTATTACATCTAACCGTTGGATGAACCGCAAATCACTGTTGACTACATTTGCCGTTGATGACGACAACTATTCAGGAATAGGCACCATAGACAGGAGTTCCCCATCCAGATTACTTGCTTCAAATTTAGCAGACCAGATAAAACTCGGTTCCTTTGGCCAGTCCAAGGTCTGTTCCATCGCTATTGAACGCGATGCTGCCATCCTGTCTGCAGGACATGATGCCGATGCTGCTATCTGGCTCAGTGAAAACAATGCTTCCTGGTGTTCAACCGACTATTACGGTAGCATGCCCCAGTGGATTAACAGCAATAACGACAGCACCTGGAACAACCCGGAATGGAGAGCCCTCTACTCCCCTAGCGTTTATCTACAGGTTTCATATGAAAACATGAGGCTGTTCTCACACACTTTCCGCCATCGGGACATCAAGGATTATTTGACTTCGCCATTGGCTAATGACAAAGTGACTGAGATGGCTCTCAGGGCGATCGATGGCATGTCTATGGGAACAGATGACTACCCCGACCTTCTATTGCTTACCTTTTACGGAGGACGTTTCAGTGGGATGCCTGAAGCCTCTGAACTTTCATATGAGAATCAGGATATTCTGATGCGTCTGGATCAGAATATAGCCTCTATCCTGGAAGCTGCCAGAAAGAAGGCCGGATCAGAAAATATTCTGATATTCATCACCTCAACAGGATATGAGGATACATACCGCAGGACCCTTGAAAACAGTCGTATTCCATCCGGGAAAGTAAGCATGGAACGCACTTGTGCACTGCTGAACCTTTTTCTTTCAGCCAAATACGGAGGAGGAAATTTTATTGACACCTATTACACGAATCATATCTTTCTCAACCACAGTCTAATTGAAGAAAAAGACCTTTCAATGCACGAAGTCCTTGAAAACAGCATTGACCTCCTGGTGCAGATGAGTGGTGTAAGAAATGTTGTTACCCTGAGAGATCTGATGTCAGTATTGCCGGATCTGGAATCTGCTCGTAAGCGCAATTCATTCAACAAGAATTGCTCAGGTGACCTTATTATTGAGACACTTCCAGGGTGGGACGTGGATGACGAAAAAAACGGCGTTTTGTACCGTCCAAAGCCAGTTGCCGGACCGTTTCCGCTATACCTATATGGTAATGGCATCAGGGCCGAAGTGAACAATGATCCGGTTTCAGCTTCCATCCTGGCCCCTACAATAACATGGCTTGTGGGCTATCCTTCGCCCAACGCCGCCACGACTCCCGCTATGAAACATATTAAACAATGACAGAACTAAAAAAAACACGAGATATGGAAAAAAAATTCATCAGCCTATCCTATGACCTCATGCTTAAAGACAATGAAGGCAAAATGTACAAATATGAAAGTGCACCACGCGAGAGACCTTTCAGGTTTATTACAGGAATAGGATATGCACTTGATCTCTTTGAAGAGAATGTGGCCAATCTAAATGAAGGTGAGGATTTTGAATTCCAGATTCCAAGCGAAAAGGCATACGGAGAGTATGATGAACAGAATGTTATTCAGCTTGACAATGGAATATTCATGCGCGATGGAAAGTTCGATTCAGAGAATGTCAAGGTTGGTGCTATAATACCCTTAAGTGACGGGCAGCAGACTTTCCAAGCCGTTGTAAAGGAAATAGGGAAGGAGAAAGTGACCGTTGATCTGAACCATCCTTTGGCTGGTGAAGACCTGACCTTCAGGGGTACAATACTGGAATCACGTCCAGCAACTGATGAAGAGATAGAATCCATCCTTCATCCTAAATGTAAGGGATGTGGTGGTAAAGGCAATTGTTGTGACAGTGAAAACGGTTGTTGCGACAACGGCTGTTGCGGCTAAGTCAAACTCACTGAGAATCCAGCCACTTTGACAGTTCCATCATGGAATGAAGCAATAATACCGGTCCTTCAGACAGCAATATACTGTCTTCAAGGGGACCGGTATTGACTGCAATAGTATCAATCCCCGCCGCAACTGCAGCACGTATCCCAAGAGGAGCATTTTCAACCACAACAGCTTCACGAGCGTCGACTTTGGCTATTTCCAATCCCTTAAGGTATGGATCCGGGAAAGGCTTGCCACGCTTAACGTCAAAAGAAGTCACCATTCTTTCACGTACGATATAACCTTTGAAGTCACGCTGGACCCCTTCAATCAAACTGTTTTGGCCAGAACCTGTCACAACAAGTATCTGAAGCCCAAGGTCTGCCATTTTGCGTATAACCTCTTTTGAGCCTTGCATTATTCCAGCGGGAGACATATTACGGAAAAGAGCGGCCTTATAGCTGTAAATCTCACGTACTTCATCATCTGAAGCGGCACGACCTCTCTCCCGTAAACTGATCCGGGACACAGTATCAAAACCTGTTGCACCTTCGTTCAGATAGACATCATGAGGAGTCATCCGCATACCGAAATGCTCCATAGCCAGCGTCCAGGCAACTGAATGATTAGGCATTGAATCATACAAAACGCCATCCATGTCAAACAGGACGGCGTTTTTTCCTTTGATGGAGAATTGCATCAGGATTGTTGTTTTAAACGTGCCTTAATAGCTTTTGACTCCTCCTCATATCCGGGTTTTTCAAGCAAGGCGAACATATTCTTCTTATAAGCTTCTACTCCAGGCTGATTGAATGGGTTTACTCCTAACAGATAGCCGCTGATCCCACACGCTTTCTCAAAAAAGTAAATCAACTGTCCTAACCAATATTCTGTCAACTCAGGTACGGTAATTCTGATATTTGGAACACCTCCATCAACATGAGCCATTTGTGTACCAAGTTCTGCCATCTTGTTTACCTCGTCTACATGTTTTCCCGCCAGGAAATTAAGACCGTCAAGATTTTCTTTGTCGCTTGGTATAAGCACAGAATGCTTAACCTTATCAATTGAGATTACAGTCTCAAAAATAGTACGCTCACCCTGCTGAATCCACTGTCCCATCGAATGGAGGTCTGTAGAAAAATCAACTGATGACGGGTATATTCCCTTACCATCCTTTCCTTCTGACTCTCCATACAACTGCTTCCACCATTCACTGAAATAATGAAGCTTGGGCTGGAAATTGACCAGAATCTCTATCTTCTTACCGGCACGATAGAGGGCATTGCGGGCAGCTGCATATGAAGCTGAAAGATTATCCTCAAATAATACGGAACCAGAGGTCATTCCTTCCATATCGGCAGCCCCCTTGACAAGCTGTCCTATATCAAAACCAGCAACAGCTATAGGCAGTAAGCCTACAGGGGTTAGTACCGAATAACGTCCTCCGACATTATCGGGAATAACAAATGAACGGTAGCCTTCCTTATCAGCACAAATACGGGCAGCACCACGCCGGGCATCGGTTATTACCACAATAACTTTGCGTGCAGTATCCTTGCCACGTTCCTCCTCACACTGATTCTTTAGCAAGCGGAATGCCAATGCCGTTTCAGTGGTCGTTCCTGATTTTGAAATGTTTATTATTCCGAAACGTTTGCCCCTAAGATACTGTGTAAGTTCAAAAAGATAGTCCTCACTGATGTTGTGTCCGGCGAATAATATCTTGGGAGACTTTCCATCATAGACAAGTTGGGAGAAACTGTTTCCGAATGCCTCGATTACGGCTCTTGCTCCCAGATAACTTCCCCCAATACCAGCCACCACAACCACATCACACTCCTTACGAAGTACTGCCGCTGTTTCCTTAATATCATCAATCATAGAGGAGTTGACAGTCCTGGATGCCAGATCCATCCAGCCTATGTAATCATTACCTTCACCAGTTCCGTTTTCCAGCATCTCTACTGCTTTCTTCACCTCAGGCTCAAGAGCCTTTACGTTATCCCATCCAACAAAATCCAAGATCTTTGAAATGTCAACTTTAATCATATTGCAAGGTTGTTTATTTAAAAGTATCGGTAAGCAATTTTATCTCTATAACAGGTGAAATATGCTCATACAAGATATTATAGACAGCATCCAATATCGGCATATTAACTCTGTAATGTTCATTTATTTCCTTCATGCACTTAGTACCATAATAGCCCTCGGCTATCATTTCCATCTCAAGCTGTGCTGACTTGACAGAATAACCTTTACCTATCATTGTGCCGAACACTCTGTTACGACTGAAATTGGAATAGCCTGTTACCAGGAGATCACCTAAATATACAGAATCATTCACAGCACGGCACGGCAGGGGGCGTGATGCTGCCAGGAAATTGTTCATTTCCTGAATTGCATTTGACATGAGTACAGCCTGAAAATTATCTCCGTACTTAAGCCCGTTGCATATACCTGCGGCAATTGCATACACATTCTTCAAAACCGAACTGAACTCAATTCCTGCAACATCCTCCGATACTGAAGTCTTAACGTATGAATTCGTTAGTTTACGGGCAATATCCTGGGCGTTATCCAATTCCTGACAACCGACTGTCAGATATGACAAGCGCTCTAAAGCCACCTCCTCAGCATGACATGGACCGGCAACCACAGCTATGTTCTCCATGGGAACACCATAGAATCGGTGAAAATAGTCAGACATCAGCAAATTATCATCCGGGACAATACCTTTTATAGCTGACACCACAAATTTGTCACGAAGTTTGACCTTAAGTTTCTTGATATGACTTTTAAAATATGGTGACGGCGTTACAAACATCAGTATCTCAGAGTCCTCGGCAACCTTATTAATATCGGAAGAGAAATTAATCCGGTTTATATCGAACTGCACACTAGTAAGGTATGCCGGATTATGGCCTAAACGTTTGAATTCCGAAATACGGTCATCACGGCGTATATACCAGTTTATAGAATCCTCCGTTGAGAGCAGGATCTTGGCAATTGCTGTTGCCCAACTGCCACCTCCCATAATTGCAAGTTTCCCTTGTGGAATTGCCATATCACCGTTCTTTAATCCTTGCTTTCAGGTTTCATCTGCGGGAAAAACAGGACCTCCTGAATTGCCTGTTGTCCGGTCATAAGCATAACCAAACGGTCTATACCTATACCTATTCCGCTTGTCGGAGGCATACCGTATTCCAGGGCGCGTATAAAATCCTGGTCAATAAACATTGCCTCATCATCACCCTTCTGACTCAGTCGCAACTGATCCTGAAATCTCTCATACTGGTCAATCGGATCATTCAGTTCACTATATGCATTAGCCAGTTCCTTTCCATTCACCATCAGTTCAAAACGTTCGGTAAGACCAGGCTTTGAACGATGCATTTTCGTAAGAGGCGACATCTCTACAGGATAATCAGTGATAAATGTGGGCTGTATGAAAGTACCCTCACAAGTTTCACCGAATATCTCGTCAATCAGTTTACCCTTACCCATAGATGGAGAAACGTCAATACCGCACTTTTTGGCTATCTCACGAATCTCATCCTCATTCATACCGTCCAGATTGAATCCGGTTTTCTCTTCTATTGCCTCAAGAATAGGCAGACGACGATAAGGAGCCTTGAAATCAACCTCATTATCACCAATCTTAACCTTGGTAGTTCCGTTTGTCTCAATGGCAATCTTCTCCAGAAGTTTCTCGGTAAAGTCCATCATCCAGTTGTAGTCTTTGTAGGCCACATAAAGTTCCATGCAGGTAAACTCAGGATTATGGTTACGGTCCATACCCTCGTTGCGGAAATTCTTGCCAATCTCATACACACCCTCAAAACCGCCCACAATCAAGCGCTTAAGGTATAGTTCTGTTGCAATACGACAATACAAGTCAATATCAAGTGTATTATGGTGTGTAATGAACGGGCGTGCGCTTGCACCACCTGGAATAGGTTGTAGTATGGGAGTCTCCACTTCAGTATAACCGGCCTCATCCAGCACAGAACGCAAGGTGCGGATCACCTTGGTACGTTTCAGAAAAGTTTCTTTGACACCTTCATTCACCACAAGGTCAACGTAACGCTGGCGATAGCGCAAATCAGGATCATCAAATTTATCATACGCAACCCCGTCCTTGTACTTCACTATAGGTAGCGGTCTGAGAGATTTGCTGAGCACAGTCAGTTTTTTTGCATGAACTGTAATCTCACCCATTTGTGTACGGAACACAAAGCCCTCAATGCCAATAAAGTCACCGATGTCAAGAAGTTTCTTGAACACCTTATTATACATCTCCTTGTCCTCCTCATCGGGGCAGATGTCATCACGGGTAATATAAACCTGAATCCGGCCGGTTGAGTCCATCAACTCTATGAATGATGCCTTACCCATAATACGGCGACTCATCATGCGGCCGGATATGCAAACCTGACGAGGCTCCGGCTCTTCATCCCTGAAGTTCTCTTTTATCTCGACGGCAAAAGCGTTTGTGGGATACATCGCTGCGGGATATGGATCAATACCCATAACACGCAGTTCCTTTAAACTATCTCTTCTGAATTGTTCTTGATCGCTTAATTCCATTGATTGTTTTGTGTTATGTCACGATTTGCAAAAGTAATAAAAAAAGTAATAGCGATGCTGCAGCATCGCTATTACTTTTACCGTCCATGCAACGGTACTCACTTTCCTCCAAACATATTGAATATAGTAGAGAGAGACTGCAAAGTATTTGATACTCCGGCAGTTGTTTCTGAAATGGCCGAAACCGCATTGGATACGTTATTCACAGCAGCTGCCTGCTGAGCCTGCTGTGCCTGACCGGACTGAGCCATAGCTGCGATACCGGCAGCTGCTATAGCCGAGAGGTCAGTTCCACCAGCAAGAGTAGCAAGAGTACTTGTTACAGGATTTGAAGTCTGTTTGGTGACAAGATTATTGGAACCAAGAATAAGTCCGGCTGCAAAATCCTTATAGAATCCACTCTTATCATCCACACCCTTCAAACCTTGGATACCATTCACCAGTTGAGCCATGCTGATGATATTATTAAGATTAGAGAGGTCAACCTTGCCGTCAGTGTTGTACTGGGAGTAAAGATTCTTTAGAGCTGCCCCCGATGCCTGACCGTTGGTTGAACCTGATGTGCCGGCAGTACCTCCAAGCACGCCGCATGACGAAAATAGCACACAAAGTGCACATACTGCGATAAATACAAAATTTTTTTTCATAAAGCAAAATTTAGAATTAAGTTATTTCATAATCATTGTTCCCCCTGAAGGCTGTATGACGAATTCATAAGGTTTCTTTGTCTTTAGTTTCAAAGTGCTCAAGACAGGATCCAAGGTCTTTTTATCATCGGTGTAAAGCTGAACATCACCATCGCCAATAAACGATAGGTCAACCTTTGACCTGATGGGTTCTGAAGTAGCGTTCAAGCCTGCAACAAACCATCGTCCATCAGTTGATTTGCGGGCCAGGATTACATATTTGCCAGGATATCCGTCCAAAAAATGAGTCTCCGTCCAAGTTGTGGGAGAGTCACGTAGCCAGTCCATACAAATTTTGGGTGCATCTTCCAGATTGTTAGGACAAATGGCTATATTCTGTATGGGATTCTGGAATATGACCTCCGTACAAATCTGAAATATAGGTGTAGTCTTCAATTGTGATCCGCGTCCGCTGTTCTGTTTATTAAGGATCCTATTCATGAAACAGCCACCAAACTCCATGCAGCCGACGGTATTACGAACAAAAGGATGAAGAGTAGCCTTGAAAGCCTCCTCATCGCATGCCCCTTGACCAAAGTACATATTTTCAGATGCAAGCACCGCCTCTGAACCTACGTAGTTTGGATACATCCGTTCCCAGCCGCGAGGCAAGGTACAACCATGAAATATGCACATTATCCCATGGTCATTGGCATCACTCAGAACCTCCTCATAAAGACGAATCGTCTCCTGTTTGTCTCCGCCCCAGAAATCCACCTTTATACCTTTGCAGCCAACTTTCTCTAACCAAGCCATCTCCTTTTTGCGAATAATAGAGTTGTCCATCTTACAGATAGGGCTCTGGACTATGTCATTCCAATAGCCGCTTGAACTATACCACAGGAATACATCAACATTCTTTGAGTTCGCATACTTGATAAGCTGTTCCATACGGTCATAACCGATATTCTGATCCCAGCCGGCATCAATCAGGATATACTCATATCCCATATCTGAAGCCAAGTCAATGAACGCGACCTGATCGTCCCAATTACATGATGCATCCTGCCATACAATCCAGCTCCAGGTACTGCGACCGTACTTGAATTCTCGCGAAGGTTCATAAAGAGGCTCGACATAATCCCACATAACCGTTGTTTCCACGATAGGTTTAAGATCAGCACCAACAGTAATGGTGCGCCAGGGAGTTGAAGCAGGAAGACGGAACGCCGGGCAGACGGTTCCAATACCGTTGTTCTCTTCAGGCATCGGAAACTCAATCTTATAAGTATTGTCCTTGCATTCACTTAAACGCGAAGCACAATAGCTGCTGCTGACTCCTGTCTCACAAATCAAGACCCAACCGTTTTCGCCCACATGGAAAAGACCGGGAAATGTATAACCATGCCCATACCCCGAACGTACATTCATCTGACCGTCATTAGAATATCCTTCTTCATAACTGGGTTTGCTGCGTTGCCATCCTATCATTGCGTCACTCTGCGGAGTAAGAAAAGTTGTGGTTCCATCAGGAAAGCGGAAACCTGTATTCTCGAACAGCACGCGTGTGCTTGCACGCTGACGAGGTTTGGGAATGTTATAGCGGATTGCAATGTCATTGTTGCTTACGCGGAATTCAAACTCTATTGTCTGGTTTGAAGCATTACGAAGCTCAAAGACCGCTGCCTGATACTGATGGCTCACATGAGCCGTTTTGATACGGTCCATAGAATAATCCGTAACAAGCATCTCTGAACGGCTGTTGACAAGGCTTAGATTACGGGTAAAATCACCGTTGCCAGCCTCACGCCCCTGAGGCAATCCTTCAAGAGTTGGCTTAGACCCCATATCGAGCATAATACCTATTGGTGAATCCTCAAGCATCTGCTTGCCATCATACTTTACGGAATAGGTAGGATTCTCCGTACCGGTTAGATTGAAAGAAACAACAAGTCGTCCGTCGGGACTGGAAATATCCTTTAAACCACTAGTATCCTGTGCTTTTGCTCCCAGGCTGAACATTGCCAAGACCATACTTCCCATCAACAAAGGGGTGAAAAATTTCTGTTTCATATTCTAACTATTTGGTTAACTGTTTAAAGTCCATCTGTTTTTTTCCATCAAAAAAGTCTAAAACATAATCTTAGTGTCATTTGTGGATAAAAGGGATATTTTCCCATGCTCTCCGCAAGATCCTTCACGTCACCACCCAGGGAACCGTCGCTCAGTTCCTCCAATGATCCGACAGATTTTCCCTGGCAGAATAATTCAGCATTCCGAAAGGCCAAAGCACCTATCTCCAATTGTAGCCCCAAAAAACGGTTCGGTATGCATCGACCTACACCTATGCCGGCATAATATTTGATGGGATCTATTCTCAAACCGGATATAAAGTGACCGTATCCCGATTCATCCTCATACAAAGGATAAGACTCATCGCCTATCATAACAGAAATGAAATGCTCGGTTCCTGTCTTTTCGTTCAATTCCTTGAGGGCCGCCCAGTCATTCGCAGTAGTATGCCCCTCCAAAGTGAGAAAATCATCCTTCTCATGCAACCGTGAATAATATACCCCACCAGCCAAATAAAACTTCCCTCCGGCAAATGGATACCAATTCAACAGCAATTTATAGTTGTCCTGCCCCAACCTCGCACCAGCATTTACGACACTCTCCCCGGAGAATCTGTTATGAAACACATAGTTCTCCCCTATGGCTGCGCTGTTCTTTTCATAACGTTCCTGTTCTTCCTTCAAATCGGCAGTATTAAGCATTATGGCCGTATTGAAATAATCCATCGCAGGAGCCTTGTTATATCCACCCTTTAACACCAGATGATAACCCACAGGTATAGCTACATCCACTCCTATTCCACACAGTCCTGCCTCCACATCTATCGACAGATGGCGAAACGCTTCCATATTATACTGTGCATGAAGTGCACAGGACAATAGTAACAGAATAGGCAAAAAGAATAATCTTCTCATTAATCAGTGCATCAAACTGTAAGCGATATCAAAAACCTTTTAACCACTCAAGAGCGGTAAAGAGGAACGCCATACTAATTGCAAAAATAAGTCAATATAATTCAGCACAAAAACAAATCCCGAAATAAATGATTAAATTCGCAGCCGTATTGGCCCCGTAGCTCAGTTGAATAGAGCGTCAGATTCCGGTTCTGCAGGTCTTGGGTTTGAGTCCCAACGGGGTCACACCCTTTTCGGAATAATAGAAGAGGCACCCAAGCCCTTCCAGATTGGAAACATATGTAGGCGTTGTATAACTCGTCCAGTCAGTTTTCAGAGTTTTCCGATATTATCGTCTATCCATTTCCATTTTTTCCTGAATCCCTCTTTAATTGCATCTACAGATTCTTGGAACGACATGTTTATGTCACCGTTCTCATCACCGTTGCTATTCTGTATCCTTCCCCATACTTTGTAATTCATTTCCTCCGAAGAACGAATACTGTCAGCCATCATGTCAATATAATCCGGAAGCCCGGCAAATTTGTCTTTAAGAAGATTCCAACGTTCTACGAGTCTCTTTTTAAATGAAGGGTCCTTAAGCAGACTGGTAAAATAGAACTTGCTCTGGCTCTGTCCACCCCACCAGCCTCCCCACTGGTTAACTTTTGAACTGATGCTTAGAGCCTCCCACTGATTATAACGGCTTGGCATGAAGGTGTGATAATCAAAATCCCACACAGGTCCGAAACAGAGTTTGTGATCACGATCGATATAAAGGAAACAGCTGTGGGGACCATTCTTTGGCCAAGTATTGTAGAAATCATGGTTCCCGGCAAGCTCGTTCACCAGAGCATAGTCTATCGCCTTATCCACATCTATATATCTTTCATATGCATGGTTCCTGACACTGTCCTCATTGTTCAGTACCACCTCCATCTCTTCAATGAAATTCTTGAAATACTTAAATGCCGGGTGAGTAGATGATATGGTGTCGATATCCGGTTCCTTCAATATATAAGGGAGATTATATGTCTTGCTCCAGAAACCTAATTCCTTCTTGTCGCTATAATATTCAAAATAGGACTCCATCTCGGCAAAGAATCCTCCTAATTCGGGATTATCCAGGTCTGGTTCATCAATGTTTATGCGGTTTTTATTTATCTTGGCATGCTCACACAGATAGTAGTTCCCCAAATGCTTTCCGTTCATTATCAGCTCTACATACTGGCCACGGATCGTATAGGGAAGATCTGTCTGTCTTGAAAGCCAGAACGCGGCATCATTACGCAAAAGAGTGCGGTCCTTGTAATTGGCTAAAAGAATCCATCGTTTATGCTGAGGCATACCCAGTATCTCTGCCTTCTCATCAAGTTTCAAGGCGTATGGTTTCTTGCTGAATGACCAGGTGTTATTGCCACGCCCACGTATGCTGAGCGTTCCTTCGTAATCGGAAGTCCCATCAGGATAAACAATCTTCATGGTGGCATAGTCCATCCAAACAGTCTTGCTGGTTATGGCTTTACCTCCCGGGGTATTGATAGTCACTACAGGCAGATTTGTATTAAAAGCATTTATCCTCACCGTATAACTCTTATGCAGGCCATAGCTCCATAATGTAGCCTTGATGGGCTCGTTAAGGTCGAAATAGTAATATTTTGCGTTATAGTATGCGCTATCACCCACGGTAATACTGTCACCTCCAGTAAAATTGAATTTGATCCTCATATTACTGAAATCACTCGTTGGCAAGTCAACATAGTATATCATATCCTTTGCATCATACTTCATGGCATTATCAGAACCAATCATGATGCTGCTCATTTTGAAAGTAACCTTCCTGATTTCTATTGGAGCAGACAGCAACACTGTATCCGGACATGTGATTGCCACTTTTACATCGCCCTTACTCAAACGCGCCAGTGTGACTTTAAGCAGCCATGTGCTATCGGCAAGCATTTCACCTTCTTGGATAATGCATTTCTGATCCGGATTTCCCAAAGTGTCAGTAAGTTGCAAACTGACAGAGTCATCAAGCAACAGATCCCACGGATATGTACGGAACAGGATTGCGCCTACACTGTCCTTTTCGTATGCAGATACTTTTCCGGACAGGATTTCTATTGAACGGAAAACAGGCAGTTGATGTCTTGTCATATCAAGGATTACCGGTTCAGAAAACAATACCGTATCACTGATATTAACAGCCATTATTACCATATCCCCGCTAACAATACTGTCTGATGGCAGGACCTGAGCTATCCAGGTACTATCCTCCAGCATGTCACATTTCCAAACAGAAGCATAAGGATAAGTCACGCCTGTAGTATCAATGAATCCCACTGACACACTATCCATGAGAAGAAGATTCCATGGTGTAGCACTGAAATGCATCTTGAGAGTATCGCCATCGTTAAAAAACAGTGTATCCGGCCCAAGTATTTCAATGGAGCCTCTGAAAGGATCAGCCTTTACTGTGTCTGGATCAACTACCGGATAAACCGGTTCATTAACAACAATCTCCTTTTCTTCATCAGCACAGGAGAACATGACTGTCACAACAGTAATTACAATCAGAAGCGGCAGCCGGTATCTGGCGAGAACAAATGACGTCATTTCACTCGATTTTTATGCAAATATAATAAATAACGTACACTATTGTAAGTTCTTTTTCATAGTGATTGCTTTATTCAACCCCTATATCAAACTTAACGGAATATTTCAAATAAATCTACCAATCAATGGGAATCTGACCATGACTTACAAGCCATTCGTTGGTCTTGCTGAAATGGTGGTTTCCGAAAAAACCATTGTATGCAGACAAAGGAGAGGGATGTGCAGAACATAGAACCAAGTGTCTGTTACGGTCAATTATTGCCCCTTTCCGCTTGGCGTACCCACCCCATAATATAAATACCAAACCGTCTCTGCCATCATTAAGTTCACGTATAACAGCGTCAGTAAATTCTTCCCAACCTTTACCCTGATGAGAACCGGCATGTCCGGCCCTGACCGTCAAAGTGGCGTTAAGCAGTAGGACACCCTGTCTGGCCCATCTGGTAAGATCACCTGAAGCAGGAGACGGCCTGCCTAAATCGTTACTTATTTCCTTAAATATATTTTTTAATGAAGGCGGGAAAGTAACACCGTCATTGACAGAGAAACAAAGCCCATGAGCTTGACCAGGTTCATGATATGGATCCTGTCCTATAATGACTACTTTGACTTGATTGAATGGACAAAGATTAAAGGCATTGAAGATAAGGCGTCCGGGAGGATATATTGTTAATTTTGAATACTCCTCACGGACAAAATCCGTTAGTTCTTTAAAATAAGTCTTGTCAAACTCCGGCTGTAACCTATCCCTCCAACTTTGTTCTATCTTTACTTCCACAACTATTTTTTTATTTCAGTCAAATTAACTGAATACCTGCATCTAAACAAGAAGCTCGCATGTCCTCAGGCCAAATACTTGCCTGAATTTCTCCAATATGGGCCTTTTGGAGGAAAAGCATGCATAGTCTTGACTGACCAATTCCTCCTCCGATACTAAGCGGAAGTTCTCCATCCAGCAGTTTTTTGTGGAAAAACAGTTCCTTGCGTTCCTGTTGCCCGCATAGTTCCAGCTGCCGTAGCATAGACTCTTTATCTACACGAATACCCATGGAAGAAAGCTCCATGGCACGTTGGAGAATCGGATTCCAAACCAGTAAATCACCGTTCAGTCCAGTAAAGCCTTCCTCATTGGGAGAACTCCAGTCATCATAATCAGGAGCTCGCAGATCATGAGGTTTTCCGTCTGCAAGTAAACCTCCTATTCCCATTATGAAGACTGCTCCATAATCGCGGGTAACGGCATCCTCACGCTCCTTTGGGGTCATTCCCGGATATTGACGTCTTAACTCCTCTGCATGTATGAAAAAAACTTCACGAGCCAAAAACGGTTCCAATTGGGGGTAAGTTTCATTTATTAAATACTCAGTACGAAGCATTGCCGAATAGATCCTGCGTACTATACGTTTAAGGAAGGCGATATTGCGGTCTTCGAGAGTGATTGTGCGTTCCCAGTCCCATTGGTCAACGTATATGGAATGAAGATTTCCCAAACTCTCATCGGCTCTTATTGCATTCATGTCAGTATATATTCCATATCCTGGCTGTATATCATAGTCTGCGAGTGTAAGACGTTTCCATTTGGCAAGAGAATGGACTACCTCAGCCAATGAATCGCCCAAATCCTTTATGGGAAAAGTAACAGCACGTTCTACACCATTCAGGTCATCGTTGATACCCATCCCCTTAAGAACGAAAAGAGGCGCAGTCACCCGCCTCAACTGCAAACCGGTTGAAAGGTTCTGCTGAAAAAACTCCTTGATTAATTTTATACCCTGTTCCGTCTGCCTCATTGAGAGGATAGGTTTGTAATCCTTGGGAATGATAAGATAACTCATTGTGTTTTTATAATAATGTTAATCATCCAAATTAATCCGGCCAATTCACATAACTGTTATAGCTTGAACGTTTTTTGACCTTAAGCAAGTCAGCCAACATGTTAGAATTTGCTTTTATTGTAAAATTGTAGGATGTATATGGCTTCAATACTATACTGCATGACATGTTGAAACAGTGAAGATCACGCGTCACACTCATCGTAGTGGTGGTAAAATCATGATAAGTAAAATCCCATCCGGATGAGAAATTGATATTCCACTTATTTGTCAACTTCATATTGCCTGACATGTTCATATTGTGAGAGAATCCGTATGGATAACGCATGCGCTTGACGTTAATATCAGCCTGTGTATTTTCTCGCATGGAAATGCCGTACGATATGGAAAACGACCAAGGAAGAGTATATGCAAGATAACCGTCTTCATCGACCTTAGTAGTATTATCCCTGTTTTCACTTCGTGACCCTGTCATGGAACGGTCGGCATTCGGTTCTGAATCAAAGTCCTCTTCTTCCTGTTCTTCTTCTTTGTGAGTCAGTTTATTCCAGGTTTCCCGCCACTGATTCAGAGTGTTATTGTTGAATGTATATGAAAAATTCTGGCTCATTCCCTGGAAACGGCCAAACCTGCCGTAGGAATACTCCGTACGATCACCTACCACCACTTTGCCTGCATCATTAAACTCATATGCATATGTAGCCCATGTAGCATTAAGACTGAATGTATGATTCTTTGGCAGTTTAAGTCTCAGTCTGGTGTTAAGATTACTCCAAGGTTTGCTCTTGGCGGCAAAATTATAAGACATGGATGCACCCAGCTCGTCAATCAGGACAATTTTTCTTATCGAGTCCCTGTCATCCCTAATCTTCATTTCTATATTGTTACCTACACTCATGGAAAGGCTTCCTGACTTGCCTTTGCCAGGGACGCCATACAAGGATCCTGAATATGGTGAATATTCTACCGTTCTTACTTCACCGTTTTTATCAGTATAAACATAAGTGTCATAAAATCCATATCTTGCAGCACTAAAATCAGGCGACAGATTGTAACTGAGTGTAGGAGTGAACACATGACGTGCCATTACAAACTTGTTGCCGAACAGTTTACGCCATAAATCAGTAGGAGTATAAAAACCATAGAGTTTTGTATTTGCGCTGATGCTTAAACTGTAATTATAGACCCTGTTGAAACCATAGACGGTATCTCTTCTGACAGCCTGCCGAGAATCGTCCCAGGACTGATTCACCTTATATGAATACCATCTGGATGTGTAGTTAAAAGACGGAGTGACATTAATATTATTGAGAATCTGGAACGTAGCACTAACTGGAATCGTATGCCTCATTCCATTTCGCCAATCCTTGACCAGGCTTTTCTGCATTATCTCACTTTCCTTGGCAGTAATACTATTGCTGAGTGAACCAGAGTAAGTAAATGATATCTTTTCATACCACTTCTCCTGACCTGACACCTTCTTTTTCTTGAAAGGATAAATCCTGCTAAGTGAAATGTTTAACGAAGGCAAACTCACTGATAAAGTAGAGTCGCGCATATTCTGGGAAAGGTTCATTGAACTTGAAAGAGATAGTCCGATGGAAGGAAAGGATCTTGAATAACTGACACTTGAAGTACGTGTACTCTGTGAAGTAAGTGACGGATTATAGAGGCTTGAAAGGTTCGATCTTTCATAACTGGTTGTAGCATAGTTCACACTCGCGGAAAAATTACTGTTCGGGCTCGCCTTTGCATCCTGGCTGTGTGTCCATCTGAACTTGAAATCCTTTGTGACTGAATAATCCGGCAAACCTTTGTCTCCCAACTTTGTTGTCAACGTGCTCACATAGACATTTCCGGAAAATTTATATCTTACTTTATACCGGCTTTCTACTGATGCACCCCATGATCCCTTTGTGAATATTTCTCCAAGAACTTTCAAGTCATAATAGTCTGAAAGGGCAAAATAATAACCTCCATCCTTCAGATAGAAACCTCTTTCCATTTCGTCACCATACGTAGGGACGATGATTCCGGAAGCATATTCTCCCTCTGTAAACGGGAAAAAACCAAACGGAAGAAATAGAGGTAGCGGGACACCCATCACCTCAAGATAAGCCGGACCAAACACAACGTCCCTACCTGGACGCACCTTGGCACGGGTTATTCTCAGATTAAAGTGAGGATCATCATGCTGATCACAGGTTGTATATACCCCATCGCTTATGTAATACTCTCCCAGAGGACCTTTCTTAGCCTCATTGCTTGTCATATAACCTTCTCCCTGTTGAGTTATTATCTCATTGATATAACCCTTCTCTGTCTTGAAATTATAGCTGATATGTGATGATTCATAAGGAGTTGACCCATCCTTGAACACAGGTGTGCCAAGCCACGTCCCTGTACTGTCTTTTATTCCATCCGCATAAACCAAGCTACTGTCAACCTGCATTTTAATTATAGCAGCAGTAAGTTCAACCTGCTGATAATTAACTTTGCTGTCACCGAAAAGGGATGCATAACCTCCTCTTGTCCAGATCATAGAATCATTGGATTCATAGGCGACCGGATCATCAAGAGCATCCTTTTTCTTTGTTTTAAGCTGGATTGTATCGGGTTCGGCTACAATTATAGAATCTGGAATAGTTTTCTCAGAATTCGGAAGAGAGTCGTTGTTGAAAGGATATTGGCTAAGAGTGTCGGCGAGTGAAGCCATAGATTCCTGAATGATGGAATCAGGCAGTGCAATGGAAGAACTGGCCAAAATACATATTGGAACTGAAAACAGTACCACAAATAAAACCGGAGCTACCCTTTTGACTCTATCAAACACACCTTAAACTTTTATCCTGCAAAAATAGTGTTATATAGTCAGAATACCGTATTTAGTATAGATTTTTTATGATTCTGTCCAAGTACGTCAACGGGGAAAGAGGTCTTTATCTTCTGTCACAACAGTCTTAAAATGATTAAAGAAACTGATTACACCAGGACCTGAAACAAAGCAGAGTATCCTCTCCGAACTTGGACAAGCTTGCAGCAGCCTCATCCACAGTCTTTTCACATTCAGGTCGTGTCTTGGAGAAAAACTTGTCAGCAAAACATATGACCTTTTCCTCAATAGAAACGGGAATCATGTCCCGATGCGGAACAGGGAGGTTCCTCTCCAGAATCTGTTTCAAGGAAAGCCCTACCCCGGTATGTCTCTCGGCCACTAAGGCATGACGCGGTAAACCTTCCCTGACAAGCAGTTCCGACCCAAGATAACCGTGGCATATATATGGATATGAACCTATGCAATGGATTGGAGAGGCATCAGTCATAAAAATACCTATGTCATGCAACATGGAAGCCTCCCTGACGAAATTACAGTCCAATCCAAGCTCAGGATGAACATAAGCTACCCTTAGAGCCTTTTCGGCCACGAGGCTGCTGTGCAGCAGAAGAAGATTCTTGAGCGGCTGATTATCAGAGTAATATTTGTCTATCACCCTCATCCATATACTGTCCGTATTTTCAGTCATCGAACAGGTGCTATCACAAAGCTATAGGAATAATCTCCGTAATGCAATTTGTACGGTTCCAACGGAGTGGCACCCCAGCTGTTAACACAAGCAAGACCATATTGAGCCTTGTCAATATGCACCACAGTAAATGGACGTGGAGAAAGATCTCCCGCATGAACATTATGTTTCTGAGGACCCTCATCCAAATCAGACGTCGTGTAGTTGAGCGAAGACATGCTGAGTGGAGCGTCACTATAGAACTCCAGACCCTTTCCGTCAGCATTCAGTACACGCCACCAACGTACATCAGTCTTGTTGCCGTTTTCTTGAGGACGTATGTAGGGGAAATATTGGTCAGCTACTGTACTTTTATATATCCCCAGGAACTGCGAACTGTTACGGTCAGAATAATTTTCAACAGGGCCACGTCCATAGAACTCCACACGGTCATATTCCTTAACCATATTCAAGGTCATACCGAACTTGAAGAGATCGGGCATACTATTTCCCTGACCACGTTGCCCACCACGTTGGCCTTGTCTCTGCTGGACAGTTTGAGCATTGGCCTGAGCTGCCTCTTCGGGACGTGTAATCAGTTTTTGGGTAACGTGAAGCTCACCTGTACGGGTCAGGATATACTCAAGTTCAAGAGTCGCATAGAGCTGTTCAATCTCATATTTCACATTAACTTTACCCAACCCGTCCTCAACTTTACATTCAAAAGCAGTACGCCTCAATGAAGGATTCTGCCAAGCCTGCATGCGACGATGCAGATTTGCACCATAGTCATTGTCAGTCGGTGCACGCCAGAAATCACTCTTAAGCTGGCTGCCGTTCTGGGTCACCTGCTTGCCGTCAACATCAATATAATCAATCCAACCGCTGTTCTTGTTGAATGTGACCTTTACCCCTGCCGCCTCCAGAATGACGTAAGCCACTGCTTCATCCTTCTTCACGTCCTCACCCGCAGTCTTAACATCGGCCACAGTTTCAGCTGCAACAGCCGGGAAAGAATAATCCGTGACCTGAATCTGGTTATGCGCCACAATGAAATCCTTCTCAAGAAGAGAGCTCGCCTCCTTCAGCTTGAATTCCACATTGACCAGGATCTCCGCACCTGTAGAGGGAACATTCCTGATTGCCTTGGCGATTCCTGGCACGGTCACCTTGACACGCTGCTGTGCAGCCACTTTCGGAAGCTTGAACTCGGCCCGGGATTCAGGAACCTCATCACCGTTTACCAGGACTGAGTATTCCATTTTGTAGGCCGAAAGGTCTGTGTAAAAGTTCTCGTTGTAGATCTCAATTTGTCCTTTACTTATGTCCACTGGAGTAACCCAGATGTTCTGATAAAAATACTGCACCTCGTATGCGTGCGGGTTCCACCTCCGATCCGGAGCAATCAGACCGTTACAGTTGAAGTTCTGGTCCGATGTCGGATAACGGCCTTCGTCACCACCATACTGGAAAATCACCTTTCCATCGGCATTTTTTCCATATACGGCCTGATCCACGAAGTCCCAGATGAAACCTCCCTGAACAGAACGGTTGGCACGGATCACATCCCAATATTCCTTAAATCCGCCCTCACTGTTGCCCATGGCATGGGCGTATTCGCACTCAATCATCGGACGCGGGTCATTGCCACGTTCATGACGCTCCATCGCACCGTAATCTGCGTACATGGGACAATGGATATCACAATGGTCTGGCGAACCTGTAGCACCTTCATACTGTACCGGGCGGGTCTTGTCATACTCTTTTATCCACTTGTAGCAAGTCACAAAATTCTGTCCGTCGCCATCCTCGTTACCCATAGACCATACTATGATTGACGGATGATTCTTGTAGGTTATCACATTGGATTTGTTACGTTCCAGATGAGCCAACTCATAATCAGCATTTCTCGCCAAAGGACTGGATCCGTACATCATTCCATGTCCTTCGACATTAGCTTCCGCTACAAGATAAATGCCATATTTATCACACAAGTCATACCAGCGTGGGTCATCTGGATAGTGACTGGTACGCACTGCATTGACATTCATCTCCTTCATTATCTGAATATCCTGAATCATACGTTCCAACGGAACTACATAACCACCCTCCGGATCCATCTCATGACGGTCAACACCCTTTATGAGTATAGGTTGTCCGTTCACCAGCAACTGACGGTCACGAATCTCAACCTTACGGAACCCGACCTTCTGTGGAATTACTTCAATAACGGAACCAGAAGCGTCAGAAAGAGTCATATACATTGTATACAGATACGGAACCTCAGCTGACCATTTCATGGGATTTTTGACAGGAATCTCAGCGGTAGCCTTTCCACCACTCACCTTTAAGTCATTTGAGAATATCTCCTTACCCTCTGCATCTGATAGACAAAGGGAAAGAGTGCATCCTTCGGAAGCAATCAGGGAAGCCTCAAACTTGATGACGGCATTCTTGTAACTTGCATCCAAATCAGTAACGACGCGATAATCATCCACCCTTGATTCCGGTCTGGAATAAAGATATACCTCTCTGGCAATCCCGGTAAAACGCCAGAAATCCTGGTCTTCAATATAACTCCCATCACACCAGCGCATTATCTGCATTGCAAAAAGATTCCTTTTTCCAAATTCGATATAGTCTGTGATGTCAAACTCAGCCTCCATCTTACTGTCCTCACTATAACCTACATATTTCCCGTTTACCCAAACCTTCAGATTCGAAGTGGCGGAACCCACGTGCATGAATACCCTCTGTCCTTTCCATAAATCCGGGATATTAAACTCCTGACGGTATGAACCCACATAGTTATTACGCTCACCTATATAAGGAGGATTGACAGGATGCTCATTATTCCAAGGATAAGTAACATTGGTATAGATACGGTCCCCATAGCCATTCATTTCAAAAAGTCCAGGAACAGGAAAACGTGTCCAACCGCTATCATCGTACCCTACACTCCAGAAATTGTCAGGTTTGTCATAAACATTTTTTACAAAATTAAAACGCCAATCACGTTCTAACGAGATAAAACGCGATGAATGGCTCTTCTCACCTTCTGCGGCAAGACTCATAGATTCAAAAGCAAAATAATCCGCGACGTCAGGTTTCTCATTTTCACTGTTGACTTTCGGGTCAAGCCACACTTCTGAAGCCTTAGAAGACATCACAAATATCAGGATTACAGCAAGTAAGGAAATCTTTTTCATATTATTGACTTTTTTATTTGATTTAAACTTTCCTTTATTTTTTTGCGAATGTAACTGTTTTTTGTCTTAACTGCCACTTTTGAGACTTAAAATTCATACCTTTACAAAAAATTAGGCGTTCGCGTGACACATTGATATGAAGACTTCCGGTTCCATCAAAAATAGCGATGAGGCATCCAAAAGATTGAGAATTATCTCCGACACTTTGCTTCCCGTCATCTTTCTGCTCTTTATGGTTTTGGAGTTCAGATTTGTCTTGCTCAGGATTGAAAGCAACTCACTTTTCGTATATGACAAAGATTATCTGCTCAACTCCTTCATTATCCCTGGCGGATTTATTGGCTGGACAGGGCAGTTCCTTACACAATTCCTGCACTATCCATGGATAGGAGCGCTAATTTGGATAGTTATGGCTGCACTGACAGTCAAGCTTGCAAGGATGGCATATCCCGGTATTTGCGGAACCTTCTGGACAGTTTCCTACATTCCGGTCATAATCCAGTCCATTTACTGTCTCGGGGCCGGATATGGATTGTTTATCATGAAGTCACCCGGATGGTTCTTCATTCCTTCCATTGGCACCATACTCGTCCTGTCAACTGTCGTTTTATGCCGATGGACACAGTTATCATTATTCAGATGGATAATTATCATCGTTTCATCATCAGCCGGTTATTTTCTTGCTGGTATTTGGGGACCTTTTTCAGCCATCATGGCAGCATTCTCCATATTTCTTGAAACAAAAAAGGATTTTAGTTTACTCATCATTGCTTTCATTTGTTCAATCGGCCTACCGATCCTGCTCCACATATTCTATACGTCTTTCAGGACTGACGAGATTTTTACTGTAGGCCTTCCCCTTATCAATTATAAGAGCCAATGGCCAGTACGCCTTCCGTGTCTGCTGCTGATGCTATTCATGATTGCAGCCCCATTACTCAAGTTTCATGACAATCATCCCGAAACAAGCAAGACGAACATAATCCAGATATCCGTTATTATCATTCTGGCGGCAATTCTTTTCATATTCAGTTTCCGCGACAGGAACTTCATTACAGAAAACGCCATGTCCGCAGCAATCGACGTTCAGGATTGGAAAAAAGTGACAGACATTCTGGAAAGATTAGAAAAGAAAAATGCCAAAAATGATGAAAAACTATACAAACAACGCACTAAAAAAATAAGTAAAGCTGCAGGAACTAAAGAGATAGAATCCATCGTTGACCTCTACTCTGAACGGTTCTATGAACCCACCAGAATAATGGTTCTTTACAAAGACCTGTCATTGTTCAGTCTCGGCACTGAAGCAGAAAATATGTTCTCTTATCGTGACGGAGCCCGCAAGCAAGACAGGCGATATGATATCCCAATGGCATTGCAGGCTGGCAAACAGCTCTATTTTTATTGGGGACTGGCCAATTATTGTCACCGTTGGTGCATAGAAGAGAGTGTCGAATACGGATGGAGCTACAACACCCTAAAGTACGCCGCCATGTCAGCTATCTCTATGGAAGAGTGGGATTTGGCTCGAAAATATCTAAACATTCTTGGCAAAACACTCTGCCATAGAAAGTGGGCGGATACCCAACTCGCTCTCTTATCTGACAGGAATAAAATGCAGGCAGCTAATCCTTACAAAACAGTCTTGCCTCTGATGTGTTATGACGACCGTCTTTCCAATGATCAGGCAATAATTGAACCTTTCATCATGAATCATTTCACATCGCACCGTTCCGGATTTGCCACACCACAATTTGACAGGGCAGCCATGCTTTGGACGCTACGGACACAGGATATAAAGCTTTTCTGGGTTACATTCCTTAATTATCTGAACACTAATGCTCCAACTGTCATTCCACGTCATTATCAGGAGGCTGCTATACTCTACAGCCATTTGGAACAGGATCAAGGAATTCTGTCACTTCCTTTTGACCGACAGATTAAGGAGGGTTATGACAACTTTGTCAATTACGTAAACTCACACCAAGTACGTTACATCAAAGAGTCGGCCTACCCGTTCTACAAGCGGTTCGGTAAGACATTTTGGTTTTATTACTATTTTATTCGCGGACAGGAAACATTCTGAAAGATGAAACTGGCACTTAAAATTACCACAGTTGCTATGCTGCTAATCTCCTGTGGAAGCAGCATACCAGAGAGTTCCAATGCAACACAAGAGCTCCCAACCATATTTCCAGATTACTCTGACATAACCATTCCCTCTAACATAGCACCCATGAACTTCAGGATTCTGGAACAGGGTGAAAAGTTCCTTACCGTTTTCACATCCGGTAATACAAGAATTACCGTAAAAGGAGACATGGCTGTAATTAAGAGGAAAGACTGGCAAAAACTTAAAAGCAGCTCTACCCATATTGAAGTGAAAGTCTATGTATTAAATAATGGTGTATGGACATCCTTCAAACCTTTCGGCATGGTCATGTCTGATGAGATAGACCCATATATTTCATACAGAGTGATTCCCCCTTCAGTTGTCACCTATGAAAGAATATCCATTAACCAGAGAGATCTCACATCATTCCGCGAGAAGGTCATATACGCCAACTCCATGGTACAGAACGGAGATAACGGCCAATGCATCAACTGCCATCATTACCGCAACTGGCAAACAGACAACATGCAGTTTCATGCCCGCCAATATCTTGGCGGTACCATTATGGCTGTGGAAGGCAAACTTCGCAAAGTCAATCTTAAAACCGATTCCACCATATCAGCTGGTGTATATCCTGCCTGGCATCCCACTCATGACTATATTGCATACTCCACAAACAAAACCCATCAGTCCATACACACTGCGGACCACAACCGCATTGAAGTAGCCGACGAAGAGAGCGATCTCATACTATATGATATCAACTCGAATTCCGTAAGCATTATTGAAAACGATTCCAACAGATTCGAATGCTTTCCTTCATGGTCTCCGGATGGAAGAACTCTTTATTATGTTGCCGCAGATTACAAGGCTCCCTTCGGGCCTGAACGGGAAGACAAGGTTTTTATTGACAGCCATACTATTAAATACGACCTTTACAGGAAATCCTTCAACCCTGATACAAGGACTTGGGGTCCTTGTGAACTTGTAATAGATGCAGCATCCATGAATCAAAGCATTACCCTGCCTCGCATCTCTCCCGATGGACGCAAACTGCTATTCTCGATGGGTGAATACGGCGTTTTCCATATCTGGCACAAAGATGCTGACCTCTATATCATGGATATCGCTGATAGCACTATACGTCCTCTTACAGAGATTAACAGCGATAATGTTGAAAGCTACCATTCATGGTCAAGCAACGGGAAATGGATTATCTTCTCTTCACGTCGTGATGACGGAGCCTATACCAGATTATACCTGTCCCACATGAATCCTGACGGGAGTTTCAGCAAACCATTCACAATTCCACAGCGCAATCCGGACTTCAATAAGACCTTCCTATTCTCTTTCAATATACCCGAGTTCATGAAAGAGCAGGTTCGCATCTCAGCCAGACAATTTGCATCTTTCATTAAAAGAGAAGCACAGCCTGTAAATTATCAATCCAAAAAAGGAGAATAGAACTATGCATAAAATAACCGGACCATTTATCTTATTATTTATCCTTTTATGTTGTCACCTTCCCTCATCAGCCGTTGACAAGGATGGCAATTTTGTCATAGTAATTGATCCAGGACATGGAGGAAAGGACCCGGGAGCCATTAGCGGCAAAAATACCGAAAAATCAATCAACTTGAACGTAGCTCTTAAAACAGGTCAACTCATAGAGAAGAATTGCAAAAAAGTCAAGGTAATCTATACGAGAAAGACTGATGTTTTCATAGAACTGAACAGGCGCGGTGAGATTGCAAACAAATCAGGGGCCGACCTGTTTGTATCCATTCACACCAATTCAGCCAAAAGCAGCAGCGCCCGAGGAGCAGAGACATATCTATTGGGTGTCGAAGAAAACAGGACCAGTGCAAATCTGAGTGTTGCCGTAGAAGAAAACAAAGCCATCCTCTACGAGAGTGACTACCAGACCAGATATGAGGGATATGACCCAAAAAGTCCCGAAAGCCAAATAATATTTGAATTCATGCAAAACGAGTACCAAAAGGAAAGTCTCAATTTTGCAAGAATGGTACAAAAACAGATGGTTAGTCATGCACATCGTTCTGATCGCGGAGTACATCAGGCGGGATTTCTTGTCTTGTGGAAAACAGCTATGCCCAGTGTTCTCGTTGAGTTAGGTTTTATTTCCAACTCTGAAGACTGTCGGTATATGACATCTCAAAAAGGTGTTGAAGAACTGGCAAATAGCATATACAAGGCTTTTGACAGTTATCTTAATGATTATCGTAAACAGACTGCCAAATCCATAAACCTTCAAGCTAATTCTGTCACATCCGATTCTTCAGACAACAATACAGGAGAGGCTTCAACTGAAATAGCACAATCACCTGTCTTCAGTGTCCAGTTTCTCCTAAGTAAGGATAAACTGAAAAGCGGTGATAGCAGGATCATGAATCTGACGGATGTTGACTATTACATAGAAAACGGACAATACAAATATACATGCGGCAAAACAACGGATTACGATGAAATAATCAAAATACAAGCCGAAGTCCGAAAACGATACAAAGATGCATTTGTGATAGCCTTCCTGAACGGAAACAGGATTAATGTAAATGACGCATTAGAAATTACAAAAAAAAGGAGTCGTTGAACAGGTCATGAAAGCTGAATAAATATTCCCGTGACAACAATTAATTAAAATAGATTTAATCTAAATAGCAATCATCCGGCCTTTTTTTTTGAATTAAATATAACCCCCCATTCAAACTACATCTGAAAGGGGTAGTATTCTCTTCTCTTTAAGATTCATTAAGAAGTTATCAACAATTTACTTTACTTATTATCAGATACTTATAAAATGTCAATAGGCATTTTTCAACTTAAATTCAGTCGATTCGCAAGACATTGAATACCAGCACTTTTGGAAAAAGACATTTTTAATGTTTTTTCTTCCATTTGTGTGATTCAAATAAGATTCTCAACTTTGCAAAGCGGTTGAATAGCAAATGTAGCCGTTAAGATAAAAATCATTATGTCGGGAACTGAACTGATTACTAAATGGAATAATTGCCTGGATTTCATTCGGGACAACGTTACTGATGCTGTATTCAATGCATGGTTCACCGTCATTAAGCCTATCTCTCTTGAAGCTGGAGAGCTCACGATACAGGTACCGAGTGCTTTCGTCTATGAATACCTTGAACAGAATTGTCTTGACGTTTTCAAGGCCGCCCTTACGAAAGTATTTGGAAGGGGCACCAGATTAATGTACAGTATCCTTACTGACAAAGATAACGACCTGACTCAGGACATCAGTTCGACCAATACCCCTACATCCGGTATTAAAAGGACCGGGAACAGCAATAACAAATCACCGTTGGCAACAGATATATCCCTTGTTCAGGACCTTAATCCACAACTCAATCCTAATTATCTGTTTGAGAACTTCGTTGAGGGGACAAGCAATAAACTTGCCAGAACTGCAGGAGAGACGATAGCTTTAAATCCTGCAAACTCTGCATTTAACCCACTCTTTATTTACGGTTCATCGGGTGTAGGAAAGACTCACCTCGTCAATGCAATCGGAATGAAGATACGCGAACTGTATCCTGAGAAAAGAATTCTCTATATATCTGCACATTTGTTTCACGTCCAGTACGTTGATGCTGTCAGAAACAACAATGTTAATGACTTTATTCATTTTTATCAGACCATTGATGTACTGATAATAGATGATATGCAGGAACTGGCTGGCTATGTCAAAACACAAAACACATTCTTTCACATATTCAACCATCTTCATCTTAACCACAAGCAGCTAATCATGACCAGTGACCGTCCTCCAAAGGATCTCAAAGATCTGGAGGAGAGGCTCATTACCAGATTCAAGTGGGGGCTTGTGGCAGAACTTGAAAATCCGGATCTCGAATTACGTAAAGAAATACTCCGCAACAAGACGCGTCATGATGGGCTCAAGTTTCCTGAACAGGTGATAGATTACATCGCTCAAACTGTCACAGACAATGTACGTGATCTTGAAGGAATCATAGTTTCCCTGATGGCCCATGCCACAATTTACCGAAAGGAGATAGATCTGGATCTTGCTCATAAGGTATTGGAAAAGAGCCAACATCACGAAAAGAAGCCTATCACTATTGAAGGAATAATAAATAAGGTTTGTGATTACTACAACATATCCGCTGATTCAATACAGACCAAATCCCGAAAACATGAAGTAGTGCAAGTGAGGCAGATAAGCATGTATCTTGCCAAGAAATATCTTGATTACTCCACTACAAAAATAGGCTCTTTTATAGGAAAACGTGACCATGCCACAGTGCTTCATGCATGTAATATGGTTAGAGACCAAATACAAGTAGACAGGAATTTCAAGAGTGACTTGGAGAATATAGAAAGCAGTCTGCAATGCTAAGCATTACAGGCTGCTTTTCTTCTTCATAGAATTGATTAGAAATATTTATATCACCGTCTTAAGGATAATAAAAAAGAGGATTCTTCACATACAACTCCTACCGGTGGGTTTTCCTTTACCACTCTTATATTCATAGACTCGATTCTATCGCCAAAACATCCTATCAAATCGGTTGCAATGCGACCCGCCACATGTTCGATAAGCTTGGAAGGAATATCCATCTGCCGCTTTACAATAGATGCAACACGTGAATAGTTGACAGTGTCGTTCAGACTATCTGAATTCAAAGCAATCCTGACATCAGCACATATATCAACATCAACCCTATACCAGGCACCTGCCACAGCCTCCTGCACCTCTGCGCCGTGATAAGAGAAAAAGCGCAAGCCATTGAGCGAAATTGTCTGTCTTTCAATATTCATAGTGCATCCTTTCAGCCACAGCGGGAAGAACCGCAATTTTTACAAATAAGACATCCCTCCTGATAAACAAGAGATTCCGATCCGCAATTAGGGCACTTCTCACCTTTGACAGCTGTTCCATCCTGGACATATTTCTTCAAGGCGCGCTCCACACCGTTTTTCCAGTTATTGATGTTCTCAGAGCCTAAATCAAGCGAGCCAATAAGTTTCATGCACAGGTCAATTGGCATCTGATAACGGAGTACACCCGATATTAACTTTGCATAATTCCAGTATTCCTTGTCAAACTTTTCTGAAAGCCCCTCAATGGTAACTTTATAACCACGTTTGTTAGTAAACTGGAAGTCATAACGTTTGTTTCCGTTGTCATCAATATTCTTTATTATCCAACCCTTCTCAACAGTCTTTGGCAATACTATTCCCTCTTCATCATCCTGAAGACCGGTAAATATCTCATAAGGCCGACCTTCGAGCAACCCTACAAATGCCACCCATTTCTCTTTATTATTCTGGAATCTCACCACATCGGCTTCCAGCACCTTAGGGCGAGTTTCAACAACTTGACGGGGTTCACAGTCACATGGAGCGAAGACTGCGTCTTTAGCGACCTCCTTTTTTTCTTTCTTGTCGTTTTTTGAATCGATGAGAATGCCGTCACGAGAACCGTCGCGATATACAGTACACCCCTTACAGCCGCTCTTCCATGCTTCCACATACAAGTCATTCACCAACTCCTCTGACACATCTGAAGGCAAATTTATGGTAACGCTTATGGAGTGATCCACCCACTTCTGCATACGCCCTTGCATCTTAACCTTGTTCACCCAGTCCACATCCTGCGCAGTTGCCTTGTGATAAGGTGAACGTGCCACCAACTCATCTACTTCCTCCGGAGTAAATTTTTGTGCAGGATTAATACCGTTAATTTTCATCCACTCGACAAACTTGTGGTGAAATACGATGAACTCTTCAAAAGCATCACCGTTTTCGTCAACAAAAGTGACATTAGCATTTTCGTCATCACGATTCACCTTGCGACGGCGTTTATATACCGGCATAAACACCGGCTCCAAACCTGATGTTGTCTGAGTCATGAGACTTACAGTGCCAGTAGGAGCAATTGTAAGACATGCAATGTTTCTGCGACCATAAATCTTCATATCCTCATATAACTGTGGATCCGCCTCCTTGATTCGCAGAATGAATGGATTATTCTGTTCACGTTTCCAATCAAAAACCTTAAAAGCGCCCCGTTCCCTTGCCATATCAACTGATGAACGATAGGCAGCAAGAGCCAGTGTACGTTGAACCTTCTCTGCAAAATCTGTAGCCTCATCCGTCCCATAGCAAAGTCCCATGGCGGCCAACATATCACCTTCTGCAGTAATTCCTACACCTGTACGACGACCCAAGGTACTCTTATACATTATCTTCTCCCAAAGACGTTTCTCAGTATGTTTTGTTTCATCATCCTCGGGGTCGCTGGCAATCTTGGCCTGAATCATGTCAATCTTCTCAATCTCCAGATCTATGATGTCATCCATGATCCGCTGGGCTATTGCAACATGTTTCTTGAACATGTCAAAATCAAACCTGGCTTTAGAGGTAAACGGATTAATCACATAGGAATAGAGGTTGACGGCCAACAAACGACAACTGTCATATGGACAGAGAGGAATCTCACCACAGGGATTGGTACTTACGGTTTGAAATCCAAGGTCAGCATAGCAATCGGGAACAGATTCACGCAATATGGTGTCCCAGAACAACACACCAGGCTCGGCCGATTTCCATGCATTGTGGACAATCTTCTTCCAAAGTTGACTGGCATCAATCTCTTTAGTATACAGAGGTTTGGGGGAATCAATCGGATAAGCCTGCATATATTTACCTCCAGAAATGGCTGCATTCATGAAATCATCGTCAATTTTCACTGACACATTGGCACCGGTAACCTTACCACTTGTCATTTTCGCATCTATAAACGATTCGGAATCCGGGTGCTTGATTGATACACTCAGCATAAGTGCGCCTCGTCGTCCGTCCTGTGCCACCTCACGTGTTGAATTTGAGAAACGCTCCATGAACGGGACAAGTCCCGTTGAAGTCAGGGCCGAGTTCTTGACCGGAGAGCCTTTAGGACGAATGTGGGATAAGTCATGACCGACACCCCCGCGACGTTTCATGAGTTGTACCTGCTCCTCATCTATCTTCATGATAGCGCCGTATGAATCTGCCGCACCCTCGTTACCTATCACAAAACAGTTTGAAAGAGATGCGATCTGGTAATTATTACCTATTCCCGTCATTGGACTTCCCTGAGGCACGATATATCTAAACCCTTTCAACAGCTCATGCACTTCTTCTGCAGACAGAGGATTTGAATATTTCTTCTCTACCCTTGCAATCTCCCTGGCTATCCGCCAATGCATATCATCCGGAGTTTTCTCGTAAATATTACCGTAAGAATCTTTTACGGCATACTTGTTAACCCACACTTTGGCAGCCAGCTCATCTCCTCCAAAGTATTCTACTGAAGCTTTGAAAGCTTCATCAAAAGTATAAGTCTGTTTCCCGTCAGTCATTATAGTAAAGTAATTAGAAAAAACATAGAAAAACTTATCCAGCCAATTAAATCAGAATGCATTACAAAAATATAAAAAAGCGAACTATTACCCTGCATTTTCAAAAAATATTTTTAAACAATTTCAAAGTTCTCCATTTATAATAATTATCATTCTGAATATAAGATAATTATAAAATTAGTCTCCATAAAAGTTTACCATTTCCGGAAAGAACACATCTGATAATTCTATCAGAAATAACAATAACAGTATCTGTTGAGCACGTTTTTATGTGCTATGGAAGAAACAAAAAACAAGACTCCAACCCGTTAAAACAAGAAGGAGTCTCAAAAAAAGTTTGTCTTCGACATACGAAAGACAGCAAATTAGTCACATTATCACAGTTACATGAACAACTAAACCTGGTTTTTGGATTGGAATAACATTCCCTTCTACCGGCACACCTTCAACAATAAGTGTGGAAACACCTTTCTGCCGACCTTCAGGATTCTGCACATTTATTATGTATGTGGTCCCGCGGAACTTTCTTGTTACAGTATAACCCTTAATGTCGGAGCTGACACATGGATCAATTGACAGACCGTAATATGTCGGCTTAATACCAAGTATATACTGTGAAACAGTAAACCAATTCCACGCAGCTGTCCCGGTCAGCCATGAGTTCTTCCCCTCACCCGGACGAAAGGCATCCTTTCCGGCCACCATCTGGGAATAGACATATGGCTCCACCTTGTGGAGCGTCTGATCCTTGATATAAGCCGGACATATCTTACGCCAATAATCAACAGCCGCATTTCCGTTTCCACGGATAGTCTCACCTATTATTATCCATGGGTTATTATGACAGAATATACCGGCATTCTCCTTATAACCTGCCGGATAGCTGGATATTTCACCATACTCTATATAATAGCGTGTGAAAGCAGGATTATTCAGTACTATTCCATGTTCGGAGTCAAGAAGGTCCCTTACAGAATCCAAGGCTTTGTCACAAAGCCCTTTATCAAGGCCGATACCTGCCATAGTACACCAGCCGTTTGATTCTATGAATATTTTGCCCTCTTCATTATCACGGGAACCCACCTTGCGTCCATAATAGTCGTATGCTCTCAGGAACCAATCGCCGTCCCAACCATATTTTTCCACGGCCTTCACCATATCATCAATATGTTTTTGGGCACGGTCAGCCTCATCATTCCTGCCTGTAAAACGGCAGAGTTCCACATAATCCCGACCACTGAATACAAAAAGACCTGCTATCATCAGGCTTTCAGCTTTACTGCCCTCCGTCTTATTCTCTGTAGTCTGAAAACTCTCATCCGGGTCATTCGAGAAACAGTTCAGGTTCAAGCAATCATTCCAGTCAGCACGGCCGATTAGCGGAAGCCCATGAGGCCCCAGATTATTTACCACATGATCAAACGATATGGTAAGATGCTCAAACAGGCTCTTTTCACTGCCAGGGACATTGTCAAATGGAACCGGCTCATCCAGGATACTGAAATCACCCGTCTCACGCAAATATCCTACAACACCGAAAATAAGCCACATGGGATCATCATTGAATCCTCCTCCTATACCGTTATTACCGCGTTTGGTTAGAGGTTGGTACTGATGATAGCACCCTCCATCAGGGAACTGAGTGGATGCAATGTCTATTATCCTCTCTCTCGCTCTCTCGGGAATCTGATGGACAAAACCTATAAGGTCCTGATTAGAATCACGGAAACCCATACCGCGACCTATCCCACTCTCAAAAAAGGAGGCACTGCGTGAAAAACAAAACGTAATCATGCACTGGTATTGGTTCCATATATTTACAGTCCTGTCCAAACGCTCATCACTGCTTTTAACAGAAAAAACGCCTAACAAATCATTCCAATACCCGACTATACGGTTAAACTCGGCATCAACCTTCTCAACACTGTCCAGACAGGAAAGAGTATCGCGGGCCGGATTCTTGTTAATTACCCCTTTGCTCTCCCATTTGTTGTCATCGGAGTTCTCCGCATACCCGAGAACAAATATAAGATCCTTGTTCTCCCCCGGTTTCAACTCCACTTCAATATAATGTGATGCAATTGGCGACCATCCATGTGCGACACTGTTATGAGGACGTCCCTCCATTACAACATCAGGAGCATCAAAACCATTATATAAGCCGAGGAATGATTCCCTGTCGGTATCAAAGCCCTGCACTGGAACATTCACCGAATAGTACGCATAATGGTTACGACGCTCCTTATACTCAGTCTTATGGTATATGACAGACCCGTCTATCTCCACTTCACCTGTAGAGAAATTACGCTGGAAGTTCTCCATATCGGTCGATGCATTCCAAAGGCACCACTCCTGGAAAGAAAAAATCTTAAGGTGTTTGATAACGCCACTTTCATTGGATAGGGTCAGCTTATGGACCTCTGCCCATTTCTTAAGTGGGACAAACATCAGGAGCTTTGCTGTCACTCCGCACTTACGGCCCTCTATTTTAGTATAATTCATGCCGTGACGGCACTCGTAGAAGTCAAGAGGCGTCTTACAAGGTTTCCATCCGGGATTCCAAACAGTATCACCGTCCTTAATATAGAAATACCGGCCTCCGGCATCCATGGGAACCCCATTATAACGGTATCTGGTAATTCTACGGAATTTAGCATCCTTACAGAAACTGTATCCTCCGGCTGTATTAGATACCAGACCAAAGAAATCCTCTGTGCCAAGGTAGTTAATCCATGGCCATGGAGTGCAAGGATCTGTTATGACGTACTCCCTGGACCTGTCATCGTAATGTCCGTATTCCTTTGCCATGTCACCTATTTTTTAAGAGGGAACTTATATGCCAGAAATCCCATTACCAAAGCTATTGCGGCCGGGATGAGTGAGAACAGTGACCAAACCATAGTCCTCACAGAATCTGTTACCGACGTCGGATCTATCACGGAATTACCAAATTCATCAGGGATCATACGCGCTCCTGCCAGTCCAAGAAGCAATGCTATAAGTGAGCCGGAAATGGCTCCGCCAAGTTTCTGCGCCATAGTACCGGATGAGAATATCAGTCCTGTCGATGAGGTTCCGAACTTATCAGTAGCGAAATCAGCCACGTCGGCATACATAGACCACAGCAATGGTGAATAGAGACCTACACCCACAGAAGTCAGAATCACAGTAATCACCATCAACCAGATAAACTTGGGATCCATCGGAATGAAAAAGAAAAGCACGGAGAATACCAGGCAAATTACTGAAGCCCAAACAAAAGCTTTACGTTTAGAGCCTATCCATGCAGCGAATTTTGGCGATACACCTCCAAAAATCATACATGTCACCTCACCGAAAGCCATAAGTACTGTATAGTTGATTATCAGACCTCCGACAGTAACGTCCCCACCTAAGCAGTATGATATCATATAACCAGCCACGGCATAGCGGAATCCGTTGAAGAAGTTGGTGCAAAGTCCTATCAACGTAAGAAATATCCAAGGCTTATTACGGAAAAGATCTGCAAACTGGCGGAAGGAATATTTCTCAGCGCGAACAGGTTTCAGTCTCTCTTTTGTGAGAAGTCCGCAGAGAAGTGTCATGACAGCAGCCAACACACCGAAAATTACACCTAGAACCGCATACTGATGTGCGTCTGTTCCGCCCACCATTTTCTGCAGGTATGGAAAAGACAGCAGTGTAATGAATCCCATCGCGTAGGCACCTACCATACGATATGAAGAAAACTGATTTTTCTCATTGTCATCATCGGTCATCACTCCCAGCAATGAACCGTAAGGCACATTAACCATGGTATAGACTGCCATCATAAGCAAATAGAGAACATATGCATATATTCTTTTACCGACAGGCCCAAGGTCAGGGGTGAACAGCAAAAGGGCAAATACTAACCCAAAAGGAACTGCACCGAATATCAGCCATGGTCGATATGTTCCCCAACGGGATTGCGTACGGTCTGCCAGGCTACCCATCAACGGATCGGTAACCACATCAAAGAGCCTGGCCACAAGCATCAATGCTGCGGCATCAGCAAACGTCAGTCCGAACACATTAGTAAAGAAAATAGGAAAAGCAATTGACATGATTTTCCATGTGATTCCCCCGGCAGCAGCATCACCGAGAGCATAGGCAATCTTTTCCTTGATTGAAATCTTAGATGAACTCATAGTGTTTGTTTTGTAATGGTTTTAAAAATTAATTAATATCAAATTGAATGCATAGGTTTGCGGAACTCTATTTCTATTGTAGTCATAACGTCAGCTTTTCAATAATTCATCAATGGCAGACAATTCCTCCATACTGAATGAAGTATTCCCGACAGCTTTGATATTGGCCATGAGCTGTTCAGGAGAGCTGACTCCGACTAGCACAGATGTCACCAATCCGTCTTTAAGGAGCCATGAAAGAGCCATGGCAGAAAGTGTCTGACTTCGCTCAGCTGCAATTTGATTCAGTTTTTTAATCCTATCCACCAGTTCCTCAGTCAGTACATCTTTTTTAAGGAAACAATTGCGTGCCATACGTGACTGTGCCGGTACTCCATTCAGATATCTGTCTGTAAGAAGCCCTTGTGCAAGCGGAGAAAAAGCTGTAAACCCTACCCCGGAATCGACGCAGGAATTCAATATACCTGATTCCACGACATGCCTGTCAATCATGTTGTAACGCCCTTGGTATATCAGGCAAGGAGTATCATGACTTTTTAAATAACTGAATGTAAAATCAAGTTTTTCCTGAGGATAGTTGGATATACCTATATAGAGAGCTTTACCGCTACGTACTATGTCAACCAATGCCTGTAAAGTCTCCTCAAGCGGTGTGCTCGGATCATATCTGTGTGAATAGAACAAATCAACATATTCGATCTTCATTCGTTTAAGACTTTGATCGAGACTACTGATGAGATATTTCCTTGATCCCCAGTTTCCGTATGGACCGGGCCACATGTCATAACCGGCTTTTGTAGTAATAAACAGTTCGTCCCTATATTTCCGGAATGAGTCATCCATTATCCGTCCGAAATTCTCTTCAGCCGACCCGTATTCCGGACCGTAGTTGTTGGCCAGATCGAAACAGGTTATGCCGTTATCGAAAGCACAATGAGCAATTTTCCTCGCATTATCATAATTGTCAATGCTTCCGAAATTATGCCACAACCCTAAAGATATTGCCGGCAGTTCTATCCCGCTCCTACCGCATCGGACATATTTCATCCCGTTTTCATAACGACATTCAGCCGCTGCATAAACAGACTGTTCCATTCTAACAACCGCTTGTTCTTATTTTAACTGTTAATCAACCACTATGGGTTTATACTTGGGTACAAGCAGCTTCATTACGGTCCATCCGACAAGATAGGCTACGGCACATATGCAGAATACAATCATATATCCAGCCTCCTTGCCTTCAAAACCCATGAACGTGAAAGCTGAGCCCATAGCGTCACTCTTGGTAAAGAGCATACCGGCACCCTTGTTGATCATGAATGATGCCAAACCGCCCATGGTAGTACCCACACCGGTAATTGTTCCGATGGTTGACTTGGGGAACATATCGCCTATGGTAGAGTAAAGGTTGGCCGACCATGCCTGATGCCCGGCGCCTGCCAGACCTATTATGATAGCGGGGAACCATGCACTGTACTTACCCAGAGGTTGGGCAAAGAGGGCCAGAAGCGGAAAGAATGCAAATATCAGCATAGCTTTCATACGGCCAGAGTAAGGCTCCATGCCTTTCTTCTCTACAAACAGTTTGGGCAGGTAACCTCCACCTATACTTACTACGGTAACAATCAGATATAGCACAAAAATAAGTTTGATAGCCATAGCCGAATCCGAACGGTAACCGTACTGGTCACTGAAGTATGCGGGAGCCCAGAACAGGAAGAACCACCATACACCATCAGTGAAGAACTTTCCGCAGATGAAAGCCCATGTCTGACGGAAGGTGAAACACTTGAAGAACGGTATGGATTTCTCCTCCTTAACTGGCTCAGCAGCCTTGGCAGCAGCCAGCTCGGCAGCATCATCCTGGTGTATATACTCCAACTCGGCCTGATTGACAAACCTTGACTCCTCAGGCTTACGGTAGAGTCCGAACCAGAAGAACATCCATATAAATCCCAGCGCACCGATAATTATGAACGCCATCTCCCAGCTGGTAGCGGCGGCCAATGGCGGTATGCAAGCGGGAGCTGCCAGAGCGCCCACCGATGCACCTGCATTGAATATTGATGTTGCGAATGCACGGTCCTTCTTGGGGAAATACTCGGCTGTAACCTTGATGGCTGCCGGGAAGTTACCAGACTCACCAAGAGCCAGCACCGCACGGCAGAATATGAACATATAGACAGAGGCGGTAGTAACCAGCAGCATCATGTCGGCCGAATTCCTGGCTGCCGCCATAGACTCCGCACCGGCCCACTTGAGTGCCCCCCACCCACAGGCAGCATGCATGCAGGCACCTACCGACCAAATGAAGATGGCCCACAGATAACCCTTGCGAGTACCTAACTTGTCAATGAACTTGCCGCTGAATAGGCAGGCTACAGCATAGAAAATGGAAAAGAAGCCTGTAATAGTACCGTACTGGCTGTCACTCCAACCGAAATCAACCGATATGAAATCCTTCCATGTAAGTGAAAGCACCTGACGGTCCAGGTAATTGACTGTAGTGGCCACAAAAAGGAGGGCGCACATCACCCAGCGGAAATTTGTCATCCGTTGAGATGACATCGATTTTGTTACAGTTGTCATATTGTTTTTTAGGTTAGTTATTAATATTTGATCATCATTTCAAATCTGCCGACAAATCATTATCATTCAGTATAATAAACTCTTTTTACACGCATAGATACAGTAGAGATGATTTCATAAGGAATAGTACCCAGAATGTCCGATAAGACATGCACAGGAAGATTTTTTCCGAATATTTCCACCTGGTCCCCTTCCTTGCACTCTATATCTGTCACATCTATCATACACACGTCCATGCAAATGTTTCCGACATACCATGCTTTCTGCCCATTGACAATACAATACGCGTGTCTATTACCAAGATGGCGGTCCAATCCGTCAGCATAACCTATTGGAATAGCCGCTATCCTTGATTTTCGAACCAATTTCTCCTTACGGCTGTAACCAACCGTCTCTCCAGCCTCAAGTTCACGAATCTGAAGAATTGTCGTCTTCAAGGTACATACCGTCTCAAGCGTAGTATTGTCAATCGGATTTATGCCATATAACCCAAGCCCGAGGCGAACCATGTCATATTGAACCTGGGGAAACCGTTCTATTCCTGCAGAATTACAGATATGCCGTATGATTTTATGCTTGAAAGCTGTCTGAAGAGTATCTGCTGCCAAATTGAACCGATCTATCTGAAGTTTGGTAAAATCATCGAATTCACTACTGTCGCTGCCAACAAAATGAGTGAATACAGAACGGGGTATCACAGCAGTCTGACGTTTCAGACGTTTCACCAGTTCCGGCACATCCTTGAAATCAAAACCAAGCCTGTGCATTCCTGTATCAATCTTGATATGAATGGGAAAATTGGTTATGCCATTATGTTCTGCAGCACGTATTATCGCATCAAGCAAGTGGAAGCTGTAAACTTCCGGCTCCAATTTCTGGTCAAAGAGTGTATTGAAAGAAGTACGTTCAGGATTCATGACCATAATGTCCGTTGATATTCCTGATTTACGCAATTCCCATCCCTCATCCGCTACGGCAACTGCAAGATAATCAACTTGTCTGTCTTGAAGGGTCTTGGCCACCTCGACCGCCCCGGAACCATAAGCTGAAGCCTTAACCATGCAAATTATACCGGTCTCCGGCTTTAGCATGCTCCTATAATGGTTCAGATTGTCAGCAAGCGCATGCAGATCAACCTCAAGAATAGTTTCATGCACCTTTAGCTCAAGACGCTCAGCAATTCTGTCGAACGCAAATACACGTGCTCCCTTAATCAGTATAAGTTCATTGCGGAATTTTTCACATAGTCCGGATTTCAGGAATTCGTCAGTATTCTTGAAAAAGTGTTTTTCTGATACCTCGAAACGAAGTCCCTCCGAAGATATATCCGGTCCTATTCCTATAAGCTTGGATATCCCCCGGTTCTCAACGAGCTGAGCCACCTTTTTATATAATTCATGGACAGACAGACCCGACTGAAGGATATCCGATAAGATCAAGGTCCTGCCTCGTGACTTGTCATCATGTCGTCTTGCCATGAAATCAAGTGCAATAGCCAATGAAGAGAAATCAGAGTTATAACTGTCATTGATCAAAATGCAACCTTGTTTCCCGTCCTTAACCTCAAGTCGCATGGCCAGCGGTTCAAGAAGTGGCATTCTCTCTGCAATCTTCTCAGATGGCATCATGAGAAAAATGCATACAGCCAGACAGTGCAAGGCATTCTCTATTGAAGCATCATCGACAAAAGGTATGACAAACCTGTTTTCCAAACCGATATAACGGTAGCATATCTCAGTTGAGTTATCACCTTTCACGATGGAATGAATGTATAATGGCTTCTCCTGGTTTTTTCTGGACCAGGATATCTCCCTCGCAGTAATAACGGATCTGTTGACACAGTTCTGGATAAGTTCATTGTCCCCATCGTAGATGATAACGTCACAATCCTGGAAGAGCTTGAGTTTCTCAAAACACTTTTCCTGCAGGGACTGGAAATTCTCCTGATGGGACATGCCTATATTAGATAGTACGCCTATAGTGGGTCTGATTATCTTCCATAGATTACGCATCTCATCCTTTTTGGAAATACCCGCTTCAAATATTCCTAGCTGCGTCTGATTATTCAGAAGCCAGACAGACAACGGCACCCCTATCTGGGAGTTATAGCTACGAGGTGAACGGGTAACCACATAATCAGGATCAAGTAACTGATAAAGCCATTCCTTGATAATGGTTTTCCCATTGCTTCCTGTAATGCCGATAACCGGAATGTTAAAATTCTGGCGATGAAGTGCCACCAGTTTCTGAAGAGCATCCAATGTATCACGTACAAGCAGGAAATTGGATTCAGAATACTCCTCCATTCTGTCAGGAAGACGGCTAACCACAAAATTCCTCACACCTCGGTTGTAGAGATCCCGTATATAGTTGTGTCCGTCATTTCTCGGACCAATCAACGCAAAGAATAGTGTCTCAGAAGGAAAGCACAGAGAACGGCTGTCGGTTAACAGCCATGATATCACCGCGGGACAGAAACCGTGCCTTTCAGCCTCGGTCATTGTTGCAATGTCACTAATTGAATAGGTCATTACTTCATTTTGGAAATTGACCCAAATATATGTAAAAAAAAGGATACCATTACACAAAAAAACGATTTGATTAACCTACGAGGAAAAACATATCCAAGGAAATGCTGTTTTCATCATTTATTGATAAATTTGCCGTTTGAAAACATTATGTAGAGATGAAAGATAGCAAGGAAAGTCCTGAATCTGAAAATCTCCTGAAAGGGATAGATTCACCTGCCGATCTGAAAAGACTGGACACCTCCAGACTGCCTCAGGTTTGCGATGAACTGAGACAGATGATGATTGATGAACTTTCACGCAATCCCGGACACTTTAGTTCAAGCCTCGGTACTGTGGAGTTGACTGTGGCTTTACACTATGTATTTAACACTCCTGATGACCGGATTGTCTGGGATGTCGGTCATCAGGCTTATGCACATAAAATACTTACCGGACGCAGAGACCGTTTCAGCACAAACCGCAAATACGGAGGCCTGCGTCCGTTTCCCTCTCCTGAAGAGAGTGAATATGACACCATTACCAGCGGTCACGCATCAAATTCCATTTCAGCAGCTCTCGGTATGGCTGTGGCCAATAAACGCAACGGTCACGCATCACGTAGAGTCGTAGCGATAATAGGTGACGGAGCCATGGGTGGAGGGCTTGCCTTTGAAGGTTTGAACAATGCTTCCAGTACAGACAATGACCTGCTTATCATCCTTAATGACAACAACATGAGTATATCTCAGAGCGTTGGAGGACTCTCCAGCTATCTGACACAGCTACAAACCTCCCGTTCATACAATACCTTGAGATATTATGCGGCGAGATTACTCTCCAGACTAGGTCTTATGAACGAGCAGCGCCGTCGCAAAATAATCCGTCGGAACAATCGTTTCAAGATAAACCTCACCCGTCAGAACAACATGTTTGAGGGTATGGACATACGTTATTTCGGGCCTGTTGACGGCCATAACGTTCAGAATCTGGTCCGCATCCTATCCAATATCAAGAATATGCACGGTCCCAAGTTGCTTCACATAAAAACAATTAAAGGCAAAGGATACGGACCTGCTGAAAAAGATTCTGAACTTTGGCATTCTCCGGGGCTTTTCGATAAGGAAACAGGAGAACGAATAATCAAATCTGACAACGGTATGCCTCCTCTCCTTCAGGATGTTTTCGGTGAAACACTTCTGGAACTCATGAAAGAAAATAACAGAATAATAGGAGTGACACCAGCAATGCCATTGGGATGTAGTATGAACATACCCATGAAAACGTTCCCAAAACGATGCTTTGACGTAGGTATTGCCGAAGGACATGCTGTAACTTTCTCAGCAGGACTGGCCAGAGAAGGAATGGTTCCCTTCTGTAACATATACTCCTCTTTTCTCCAGCGTGCCTATGACAACGTCATACATGATGTGGCAATCTCCCGTCTCAACGTAGTGTTATGTCTTGACCGGGCTGGTCTTGTGGGTGAGGACGGCCCGACTCATCACGGGGCGTTTGATCTTGCATTCCTTAAGCCGATACCAAATCTTACCATTGCCTCTCCATATGATGAAATAGAAATGAGGAACCTGATGTACACAGCTCAACTTCCCGACCAAGGGCCTTTCGTTATAAGATATCCTCGGGGAAGGGGCATCCTAACCGACTGGAAAAAGCCATTTGAGCCTATTGTTGTAGGTACCGGCCGCAAGCTTAAGGACGGTGAGGACGTGGCAGTCTTGACAATCGGCCCCATAGGTAATCTTGCAAGCCATGCCATTGGCATATGGGAAGAGCAGAATCCCGGCAGAAAGGCAGCTCATTATGACATGCGGTTCCTTAAACCCATAGACACCTCTATTCTACATGAAGTCGGAAAGAGATTCAACAGAGTAATAACCGTAGAAAACGGTGTGATCACAGGAGGTTTGGGATCCTCCGTAATGGAATTCATGGCTGTTAACGGTTATACTCCCACTATTGTTCGCCTGGGATTGCCGGACCGTTTTGTAACACACGGTTCTGTCCCCCAGCTGCTTCATCTTTGTAACCTTGATGAGGATGCGGTCATTGCCGCTCTGAATGGGAAGAATTTCAATCAGCAAACACAAGAGTCATGAGAATTGTCATAGCTGGAGCCGGTAATGTCGGCACTCATTTAGCCAAATTGTTGTCAGGAGAAAATCAGGACATAACACTCATTGATGAGAACGAAGAGAGACTTGGACGCTTAGAGTCCAACTTTGACCTCATGACGATACAAGATTCGCCTGTCACTCTCCGGGGACTCAAAGAGGCTGGCACCGGCGATGCCGACCTTTTCGTAGCAGTCACTCCTGACGAAAGCCGTAATCTTATAGCCTGCCAGCTTGCACACCATCTCGGAGCAAAAAAAACAGTTGCCAGGATTGACAATTATGAATATCTACTTACCAAAAACAGAGATTTCTTCCAAAACATAGGAGTAGATTCCCTTATATATCCCGAAATGCTCGCCGCCAGTGAAATCGTGGCAGGTATGAAACTCAGTTGGATCAGACAATGGTGGGAATTCGCAGGAGGCGCCCTTGTTATGATGGGTGTAAAACTACGTGAGAATGCATTGATTCTTAACAAGCCTCTCTTTCTGCTAGGAAAAGAACTTCCATATCATATTGTCGCCATTCTACGTGAAGGGGTCACTATTATCCCAAGTGGCGATGACACTATGCAAGCCGGTGATCTTGTATATTTCATGACCATGAAGAAACACATACCACAGATCAGGAAGATTGCCGGCAAGCAGGAACTTCCCGATGTGAGAGATGTCATCATCATGGGTGGAAGTAGAATAGCCGTCCGCACTGCTCAGTTGATGCCTGATTACATGAATCTGAAGATAATAGAAAGTAATCTTGAACGCTGTAACCGGCTCACAGAACTGGTTAATGACCGCGTAATGATAATTAACGGTGACGGACGTGACCCTAGTCTGCTTACAAGTGAAGGAATCTCCCATACAGAGGCTTTTGTCGCGCTTACTGACAATTCCGAAACTAACATCCTTGCATGCCTCGCCGCCAAAAGATTCGGTGTAACCAAGACTATAGCCGAAGTTGAGAACATCGATTACATAAATATGGCTGAAAAACTTGATATCGGTACCGTTATAAACAAAAAGAAAATAGCGGCCAGCCATATTTACCAGATGATGCTTGATGCTGATGTGACAAACGTCAAGTGTCTCACCTTTGCAAATGCCGATGTAGCAGAATTCAATGTTAAAGAAGGTGCACGCATCACCCGCAACCCGGTAAAAGACATTTCTTTTCCTCGCGGAGTGACCATTGGCGGACTAATCCGGAACAAGGAGGCAGTCCTGGTAACAGGCAACACTACTATTCAGGCAGGAGACCATGTCGTGGTTTTCTGTCTTGAAGGAATGATAAAAACTATAGAGAAGTTCTTTAATTGATACACCCCAGAATCATATACCGTATTTTAGGAATTCTGCTCCTGATTGAAGCAGGAATACTGCTTGCATGCTCTCTTTTCCCCTTATTCTTATGCGAAGATGATCTCTTCGGGTTCATCATGGGGTCTCTCGTTACAACGACTTCCGGACTGGTCTTTCTGCTTGCCGGACGGAAGAACGGTCACAACGGGTTCGTAATGACTCGTCGTGACGGATATATAGTTGTAGCGTCAAGCTGGCTCCTTTTCTCAATTTTCGGTTCCCTTCCCTACCTGATCAGTGGATATATAACCGGTTTCACTGACGCTTTTTTCGAGACGATATCCGGCTTTACCACTACAGGAGCCACAATTATAGAGGATGTTGAAATTCTGCCTCATGGTCTTTTGTTTTGGCGTAGCCTGACTCAATGGATTGGCGGATTGGGAATCGTATTCTTTACTGTTGTAGTACTTCCTGTATTCGGTGTAGGTGAGACACAGCTGTTCGCTGCAGAAGCCATCGGTCCCAGAAGAGGTAAGCTTCACCCAAGAATCGGTATCAGCGGACGCTGGATATTTACTGTATATCTCATTATCACAATTCTTTGCACAATAGCTTTGAAATGTTGCGGAATGGGACTATTCGACAGTTTAAACCATGCACTGTGCACTACAGCCACCGGAGGTTTTTCCACCAAAAACGCCAGTATCGCGTATTTCTGCTCACACAAGATAGAGTATGTGATTACCATCTTCATGTTCATATCCGGCATCAACTACGGTCTGCTATTCTTCGTGGCATTCAAGGGGAAAGTGCATAAAATATTGGAGGATACTGAATTTAAATGGTATTTATTCATCATACTTCTCTTTACTGCCATAGTAGGAATCAGTCTGTATATCTCTACGCCTTACGATGCTGCCGATTCTCTACGCAATGCTTTGTTTCACGTGACCGCCATAATAACAACAACAGGATTCACCACTACAGATTACACATTATGGCCACCTTTTATCTGGATGATAATCGGTCTTTGTATGTATATGGGAGCCTGTGCAGGTTCAACATCAGGTGGTATGAAAACTATCAGATTGGCAATACTGTTAAAAACAATGCGTAATGAGTTCCACCGCATTCTCCATCCCAATGCCGTAATTCCTGTCAGGATCAACGGTAAGGTGATACCCCAGTCAGCAAGACAAAGCGTACTGACATTCAGTATATTCTTTCTGGCACTTGTCTTTTTGGGATGGTTCTTTTATCTGGCTATAGGCATTGACATAACCGATGCATACGGGACTTCACTATCCTGCCTAAGCAACATTGGACTCACTATAGGAAATCACGGATGCAACATACCATGGGGCGACATGCCAACATTGGGAAAATGGTTTTCAACCTTTCTGATGGTTGTCGGCCGTCTGGAGGTCTTTGCTGTGCTGTTGCTGCTCACTCCCTCTTTCTGGAAGCATCGATAGGAAACGCTTCATATCATCCCGCATCCTCTCATACAGATCACACTCACGGTAATGAGTATTCTTGCGCAATGCTTCTGTTATTCCCATCTGACTATGTTGGTAAGCACTTAGCTCATTTCTATATTGCTGGTCATGTACGGCAAAACGGCGGATGTCAGACTCTCTCTCCTGTCTGAGCATATTACACACAGGAGTAAGTATTTTCAAAATAACATTCTCCATCAGATGATGCCCCTGAAGGAACAGGTAAGTATCTTTTTCCCTTACCCCAAGTGCAGACAGCTCCTTTCCCAACTCTTCCACCTCATTAACAGCATCAGGATAATTCGCCTTAAGAGAATTAACCTTACGTCTGACTCTGTCTGCTGTAGCTATAATTACATTTTGAGGATGTTTAACATCTACAGATTTGAGACGTATATCAATATTAAAGTCCTGCATACTGAAAAAGTTGTGAAGACCCTTCCTGTAGAACCAGATATTCCAAATGAACAGGGGATATACCGCAGTTGAATACATCTCCATAAAAGCTTCAAAATCTATTATTCTGCGATCGTTCAGTGTACATTGCACACATATGTTATGCAGACTTCCTGCATAACACTGGTAATTCTCAATCGCATACGTGTACGTTTGTATTACATAAGGATTGGAAATAATCTCTTTGGAAGTTTTAGTCGCACCTTGAAGCAACCAGTCATAATCACTGTCAACACATGCTATCATGTATTTCCCCAGATTACGGTGTTCTATACAAGAGCGCAAAGCCGATTTCTTGCCTTTGGTCAGACCGCCCTTGTCAGGAAGCATTATCTGGAAATACCAGGAATCATTCTCGAACTCATCCAGTAACAAACGCCAGAAAGCTACATCATCATAACTTTCCACAAAAGCTATAATCCTCCCTCTTTTCCTGTCAGGAAGAAGTCTGTTGGCGGCCTCTACATATCTGGAAGTTACGTTGTCAATCAGTCTTCTCATAGTCTGATGCCTTCCTGAGAGGTCATTTCACTGTGATGTCGTTCACTTCTGTCACAGCTTCCATCCAACCATCCATTATTACAGCGGGAGAATGGGTTGTCATGATAATCTGTACATTAGGATTCATTTCTCTGACTCTGGTCACCAATTGCTGCTGCCATTCTATGTGCAGTGATATCTCCGGTTCATCCATTAGCAGTACATACGGCAGATTATCCTGAACAAGAAGAGTAAGGAGAATAACCAACAGTTGTTTCTCACCGGAAGAAAGGCTATATGGAAGGAGTCTCACACCGAACTGGTCAAATATTATTTCATTACTCGACCTGACTATCTTCTTGCCAGTATCAGCAAAAAGCTCATCAATGAAATCCATGAATTGTATTCTCGGTCTTGACACCTTCTGAGCCTCCAAGATTTTATCAGGCTCTCCTGATGTAAGCAGGTTTATTGTACGGTTGCCTATGTTCACCTGATAATCCAGATATCGACGCTGAAGCTTATACAACTGCCAGTCCAGTTCAGAGACCACACTCCTGTCCGACATCTTCTCTAACAGATTACTATGCATCAGAGGACGGTCTATACTTCGAATCACATCATAGCGAACCTTTTTCCTTCCTTCAGGAAAATAATGTATGGAAACTTCTGGAGAATCATCCTGGGATTCTCCGGAAAGATAATCTAAACGCGCAACAGTCTTGTTAAGAATTGTACTCTTTCCTGTACCGTTCAATCCGCTCAGAATATTGACATCAGGACGCAGATCCCATATTATGTGCTTACGTCCCCAAAGAGAATCAATCTCTATTCGACTTATACCGTCAGCGTACTCGTTCTCCATATGAAATAAGTAATCATCGGTTCATTTCCCGTAAAAGTACAAAAAATGGAAAAAAGAGGTATACAAAAAAGTACACATTTTATAATATTATGCCCCTAATAGCCTGTCGGCTGTCTTTTCGTAATGATTCCAGGCTACTTTCACTCTCACTCTACCCATAGGGTTGCCATAGGG
>DBYG01000085.1 GCA_002310175.1 Bacteroidales bacterium UBA1192
CTTGTCTGTATGAAATCGTTTCAAAGATCGTCTTGTGTGTGCTGTTCCTTTCGGAAAGCGGATGCAAAGATAGGGCGAGTTTAGATTCTGACCAAATATTTTGGCGACTTTTTTCTAAAAAAAACTTGTTGTCGCGAGAACTCGTTCATTTATACGGACATAGACAACCGACAATAATTTCCATTGGCCGGGTACCCTAATTATGGCTTTACACTATTGGCAAAGAATGTTTATCTTTGCAACCGATATTAAAAGCCATACGGCGGCGACAGGCGTCCGTATATATATAAAGGTGTGAGTGGATTACTGAGTAAAATGCTTTACTTTTTGTTCCTGCTAACAGCGGGAACTGCTGTGTTATACGCCCAGGAACACGTGGTCAGGATAAACGGCAGCGTGAAAGACGAGAAGGGCGAAACACTGCCCTATGCATCTGTAAGGCTGAAAGACACATCAATAGGAAGCATGACCGACAACAACGGCAATTTCTCTTTCAACGGTACTTTGGATGGCCAGATACTGGTGGCTTCTTGTCTGGGATATCAGAATTATGAGATACAGTTGTCCGATAAAACGACTTTTCCACTCAGAATAACACTCAAGGAAACTTCTTATCAGATTGACGAGGTTGTAATAAAGCCTCAGAAGGAGAAATACACCAAGAAAGGCAATCCCGCAGTTGAACTTGCCAGCGAGATTATCGGAAGGAAGAACCAGGACAATCCCTTTAACAATGAATATGTCTCAAGAGACAGGTATGAGACGTATGTTGTGGCTTTGGACAACTTCACGGAAGAGAAACAGCAGCAGGCGATGTTCCGCAAATTCCCGTTCCTGACTGATTATGTGGATACTTCGAAGGTATCGGGAAAACCTATACTTAATGTTTCAACGCGTGAGATGGCCGCCACTGACTACTATCAGAGGAGACCTTCCCGACAGAAGCAGAAAGTACACGGCAGAGAATGGATAGGCATTGAAGACTTTCTGCCCGACGAGGAGGTCAGGGCTGCCGTGGAGGCGACTCTCAGGGATATTGACCTGTTCAATGAAAAGGTTCTGATATTGCGCAACGAGTTTGTGAGTCCGTTCGCGGACTATGCCACCACATATTACAAGTTTTTCCTGCAAGACACCATTTCAGTTGAGGGAGAACCCTGTGTTGACTTGGCTTTTGTTCCGAGAAACCTTCAGTCTTTCGGTTTCACCGGCCACCTTTATGTTACAGTTGACTCGACACATTTTGTAAAATGGGTTCAGATGAGTGTTCCTTACGATATCAATCTGAACTTTGTGGAGTATATGAATGTGGAGCAGAGATTTGCCCGTGACAGCGAACATCCCAGACTCCTTACATACGAATGCATCACGGCAGAGTTCAAACTGTACGACTTTATAGACGGCATTTATGGCCGACGCGAGGTATTCTATTCAGGATACCGGTTCAACGAGGAGGTGGACAAGGAGCCTTTTACTCACCAGGAGCAAATAATAGAATCGCAAGACGCCCTGCACAGGGATCAGGAATTCTGGGCACAGTACCGAGGCACCGATGGAAGAAATGACGGAGGCAAATCAAGGGATGTAAAGGAGATGATTGCCCAATTGCGCACTATCCCCATCTATTATTGGACTGAGCAGTTCATCAACCTCCTGTTCTCGGGATACATTCCGGTAAAGGAGGAGAATACACCTTTCTATATAGGCCCGGTGAACACCACTATCAGTTACAACGGCATGGAGAAGATAAGGCTCAAGTTTGGAGGTATGACTACCGCGCAACTTAATCCTCACCTTTTTGGTACGGGCCATCTGATTTATGGAGTTGACGACAGGAAAATCAAGTATTCAGGTAGACTTGAATACTCTTTCAAGCCCAAGAAGGAGCAGTGGAATGAGTTCCCGATACATTCGCTGAGGCTTCAGCATGATTATGACATATATCAGTACGGCCAGCAGTACCTTTATACGAACAAGGATAATTTCCTTCTCTCACTGAAGCGTTTACCGGATGACCTGATAGGATATGTCAGGAATACTGAGTTGACATACACACTGGAACGTCACAGCGGCTTTACTTTTACCGGTATTGTACGCAACAGGATTAACGAGGCCACGAAGTTCATTACCATGGAGAAGAGTGACGGAAGCGGATCCATTAACGACATCATGCAGACTGAACTGGAAGTAGGACTCAGATATGCTCCGGGAGAAAAATTTGTTCAGCACAAATGGAACAGAAAGAGCAAGACTCCCGAACGTCCGGTATTTACCCTTAACCACTCCATCGCCATGGCCGGTGTTTTGGGAAGCGATTATTCAATTCAACATACGGAATTCTCTTACCGTCAGCGTCTGATGGCTGCTCCGGTTGGCTATTTTGACGTAATGCTGCGTGCGGGCAAGATTTGGGGACAGGCTCCCTACCCTCTGCTTATTATCCCGAACGCGAACCTGTCATACACTTACCGCAAGGAGACGTTTGAGACTATGACTCCCATGGAGTTCGTTCTTGACCAGCATCTGACTTGGGATGTGGTTTACTACATGAACGGTCTCATATTCAACCGTACACCTCTTGTGAAGAAACTGAAATTGAGAGAGGTTCTGTACTGCCGCGGCATCTGGGGCTCACTTAGCAACCGCAACAACCCGGCAATAGACACCAGCGGCAACATATTCTCCTATCCTACCGGCCGAAGCCAGGCCACAGGAACCGTAATGAAGGAGCCTTTTGTGGAATTAGGCGCAGGAGTGGAGAACATATTCAAGATTGCATCGGTCAATTTCTTTAAAAGAATGACATACAAAAACAGCCCCGATGTTGACCAATGGGGCTTGAGAATTGCAATTCACCTGCAATATTAAAGTTACAGAGACGGATTATTCGGAGGGTTCAGGTTTGCTGAATTTGAAATCTGAAACCTCAAACAGCTTGAAACCGTTTTTCCTCTTGTTTCTCTTGATCAGACGTGCTCTTTTCCTGACCAGTTGCTTTTCTTTCTCGGAAAAGACAAGTGAAGTCATGTATGATTCGTTCAAATCACCGCCGGCAACGTGATCTGTAAACTGCTTTTCATACACAAGGCGATCCTTGACGAACCACTTGTTGTTTACAGTTACGTCCTTGACCAGTTGTATGTCAGATACAAAAACGGCTGAATCCAGAATTGAAAATGAAGCCGCATACATGTAGGCGTCTACCTGACGGGAATTCTTGTCCTGATTCTGATTACGCATCTTGTCAAGGTCCTTACGGCTCATCTCCAGGCCTTCACCTGCATTGAGTGTAGGATCCTGTCCCCTTTTAGACCTCTGTGCTGAAACGGACAGCGTGAAAAGGAGAAACGCCGCCATTAATACAGGTCTCAATATTCTCATATCAACCAAGGTATGATTTGAGCAGTTTGCTACGGGAATTCTGACGCAGACGACGGATGGCCTTCTCTTTAATCTGACGGACACGCTCGCGGGTAAGACCGAACTTATCGCCTATCTCCTCAAGAGTCATCTCACGGCAGCCGATTCCGAAGAACATACGGATGATATCCTTCTCACGGTCTGTAAGAGTTGAAAGGGCGCGGTCAATCTCCTTGGAGAGTGATTCGTTAACCAAGGTCTTATCGGCCATAGGTGAATCATCATTGACAAGTACGTCAAGAAGGCTGTTGTCCTCACCGTCCACGAACGGTGCATCTACAGAGATATGACGGCCTGAAACCTTAAGGGTATCGGCTATCTTGTCAACGGGAATATCAAGCACCTCGGCCAGTTCCTCAGGTGACGGACGACGCTCGTTATCCTGCTCGAACTTGGAAAGAGCCTTGCTTATCTTGTTGAGTGAACCCACCTGGTTGAGAGGAAGACGTACGATACGTGCCTGCTCTGCCAGAGCCTGAAGAATGGACTGACGGATCCACCATACAGCGTAACTGATGAATTTGAATCCACGGGTCTCATCAAATTTCTCGGCGGCCTTGATAAGACCGAGGTTACCCTCGTTGATAAGGTCCGGAAGGCTGAGTCCCTGGTTCTGATACTGTTTTGAGACTGATACTACGAAACGCAGGTTGGCGCGTGTCAGTTTTTCAAGAGCGGCGCGGTCACCCTTGCGGATACGCTGTGCAAGTTCGACCTCCTCCTCAACTGTAATAAGTTCCTCACGACCTATTTCCTGCAGATATTTGTCAAGTGATGCGCTTTCACGGTTGGTTATACTCTTTGTGATCTTAAGTTGCCTCATTGTCAGTATGTAGCTTTATTGTTCTATAGAATTAAAATCGCCTATTATTCTTAAATAAGCGAATTGGGTGCAAATTTACTTAAAATATAAATATAATACTGCTAATTTGACACGAAAAAATTGAAGTGGTTTATAGGGCCACTCCAATTTTTTGTTTCTGATGCTAACCTAACCTTTATTCATTGGCAAGGTCTATCGCATACATAGCTCTACGTCCGCTGGGATATACGCCTTGTATGAACAGCACCTGATTAGGTGATGATACTGCATCCTTATAAATTTTCTCAACATCATCGACCGATTTGATCTGTTGTTCATTTATACGGAGAATAATATATCCGCGCTGGATACCGGCATCTTTCATAAGTCCGCTGTTAACAGAACTTACCTGTACTCCATAGCCGATATTCAACTGACGACGGGTCTGCTCCGGAACATCCTGGAATGAAGCTCCAAGTACCTCCATATCGGCAGCCTTTACTATATCCGTATTGCCTCGGGCATTCTTAAGTTCAACGTCTACCTTCTTTTCCTTTTTGTCGCGAAGCAGAGTAACTGTTACCTTGTCGCCGGGACGGTATTGAACGATTATCTCCTGGAGTTCGTTCATTGTCTTTACCTTCTTTCCGTTGATGGCAGTGATGATATCACCTTCCTTGATACCTGCAGCGAGAGCACCTCCGCCGTCAACAACACCTGATACGTAAACGCCGTCAATGGCATCACCGAAATCGACATTCTTATTCCTGTCATCCTGACGCATGTTCAGGACATCGCCTCCTTCAATACCGAGCATAGCGCGCTGTACGGTTCCGTATTCCTTGAGATCGGCAACCACTTTCTTTACTATTGTGGTCGGAATAGCGAATCCATAACCGGCATAGGTACCTGTAGGTGACTCCAAAGCAGCATTTATACCTATCAGTTCTCCACGAACATTAACCAGGGCTCCGCCACTGTTACCCATATTGATTGCTGCGTCAGTCTGGATGAATGACTCTATGCTTTCGGCTCCTTCATAGATACCTATCTTACGTGATTTGGCACTTAC
>DBYG01000055.1:0-30324 GCA_002310175.1 Bacteroidales bacterium UBA1192
CAAGTATTCTTGGCAACGGTCCACACATTCTTACGAGCTCCGAAGTAACCACGGGTAAGCTTAAGAATTCTCTTTCTCTTTGCTCTTGAAGCAACATGATTTACTGATCTCGGCATAGTTTTCTGTTTTTTGAATGTCAGCGCCTGTGGTTACAGGACTTGAGGCTGGCAAATCGGTTAATCTTCTTTTTGACTGATCACTTTTTCGGGTTATCTCATGCAAAGCAAATCTTTAACCTGCTTGGTGTTTGCAGGATCAAGCAGTGTGAAATGATCCAGATTTCTCTTGCGTTTCTTGCTCTTCTTAGTCAGGATATGACTGTGATAAGCATGTTTCCTCTTGATTTTGCCCGATCCGGTAAGAGCGAATCTTTTTTTGGAACCGGAATTAGTCTTTGTCTTTAACATTGTTTTGTTGGTTTTTGTTTGTTATAGTTACCTCACGCACCATGCCGGGCGTTACGGTCATTTTTCCTCATTTTTACTGTTCTCCTGTCTGGGGGCCTCAGCTTTCTTCTGAATTCCCTTCTTGGGGGAGATGAAGATTGTCATCCTCTTTCCCTCAAGCACAGGAGCCTGCTCCTGCTTGCCGTAATCCTCAAGATCCTTCACGAAACGGGCCAGAATGTTTTCACCCTGTTCCTTGAAGAGAATGGAACGGCCACGGAAGAATACGTATGCCTTGACTTTGTCACCATTCTGCAGGAAACCCATGGCATGCTTGAGCTTGAAATTATAGTCATGGTCATCTGTCTGGGGACCGAAACGGATTTCCTTGACATCAATCTTGACCTGCTTGGCCTTGGCTTCCTTCTGCTTTTTCTTGAGCTGATACAGGAACTTGGAATAATCAACTATTCTGCAGACCGGAGGAACGGCATTTGGTGAAATCATCACCAGATCCAGTTCCATATCGTCCGCTATACGCAGTGCCTCACGCAGAGATACCACCTTAGGTTCAAAACCTTCACCGACTATACGGACCTCTCTGGCACGAATCTGATCATTCACCTGATACTGTCCACTCAAATTGTCTTTCTTCATTCAGAATCTATTATGTTGTTTATTCTATATCCTATACCTTAATTCAACAATATATGTTTAATACGCCGGAAGGCTGCAAAAAAGCAGAAACGCTTTCCGAGCGCGCAAAATTACCATTTATTTATCATAGAATTAACTTCTTCAGCTATTTTTTTACCGAATTCGTCAATTTTCATGTTTCCGAGGTTCTCCGCACCCTGTTTACGGACATTAATCTCACCGTTTTCAGCCTCTTTCTCACCGACAACCAGCATATATGGTATATGCTTGACCTCATTGTCACGGATCTTACGGCCTATCTTCTCGTTGCGGTCATCCACGAATCCACGTATCTCATATCTGTTTTCAAGTTCCTCCTGTACCTTGTGAGCGTAATCGTTGGCCTTCTCGGAGATAGGCAGTATGGCCACCTGGTCAGGTGTCAGCCATAGCGGGAACTTACCTGCGGTATGCTCTATGAGCACAGCTACGAAACGTTCCATGGAACCGAAAGGTGCACGGTGAATCATGACCGGACGCTCCTTCCGGTTATCGGATGCTATATATTCAAGCTCGAATCTCTGAGGCAGGTTGTAGTCCACCTGGATGGTACCAAGCTGCCAGCGGCGGCCCAGCGCATCCTTCACCATGAAGTCCAGTTTGGGACCGTAGAATGCGGCCTCACCATACTCAACGGTAGCCTTCAAGCCTTTCTCCTCACAAGCCTCGACGATGGCGCGTTCAGCTTTCTCCCATACTTCATCACTGCCTACATACTTCTCATGGTCGTTGGGGTCACGCAGAGATATCTGTGCCTCAAAGTTGTCAAAGTTAAGAGCCTTGAAAATAATCTCTATGATTTCCATTACACGGATGAACTCACCCTTAACCTGGTCAGGACGGCAGAATATATGAGCGTCATCCTGGGTAAAACTGCGTACGCGGGTGAGTCCGTGCAGCTCACCACTCTGCTCGTAACGGTACACTGTTCCGAATTCAGCTATACGCAGGGGAAGATCCCTGTATGAGCGGGGCTGTGATTTGAAGATGCAGCAGTGGTGAGGGCAGTTCATGGGCTTGAGCAGATAACACTCACCTTCCTCAGGTGTGGTGATGGGCTGGAAGCTGTCCTTGCCATAGTGGTCCCAGTGACCTGATGTCACATAAAGCTGCTTGGAACCGATATGCGGGGTTATCACCTGCTGGTAACCGTAACGTTTCTGGATGCGTGACAGGAAATCCTGCAGTCTCAGGCGCAATGCTGTGCCTTTGGGCAGCCAGATGGGCAGGCCCTTACCTACCATCTCGCTGAACATGAACAACTCCATCTCCTTGCCTATCTTGCGATGGTCACGTTTCCTGGCTTCCTCAAGCAGTTCCAGATACTCATCCAGCATTTTCTGCTTGGGGAATGAGATACCGTAGATACGTGTCATCTGGGGACGTTTCTCGTCACCGCGCCAGTATGCGGCCGATGTGGCAGTCAGTTTGACAGCCTTGATGGCCGATGTATCAACCAGATGCGGGCCACGGCAAAGGTCAGTATAGTTACCCTGGGTATAAGTGGTGATGGTTCCGTCCTCAAGGTCGGCTATGAGTTCGTTCTTATAGCTCTGGCCGCGTGCGGCGAAGAACTTGAGGGCATCGGTCTTGGATATCTCCTGACGGACAAGTTTCTCCTTCTTCTGGACCAGTTCCTTCATCTTGGCCTCTATGGCGGGGAAATCACTCTCCTTGATTACAACGCCTTCAGGCGGCATGATATCATAGTAGAAGCCTTTCTCGATGGCTGGGCCTATACCGAATTGTGTGCCGGGATAGAGCTCCTGCAGCGCCTCTGCCATAAGGTGAGCGCTGGTGTGCCAATATGCGTGTTTGGCTTCATCATCCTCCCACTTGTGGAGCTTAATGGAAGCATCGGCTGTTATTGGGCGGTTGAGCTCGGTAATCTGGTCATTCACACTGCAGGCCAGCACTTCCTGTGCCAGACGCTGACTGATGCTCTCAGCAATCTCATAACCGGTTACGCCGCTCTCGTATTCGCGTACGGAACCGTCAGGAAAAGTAATCTTTATCATGTCGTATCGTTGAATTATCAATTTTGAAAACGCAAAATTATCATTTTATTCCGATTTGGAAAAGCGTTTTATTATATTGTACGCTGAATAGATTCCAAGCTCACCGGCCTTGCCGAGATCCCGGAAGGCTTCGTCCATACGTCTGAGGAAAACCTGAACTATTCCGCGGTTATACCATGCTTCAGCAAGTGACGGGTCAATCTCTATGGCCCGGTCCAGATCAACTAAAGCCGCATGGAGGTCATTGCTCATAGCGTAGTATGTGCCACGGTTATAGAGCGCATACTGGAAATCAGGAACTATCTCAAGAACCCTGTTGAGGTCATTGATTACGGCCTGATAACCCGGATCTGTCATTATTCCCATCTCATCGGAGGCCCTGTTCTGAAGGCTCAAGTCTTTATCCGCCTTTCGCATCTCAAGCTCACGAGCCCTTACCTGGGCCCTACAGAACCATACTGCCCACATCCCGCTTCCCGTCCTGACGGCTTCGTCCAGATCATCCAAAGCCGACTGGTAATCCTGCAGCAGGCAGAAATCAAGAGCTCTGGCCAGAAGGACCTTCGGGTCCGAAGGATTGTCCGCGAGCAAGGCTGTAAGCCTGTCTATATCCTCAAAAAGGCGACTGATGCTATTCTGATCAAGAGAGACATCCCTGCAGTCCATATATACCTGGCTCATGAATACTCCACCGGAAGCCAGTTCCTCAAGCAGAGGACTCCATGTTATTCTACGGTCAATCTGTTCCCTGGTCCTGAAATATGACAGCCTGTAGGAGGAGAGATACTGAACGTCCACGTTCCTGTTCTGGACAAAACCCCTGTACTCACTTGAAAAGCCGGTAGAGTTCTCCAAGTCATCGGCCACCACTATCTTGCGATAGTTATAAACGTTCTTGTCGGATTTGTTACGGGTCCTGCCTTCATCAGTCTCACTGTCAGAGCCGGCAGTGTTCCTGTCGGGATTGTTCAAGTTGTTGAAACGGCGATTCTGCTCCTGAAGGACCACAAGTGCATCCTGCTCAGCACCACGACGGTCACCAAGAGCAGCGCGTACCTCTGAACGTATCTGATAGCCTGTTATGAACTGCGGGAATTCCTCAAGCACTCTTGTAAGGTCCCTCTCCGCCCCGCGGTTATCTCCTGTCCCATGACGCAGGATACCCCGGTAGAAGATAGCCATCATATTATCGGGCTCTGCATCAATCACCATATCGAAATCCTCAATGGCACGGTTGTCATCACCTACCTGAGCACGTAGGTTCCCCCTGTTGTAATGGGCTATTACATTACCCGGATCTATCCTGACCGCCATATCATAATCCGACAAGGCGCCGTTCAGATTATTCATAAAATACCGGACCATAGCCCGGTTGATATAAATTCCGGCATTGGCCGGATCCAAATAAATGGCCCTGTCCATATCCGGCTCCGCCTCAGAATATCGCTCCATTCTGGCCAGCAGAAGACCTCTATCCTGATACAGACCGGCATCATAACGGTCTATACCAATGGCTTTGTCTATCCATTCCATAGCCCCGATGCTGTCGTTTCTTTCCCAAAGCAGGTTGGATTTCATAGCCATTGCAGGTGTATATTTGGGAGAGATGGAAAGCAGGGTGTCAGAGGCTTTCAGAGCCTCATCTGACTCATCCTGACGCGCAAGGCAGAGAATAAGGTTATGACGGAGGGAAAGGTTCTCCGGATCTAACGAAAGACCTTTGCGGAAATCCCTCTCAGCCTCACCATAACGGTTCTGGTAGATAAGTGACAATCCTCTTACCTGGTAGCTGTTAACCACAAAAGGGTTTCTGCTGATGGAGCTGTTGCAGTCCTGCTCTGCTCCCCTGTAGTCTTCAAGGGACAGTTTGGCCACAGCCCTGTAGAAGTATGGCTCGTAAAGATAGGGCTTGGCGTTGATTACCTGATTGAAATACTGTATGGAGAGCACATAGTCATCATAATAGAGAGCTGTCCGGCCCACCGACATCATACGGTCAGTATTCAACTGAGCGGACAGAGGCAATGACACTGACAGCGGCAGTGACAACGCCGCTATCCGAAGCCATCTGTGCCCTACCCTCATATCACTTTCTGCTTGTCTTGACTTTATAGTCGCAATTGAACTTGCCTGCAGCTATGTTGTTCAGATTTTTCTTGTTCATTTGACGACGTAACGGCGACATCCTGTCAATAAAGCACTTGCCGTCAAGATGATCAATCTCATGCTGCATGACTCTGGCGGGAAATCCCTCAAACCATTCGTCATGTTCCCTGAATTCCTCATCCAGCCAGCTCACCCTCACCCTGGATGGACGGTTCACCTTCTCATGGATGCCGGGGAAACTGAGACATCCCTCCTCATACGGGACCATATCACCGTCAGTTTCCTCAATGTAAGGGTTGATATATGACCGGAGGTATCCCTTGAACTCCGGCATATCATCAGACACGGCATCCAGATCAACGACCATAAGACGTATGGGCAATCCCACCTGCGGTGCGGCAAGCCCCACTCCCTCGGCTTTCCTTAAGGTCTCAAACATATCTTCAATGAGCTGTTTGAGGTTCTCATAGTTCTCATCTATATCTTCGGCCTCTCTCCGAAGCACTCCCTGTCCGTATGTATAAATAGGTAAAATCATTTTCTGTATCTGTTTGAATCCATATATGACTCCAATATAATGCAGGCGCTCACCTCGTCAACGAGAGCCTTGTTCCTGCGAGCCATTTTCCTGATTCCAGCCTTAAGTATGGTGCGTTGTGCCAAGACTGATGTGAAACGTTCGTCAATCAGCTCTATTCTCTTGTCCGGAAAGGCTTTTTTCAGTTTCCCGATGAATGGATGTATCTGCCTCATGCTTGCCGACTCCTGTCCGTCCATATTAAGCGCATAACCTACCACTATAATATCAACTTCCTCCTTAGCCATATAACCGCTAAGGAAATCCATCAGCGTATGTGTCGGAACAGTGGTCAGTCCACCGGGAACAATCTGAAGAGGATCCGTAACGGCTATGCCGGTCCTCTTGGTTCCGTAATCAATAGCAATAATCCTACCCAATATTACCTGTTGTATAGAATCCAGGAATTCTGGAAATCACTGTTATCCGGATATCTGGCTTTAAAGGCATTACGGGCACGAACAGCCTCTTCTTTAGTGTCATGGGTGGAGCAGATTACCCTATATGTCTTTCCTGCTTCATTTACAACCACCAAAGAGGAATAACCATCACCTGAAAGCCTGCTGCTAAGAGCATCGGCATTTGTCTTGAGTGAAAAGCTGCCGCAAACCACACTGTATGCCCTAAGTTTATTGTCACCGGTGACAACGGACACCTTCTCTTCACGTACAGGAACAGAGGCAATCTCAACATCTTTAGACTCCTCCTGTACCTGGACGGCAGATACCGGCTGGGAGACAACAGTCCCTGCCTTTGGCTCGTCATTCTGGATGGCTTTCTCATAAGCCTGTCTGTAGGCATTCTCACTTGATTTGCAGGATGCAATGGACAATAAAGTCCCGGCAACCATAGTATAAACCCAAACTTTCTTCATGTTCATGTTTGTTTATCTGTTTGTTATATTTACTCAACCACGGCAAAGTTAGTCCAAAAAACCGCCACACATCATTTTTGGCGCAAAATAATGTTAACCGTATCGGAAGAAAGGAAATCCTGTACTGCCTTATCCGGGATAAGATGCCAATTGTCATTCCCCGGAATGCTTACAGGCCTTCCGGACTCCCTCTTGATATAAAAGTCCGTTATAATGAAGTAACGCATGTCAGCCCCTGACGTAACAACAGTCCTGCGACGGATTTCATCTCTTGAAAACCCGGGTATGTCATAAAGAGGGGACTCTGCTCCACTTGTCAGGAAAGAGCTCATGGTTGTCCTGTAATAACGGTCCGGATCAAATGGTTTGCCGTCAGACATGGAGGAAATCCTTACTTTGTCCCCATCCTTACGGGTTACGTCAATAGTATAGTCTATCCCGCTTGCTGTGATGAAACGGTTCACGCCACCTGCTACAGAGGAAACGGTTTTCAGAAGAGCTGAAGTCCCGTTACCGACGGTATTGTAGAAACATGAGGCTGAATGCTCCAGGATATCCTTCACTTCCGATCCCTTTAACATCAGTGACACTAATCTGTTATCATAAGGATAGACACGGAAAGCATCGCGAATGGTGAATTCGCCGGCTTTAGCTCTCATATCAAGCGACACAGGTGAGGCAAGGGATATTTCAGCTGCCTGGAAACGCATCTGGTGATAGTGGATAAAATCCATACCCGGATTAGTTCTCCAAAGTACGCCGTTACAATTTATTCCCCTATCAATCTCTCCTATTACGGAGTCGGTATAATGGCATAACTTATCATACCTCGTCTTAAAAGTAGCGGCAAATTCAGCATCCGGATCTTCACCCGTGACATCGGACAGCATTCCCTTGACCGAGACTCCGGTCCGGACCTTTTTACTGAAAGTGACTGAAATGTCTGCGACAACCGCCTTTTCAGCGTACGGACCAGGATTGACAAGTAGTACGGATTTGTCATCAGAACATTTAACCATCCCGCAATATGGAATGTGATCATGTCCGAATACAATCAGATCGAATCCGGGAACTTCAGCAGCCAGATGCCTTGCGGCATTCTCCTCTATGTTCTGTTCATCAAAACGTCCATTATCAAAACCGCTGTGGAGCAGTCCTATTATAACATCAGGATTCTCCTTTTCCTTAAGAATGGGCATCCAATAGCGGGCGGACCCGACTATGTCATCCACAACGACTGTGCCCAATATATCAGCCGGCACTGTATAACAGGTAGAATGGGCAGTGAATCCGATTACGGCAACCCTCACCCCATGTCTTTCAATTATGCAATAAGGGGGCAGGAAATCACCGGGATTATCAAATTTAAGGTTCGCCCCGAGAACAGGGAATCCGCACCCTTCAAGGAAACGCATATAGACATCGGCCCCCTCGGAGAACTCATGATTTCCGAATACGGCGGCATCACATCCCAGACTGTTGTAAACAGTTGCTGCCAGACTGGGTTCATAGAACTCTGCAGTCTTATCATGATAAGTTTCCACTGAACCGGAAAAGAAATCACCGGCATCAAGATAAATAAGATTTCCGTTCTCCTTCCTCTGCCGTTTGAGGAAGGTCGAGAATCTGGCAAGCGAGCCTTTCCTTTCCGTTCCGTCAAGTACATCGGTTGCATAGATGTGCCCATGTACATCGGATGTAGCCACGACACGTATATCCACAGTACCCCTTCTGCCGGAACAGCCATTCAGGACAAACAGCAGCGCAGTAATGCCAGTCAGACAAAAAAACAAGCGTTTCATTACGATTCTGTCAGTATATAATCAGAAGAATGACCACCAGTCCAGACTGCACTCGTCAGTAAAATGAAAGAACAGCTGAAGTGTCCCCACCGGCATTTTCATGAGCGGGACGGTCACTTCAGTATAATCATCGGACTCAGGTATTTCCACGTAAGCCAGCACAGTGCTGCTGATTGAGGAGACAGTCTTCTTGGTGGAAATCCTCATAATACCCTTTCCTTTAACCCTTGCGGTGAATCCGTTGGCGCCATTTCTGAAATCGACATTGGAGAGGCCTATCATGCCGCCAGGCTTGTCAACCTCAGCACTCACGGTGATTCTCCTGATGTATTTTCCAACAGAATATAGCGTGTGGATATCCCTGCACCAGGCCATGGTCTCTCCTTCATTCCTGACATAAGGGTCAAATGTTCCAATCTGCTCTATGCCGGACTCAGTGGTTGCCGATGCACGCAGGTAACTGAATTTTCCGTTTTTCTCATCCACCTGAAGTTCACTCATGCATGTACTGCGCAGTTCAGAGTTGTCCGTTATGATGTTCTTCCAGTCATTGCTCTGCCTCATGGCTGCCTTCAGTGTGCGTGTATGATAGAGGATATAATACTTTCCCTTGAACTTGACAACCGCATGATGGTTGTTGCCGCCACCGCCTGCCCATGACGCATCACCCGGATTGTCAAAGAAAGCTCCCACATATTGGAACGGCCCGAGCGGTTTATCCGATGTCATATAAGCAATCTTGGCCACTCCGGGATTACTGTTACCGGTCCAGTTGGAACAATAGCTGTAGAGATATTTTCCGCCCACCTTGTTGATTCCAGAGTCCTCAAACAGATATGGAGGCCTTATTTCCACTGGTTCACCAACTATGGATATCATGTCATCGCCAAGCTGGACACATCGGGCTGAACCCGGATCTGATGCGCTCAAGCCATCCGTACCACCTCCGAAATAGAGATATGCGATACCGTCATCATCTATCAGGACAGCCGGATCAAACAGCCATGGGACCTTGGATCCGGAGCAGTTGGGAGTGCTGCGGGAAATCAAGGCGTGACCCAAAGGATCTTTCCACGGCCCATATGGCGTATCCGATGTCACAACCCCTACTCCTCCGCCATTATCGGCAAAATAGAGAAAGAACTTCTCTTTGCCGTCAATTGTCTTGTGGGCGGCACAGGGAGCCCAGCTGTTATTAGCCCATTTGGCCACACCACCGTTCCCGGCTATAGGCTGAGCCCCGTGGTCTGTCCAGTTGACCAGGTCAGAGGAAGAGATTATGCTGATATTCCTTATATCACTGTATCCGCCGTCAATGAAATTGCCGTTTGAGTCAAACATATGGTCATCGGTCATATATACGTACAACCGGCCTTCATACTCCATCCCGAAAGGGTCAGCGCCAAACTTGTGCCCCATCAACGGATTGTGGTTACCGATTTTCTTGAAGATGGCGCCGTTTAACTTTACCTTAGAGAAAACGGTCTTGAGCTCATTGTCGGTCAATTTATTGGTACCTTCGAATAACGGGGTGATAATGTTCATACTGTCTATTGCAGACGATTCTATGGTATCATTCCCATGTACAGCATCCCATACTGTCAGTTTACCTTCCGCCTTCAGATATGTGATGCTGTCTATGGAGTTGACGGCATGCCTGCTCAGCTCGTTACCGTTCTGCCAGATGCTGAGCGATACAGAGTTGTTCTGAGACACCGCCGCCCCAAAGGGAAGGATGGAAATCAGCAATAACAGATGTGCTTTTTTCATACCTGTCACCAGTTTTCGGGATTCAAATGCCGAGATCCTTCTTGAAAGCCTCAATCTTGGTCAGTGCAGCAGCCTTGACTTTGAGATACTCCTTCTTGCTGGTCATAGGATGCTTGGCTTCCATATAGAATTTGATTTTGGGCTCGGTGCCAGAGGGACGTACCGATATCTTGTCTCCTGCGGCAGTGAAGTACTGCAACACGTTTGAAGGCTCCGGCATAAGCAGATCCGTGACTTTACCTTCGGCATCAGTCTGCTTGAGCAGTTTGAAATCCTTTATGAGAACCACCTTTTCACCGGCCAGCGACTTGGGCGGATTGGCGCGGAACTGTTCCATCATGGCCTTTATTTCGTCAGCACCGCTCTTACCGGGTTTCACAACGCTTACTGCAGCCTCCTGTGAGAATCCGTACTCCTGATATGCATCCAGCAGCAGGTCCCAGAGAGTCTTGCCGTTCTCCCTGGCCCATGCGGCAATCTCAGCCATCAGAGAGCAGGCCGATACAGCATCCTTGTCACGGACGAAATCCTCGGCAAGGAAACCGAAGCTCTCCTCACCACCGCCAATGTAATGCTTACCCTTGGCGTTTTCATCAGCAATGACCTTGGCAATCCACTTAAAACCGGTATAGCAGTCAAACATCTCCAGATTGTTCTTCTCTGCTATGCGACTGATAACTTCAGTTGTCACGATTGTCTTTACAATGTACTCCTTACCGGTCATTTTTCCCAGCTTGGTATATTGGGTTATGATATAATACAGGAATATCATTGCGGTCTGGTTGCCATTGAGCAGTGTCAGTTCGCCCTTGTCATCGCGGCAGGCCACACCCAGACGGTCAGCGTCAGGGTCCGACGCCATCACAACGTCAGCATTCAGCTTGCGGGCCAGCGCCAGAGCCATGGTCAGCGCCTCAGGATATTCCGGGTTGGGTGATACTACTGTCGGGAAGTTACCGTCCGGTATCATCTGCTCGGGAACACAGTTGACGTTGGTGAATCCCCACTGCTTAAGTGAACGGGGAATCATAACGCGGCCACATCCGTGCAGCGGAGTATATACTATGCAGAGGTCATGGTTGCGCTTAACCAGATCCGGATCAATGCAGATTCCCTCGATAGCATCCAGATATGGCTTGTCAACCTCCTCGCCAATTATCTGAATGAGTTCAGGATTACCATTGAACCTGATGTCGGAGACCCTAACCTTAGCCACCTCATCAATGATGCCGGTATCATGCGGAGCCAGCACCTGCGCACCGTCCTCCCAATATGCCTTGTAACCGTTGTACTCACGGGGGTTATGGCTGGCAGTAACGTTCACTCCGCTCTGACAGCCTAAGTAGCGTATGGCGAAAGATACCTCCGGCGTTGGTCTGAGGTCATCGAACAAATAGACCTTGATACCGTTGGCACTGAATATGTTGGCAACTGTCTCAGCAAACAGGCGTCCGTTGTTGCGACAGTCATGTCCTACCACAACCGATATCTCCTTACGCTCCCTGAAGTTCTTGTTCAGATAGTTGGCCAAGCCCTGGGTAGCCATTCCGACAGTGTATATATTCATGCGGTTGGTACCCGCGCCCATGATTCCGCGCAATCCTCCTGTTCCAAACTCCAGATCCTTGTAGAAAGCGTCTATAAGATCCGCCTTGTCCTCTTTTTCAATGAGAGCCTTTACCTCCTCACGTGTCTTCTCATCGAAAGAACTGCCCAACCACTCCTGAGCCTTGGCAGTTACCTGTTCCAACAGTTTATCCATAAGTATATTTATTATTTATTTAATATTCACAATTAGCAAAGATAAGACTTATTTTCCTAACATTCGCCGCAAAAAGGAATAGATTTTGACCTGAAGGAAATAACCACGGAATGAGATACACGGACAATACCCGAACTTGAATTTGAGACCTGCGGGAAGCATACTCCTGTCAACATCACACCATACTGCCCTGAACCTCTCCAATGCACGGTCCTCATCCATAACCTCCTTATGGTTCAGCCAGAACAGGCATATACCGGTCAAGTTGATCCAACGTTCCCTCTCAAAAGCAGCCAGGACCTCCCTGCACTGGCCGGTCATCTTCAGTTGCTGCGCCATAGAGGTATTAGCTTCAAGCAGGTCAAGCCTCAACGCGGATATTCCGTTAGTCAGGCTTTCCTGGTGCTGACGGTAATAATATATGCCGTCACATATTCTGACAGTTCCGGAATGAAGATAGTGCATCCTTGTGGTATTGTCATCACTGTAAAGACGGCAAGCGGTGTCATACGGCCATTTCCTGAAAAGATCTCTCCTGGACACATAAAGACCATGTATAGACCAGTCAAGCGTTAGTTCAAAAGCCTCCTGTCCACTCCAGACCACCTTGTCTGAACGCATGGGGTAAGGAGTCTGTCCGTTCTCATCAAACCATACAAGATGAAACAGCACAGAGCCGGTATCCAGGTTTGAATCAAGCAGACTGACTGCTTTTTCAAGTGCATCCGGCGAGAGGAGGTCATCGGCATCAAGCATTGTGATATAATCTCCGTCCGCAACCTCAATACCCATATTCCTCGCTGAAGCCTGGCCTTTGTTCTCTTCACATTCCAAAATGGTTATACGTTCGTCTGCAGCGGCATATTCCTTCAGTATGGAAAGTGTGGAATCAGTAGATGCATCATCAATACAGACTATACTTATATCTTTCAGGGTCTGTCCTATCAGCGAGTCCAGACATTCCCGAATATACTTCCCGGCATTATAAGCCGCAACAAGAACTGTCACTCTGCTCATAAACCGATTTTATTTCTTATCTTTTCACTTATGAAACGGATGAACGAAGTATGCTTCTTCAGAAAATGGAACGAATAAGCGGAGGAAATAAAAAGAAGGATTATTCCTGCCACCAAACGCCATACTCCATCCAAGAAACTGGATGTAATCCAGGAAACCGCAATAACAGGCAACTGGACTGAAAAAACGGTCATTGCGCGATGTGATAGTGTCACTCCATAACGGACTCTCGTTATGAGACATACCATAGCCATATCGAACATCGCGGCGACGGTTAGGGCTGTCCCCGTCATGGTTATCCCCCAGAAATGAAAAAATAGCAGCACCGTAAGCACGAAAACTACATCATACAACACCTCTTGAAGCATGAAAGTGCGTGAATCACCCTTGGCGAGAGAAACGTATGAGAGCGGTTGTGTCATAGCCTTGAAAGCCAGACCTACAGCCGCTATCCTGGCCATGGGGACAGCATCAGAGAACCTGGAGGTAAGAAGCAGACTTACAATCACTGCAAGAAACACTATGAAGCCCACAATCAAGGGTGCCATAAGCAGGATGGCCACTTCAGCCTGCGAGTTCACTAGAGAGTTAATCTTCTCCTTGTCACTGTTAACGGCTGAGAGTCTGGGAAAATAGTCCGATTCCATGGCCGAGAACACAAAGAGCCCCAGATAAGAGATGAGGAGATAACCGGCACTGTATATACCTGTAATCTCGGCATTTCCGTATTTCATCAGATAGTTGGCTATAATGGAAAAGGCTCCAGCGCCAAAAAAGGATGTGGCCGTGAAAAACATCCCGAGCCTGATCATTCCGAAACCCTTGGATAATGTAGCAACTGAAAAAGGTCTGATCCTGTATTTAAAGGCACGGAATGAGTAAAAGCAGGTCACTGCCATCGAAGCAAAGGAAACCATCACCAGTGAGGGGACAATACCCAAAAGCCTGTATTTCCATAACAACGGAACGGAGATACACAGTGTGAGCGCCACGGTTATCAACTGACTCTTGGCCAACTGCATCAGCATACCTGTACCTTTCATGATGGCAGTCTCACCTCCATTTATAGCGCTGAACGCCACTAATGGAGAGAGCAGCAGGAACGATAATGTGTAACCTTTGTCTCCCTCAAAAGCCCAATAGCTGAACAGTTGTGACAGTATTATGCACACGAACATGCCAGCTACTGCCGTAATGAATGACCATGTACGTGTCACCAGGATACTCTCCTGTAATAAATCGGTATCATCCCTGCCCCTGCATTCTGAGATGTTCTTTACTGCGCTGAACGGAACTCCCAGATCTGTCATGCTTTTAACCAGATTCAGTGTCCTGTTGAACGACTCATTAATTCCGAAACCGGTTGGTCCGAGAAACAGGGACACGAGTTTTGTCTTGACAACGGTTATGAGAGCGACTATACCCTGCACGCCACCAAACAGACCTGTGTATTTTATTATGCGGTCGTATGTGTCCGACTGATTGGAAGCTCCGCGGACTCTTTCGGTTTTTTCTCTTGCCACGTTATAACTAACGGTAATATATTTACAAAATTATATATAAACTGTAATAACGTGGCTGTTTTTACGTTTTTGAAACAGTATATGGCAAGATTATCGGTCATAATTCCCGTCTACAACAGCGCATCTACCCTGAAGAGATGTGTGAGGAGTGTCTTGTCCCCTGACCTTGAGGATATGGAGATAATTCTGGTGGACGACGGTTCTACCGATGACAGTCCCGGCCTGTGTGATTCACTTGCCTCTGAGAATGGATGCATTAGGGTGATACATAGGAAGAACGGCGGTCTTAGCGCCGCCAGGAATACCGGCATTGAAGCATCTGACAGCGAATGGATATCTTTCGTGGACAGCGACGATGAAGTAGCTCCGGGAACTTTTGCTGATAATTCGGAATGGAGAGAATCCGATTCAACAATTGACCTGGTGGAGTACCCTATAACCGTACATGCAGGATCTGCCGATGCCTTTGATATCGTTTTCCGACCGACTGTCACCAATGCGCCGGATTCATTCAGGCATTGGATATTGAATGAGGGATATAATCACTGTTATGCCTGCAACAAGATATTCCGCCGCAGTCTGTTTGACAGAATAAGGTTTCCCGAAGGTGAGAATTTTGAAGATGCCGCTATCTGTCCCGATATCATTCGCATATGCCGTCAGATACGCTATTCAGACAAAGGCAGATATATATATTACAAATCTCCCGACAGCATAACCCGAAGATACAGGTTCCGTAACCAGGAACCGCTGTTCCGGCATAATTTCAGACTGCTTGAGGAGGTATATGACCAGGAATTCAGTACTTCTGTCAAAACCAGGCTATGGAGTATTTGCCTTAACCTCCTGATTGACCTTTGCCGATGCAAAGACGCTGACGACTCATACATAAAGCAGTTTGTTCCCAAAATGGTATCTTACAGGCCGGCAATACCCCATGTCCTCAAAAGCGGCATTCCTATCGGACAGACCTTAAAGATTCTCTCCACCTGCATCATAGGAGTAAAGGGACTCTGTCTGATACTCGGAATAAAAAAATACCAGTCATGATATCTGTTATCATACCATATTACAACCAAGACGGAAATCCAGCCACTGAATCTCTGCTGGGTCGTGCCATCCGTTCAGCCGTATCAAATCTTGAAGGATTCTTCCCTTACGAGATTCTTGTCATCAATGACGGTTCTCCATCGGACCCGTCATTTGACGGTATTGAAACGGCCCGTATCAAGTATTTCCATCGCCCCCACGGCAGACTGGGAGCAGCCAGGAACTATGGTATGGATAATGTATCGGGCAGCATTGTCCTGTTCCTTGATGCCGATGACTACTATTATCCCGGATCACTGGTTCCATGCATCAGGAAAATGATCGATACCGGAGCTGACTTGCTTGGTTTCGGAATGAAGGAAACACGTAACATGACCGGTATCGACAATCCCCGATATGAGGAACCGGTTTTTGAAGAACCGGTGACAGGAAACAGATATATGAGCCGTCACAATCTGTTCGGGAGCGCCTGCCGCTATCTGATTTCAGTTTCACTGATAAGAGAGAACGAACTGAGATTCATGGAAAACGCATTCATTGAAGATGAAGAGTTTACTCCCAGAATGGTCTGGCTGAGCCGCAGATTTGTAAACACGAGTTTCCCGGTCTATGCATATTGCATCCATCCTGGCACAATAACCACATCATCCTCAAGGACACTTACCGATGAGAAAGCCGCCCATACACTCATTGCACTCAGGCACCTGGTTTCCTTCAGGAATGAGCACTCGGACTGTCCCCACGACGGATTGGACAAGAAGATAAATTATCTGAGTCTGGATCTTCTGCGCAGAACCCTCAGAAGGAAAGAGTGGAAAGAGGTGATCATTCAACAGAAGGAAGCTCTTTCACACATGGGCCTGTTTCCGCTTCAGGACAAGGGTTATCCGCTGGGATTCCGAATCTACTCACTACTATTAAGAAGCCATGCAGGCCTTCATATACTTCACATGGCTGAACTGTTCTGCAAATGAAAATACTGCTACTCGGAGAATACAGCAATGTACACAACACTCTTGCCCTTGGACTGAGGGCATTGGGCCAGCAGGTGTGCGTTGCAAGTGACGGAGACGGCTGGAAAAACTATCCGCGCGACATAGACCTTTCCCGTGAGAACAAAGGAAAAGGCACATTCCTGTTTAATCTGATCAAATCACTTCCTCACATGAAAGGATATGATGTGGTACAACTCATCAACCCCATGTTCCTTGAACTTAAGGCTGAACATATAGAACCGGTCTACAGGTTTCTCCGACGACACAACGGCAAGATTGTCTTGGGAGCATTCGGAATGGACCACTACTGGGTTAGCGTTAACAGCGACATCCGTCCGCTCCGCTATAGTGATTTCAATTTCGGTGATACGCCACGTACAGACCCTGAGGCGGAGATTTACAGGAAAGAGTGGACCGGCACCCGTAAGGAACTGCTCAACAAGACGATTGCCTGTGATTGTGACGGAATAGTGGCAGGATTGTATGAATATTGGGCCACATATCATGAAGTATCCGCACCCGGAGCCGACGGTCGTCCGGTCCGTAACAAAATGACCTTCATTCCATTTCCTATTGTATTGCCTGAGAACCCTGTCACAACCGTCTCAGGAGACAGATTCAGGCTATTTGCCGGTATCAGCCGAGGACGTTCCGCATACAAAGGAACAGATATAATGATTGAGGCCGCACGTGAAGTAATGAAAGCTTATCCCGACAAGATAGAACTGAGGATTGCCGAAGGAATCCCATTCAATGAATATACCAGGATGATGGAAGGTAGCGATGCCATTCTGGACCAGTTGTACAGCTACACCCCATCCATGAATTCCCTTTTAGCTATGTCAAAAGGAATTATTGATATTGGTGGAGGGGAACCTGAAAACTACAGTATATTAGGCGAGGAAGAACTGAGACCCATCGTGAACGTACAGCCTTGTAAGGAAAGCGTCTATTCTGAGATAGAAAGACTGACGCTGAATCAGGAAATCATTCCTGAACTGAAACGCCAATCGGTGGAATATGTACGCAGGCATCACGATTACATAAAAGTGGCACGGCAGTATCTGGATTTTTACCGTACCCTATGACCGTTATTGTAAGGGGGAAAAGGCCTCTAAAGCACTCCGGAATAGTCCGGTGCCTTGTGCTTGCGGAACTTCCAGCGAAGGTCAGAGAGCAAACGTCTGGTGAAAGATCCGTATGCGTAAATATACCGTAGAGAAGGCAGAGATAGTATCAGAGCCACCAATGCCCACTTCCACGGAAGGAAGATGAAATAGACCAGACACCATACAATAAATGATATAATGGACAGTCCGAACCTGGTCCCGAATCTGGCCGTATTGTAGAATGCGTCGTCCTGCACCCTACCCAAAATAATAACGGTAGGAATCCATATTAACGAGCTTACCAGGCCACTGAACAGATAATATGGCAGACCTGCGAGAGCCATAAGGAACTTGATCAGGATCTTACCCCACCCCTTCTCATCGGCTATGGAAAAGACCGATATACCGTTCTGGATACGCCATAGCCGCAGGCTGTCAGTCTTCTTGAACAGTTCTGCCGAAGCTTCCGGATTGCTCTCCCGCATGGATAGGACATCCCTGATCAGCGACTGGTCAACAGCCTGATTGCGCATCAGGCCATTCAGTTTACAGCCAGCCTCTGACTCAACCTTGGACAGAGTGCAGGCAAAGACCTTCCTGTCGGCAGCCTTGAGCTTGACATATTCCCACATGGAATCATAATCCTCATCGTCGGGAAGATAGGCTATCAGTCCGGCAAGTCTCTCTCTGAGCATCTCCCGGAGCTTAAGCATCTGTACAGGCCATGGCTCACCGGCATTATCCTTTATGTAACCGCTTATATCCAAAGGCTTGCCGAATCTTATGAGGACTGTTGAACGATAACGGAAATAATCACCATACTCAACACCTATCGGGATAATATTCACCTGCTCCTCCTTACCTGAATGTTCATAGACCGAACTGGCTATATGGAATATTCCCTTACTGAGTTTGAGAAGAGAATGTTTGGGCCTGTGAGTGGCTTCGGGGAAGAGCACCAGGGGCACCTTATCCATGAGTATGTCTGTAGCTTGAGCTATCACCTCATCATTCCTTTTAACGGCCTCAATGCCGTCTCTGATACGGTAAATGGGCATAACCTTAAGGAATGTGAGCCAATTAGCCGCAGTCTTTTTCCGGAAAATATCCGCACGTGCCATGAAGACTTTCTGCTTTCTTGTTGATGAGAGCAGGACCAAAGCATCCATAAGAGCATTGGTATGGTTTGATGCCCATATGGTACATCCTTCTGAAGGGATATTCTCAAGCCCTTCCACCTGATACTTGCAGTAAGAGCTCTTTACTGCCCAATCCACGAATATTTTCAGGAAAAAATATCTGAAGTTTCCGTCCTGAATCTTTTCTTTCATTGCCTGACATTTCGTTTTGACAGACCAACCGAATCAAAACCTGTATATCTGAATAACGCAGATACGGCAAGACCCGAAATGATATGCCATATTCCCCACCACGCTGTGACAAATACCATACCACCCATTGCTATCTCAGGCGGAAATATATTCGAATTGAACAACAGCATGAGTCCCAGTCCGGAGTTCTGTATTCCCACTTCAAGGGTTACGGAACGACGGTCCTTAACAGGCACCCGTCCCATTGTGGATGCCGTATAGCCTATACCAAGACCGATAAGGTTGTGGACCAGGACGATTATGAAGATTATTCCTATATATTTTCTGAATGAACTGTAGTTCTGGGAAAGCATCATGACCACTATACCCAGGAAAACGGCAATTGATACATAGCGCATGATCTCCTTGAGACGATCAGCCGCCTTGGGAGCAAACCGGACAGTAAGAAAACCGAGCAATACAGGGATACCCACGATCATTATCACCGTCAAGGAGACGTGAAGAGGTGATATCTGAAGTGGCTGAAGCATATTACGGGCTGTCAGGTCGAAATATTTCACATAAAGTCCACCCCAGATGGCATAGTTGATTGGGGTGAAGATTGGTGCTCCAAGCGTGGTAATGGTGCTCATCAGCACAGACAACTCACTGTTTCCCTTAGAATAGGACGACATGAAATTCGACACCGCTCCTCCGGGACAGGATGCCACCAGTATCAGTCCCATAGCCACCGTGGGTGAAAGAAGGTTATGAAGTGAGGCACATAGGATGAAGGTGAACAGGGGAAGTATTATCCACTGACATACCAGTCCGATGAACATGGACCGGGGCCTGTTGAACACACCCTTGAAGAAATGCGGCTTTAGACCTAACGCCACACCGTACATCACTACGGCCATGAAAACCCCAAGCAGGCGCGTTCCCGTCTGACTGAAACTTATGGTTTCGGCATCCAGCTGTTGAAGCAGGTCTCCGTACATTTATTATCGCCTCTATCGAAATTACCTGCAAATTTAAGGAATAAAGTCCAATTGTCCAAAAACAGCACTTATCCTATAGAATAACTATTGTATCTTAGTGCCCGAATAAATAGATCCCAGCATGAAGATTCTCCTGATAGTGATAGGGAAAACCGACAGGAAATGGCTTGAGGAGGGCATAGGAGTCTATTCCGAAAGGATAAGCCATTTCGCCCAGTTCGATATTCTGGTCATTCCCGACCAGAAGAATACCCGGAACATGGATGCCAGCGTGCAGAAGGAACGCGAGGGTGAATCCGTCCTGCGACTGCTCCAGCCCGGCGACGATGTCTGCCTTCTCGATGACAAAGGATCCGAGATGACATCCACACAGATGGCATCATGGTTAGAGAAGCGAATCAGCCGGTCATCCAAAAGACTGGTTTTCATAATAGGCGGACCTTACGGCTTCTCTTCCGGACTATACGACCGTGTTCCGGAGCGCATATCGCTCTCCAGAATGACTTTCTCCCACCAGATGGTCAGGCTGATATTCGTGGAGCAGCTGTATCGGGCTTTTGCGATTATAAACAAGCTCCCGTACCACCATGAATAGTGCTTATCTGAAGGTATTCACAGTATCAATCACTTCAAGGACTTCCTCATCGGTTATAACCGGACTCATGGGCAGGCTCAGTTCCCTGTCATGTATCCTCTCCGTAACAGGAAGGCTCAGGCTGTTCCATCCACTGTAACACCTCTGCCTGTGCGGAGGTACAGGATAATGGATAACAGTACGTACCCCTCTCTCCCACAGATACTCCTGCAGTTCATTCCGCCTTTCCGTGAAAACGGGGTAAATATGCCACACATTAGATTGTACAGGCAACATTACAGGCATAGAGACCAACGGATTGCATATCCCTTCAGTATATAAGGCCGCCACATGGCGGCGTGCGTCATTGTCCTCATCAAGGTGTCTCAGCTTGACCCGCAGCACGGCTGCCTGAATCTCATCCATACGGCTGTTCCGGCCCTGATAATCGAATATGTATTTGCGTGGGGAGCCGTAATTGGCCAGTGTGCGCACCGTTTCCGCCAGGATGCCGTCATTGGTTGTAACGGCACCGGCATCGCCCAGTGAGCCCAGATTCTTTCCGGGATAGAAGCTGTGGCCGGCAGCATCGCCCAAAGAACCGGTCCTGCGTCCGTTCAACGTCATGCACCCCTGTGCCTGGGCATTGTCCTCTATCAGCTTCAGTCCGTGACGGCGGCAGATGTCGGCCATTTCGCCGGACCAGGAGAGACGCCCGTACAGATGTACTGTCATCAGTGCCTTAGTCCTGGAAGTTATATGTGTCTCTATCAGGCTCTCGTCTATCTCAAGTGTATCCCAACGCGGTTCCACAAGCACAGGTTTCAGTCCGTTTCCGGTTATGGCCAGTATCGAGGCGATAAAGGTGTTGGCTGGAACCAGAATCTCATCACCCGGACTCATGACGCCCATTTCAATATATGCCCTTAAAATCAGCCAAAGCGCATCCAGTCCATTGGCACAGGTCACACAGTTATGTACTCCTATGTATTCGGCATACTCGGTCTCAAACGCACTAACCTCGCCTCCACCGAGATACCGTCCGCTATCGACAACTCGCAGGACAGCCTCGTGAATCTCATCGGAATACTTTCCGGTAACTTTGCCAAGCGGAAGGAACTCTATCATAACTCAAAACAGCATTTCGTACGTGTCATAAACTACGGAACGGGCTCCGAATCCCTCCTTCTGGAAGATTAGCCCCTCATTCAGATATCCGCCTCCGTTCTCGGTGGAGACCCCGAAATCAAAATAGGAACGATCTGCATATACAACAGTTATGAGATTGTGAAGCAGCAAGTCCAGGGCACCGTCCCTCTTTCCTTCGGCCGATGAGGCAAGATACTGCGTATGGACAACATGACCCATATCATATATCAAGGCACCTGCAACGACATTACCGCCTTCACGCGCCACATACAGCTTTATCTGCTCAGGGAAACGGCTGTGAAGCAACTGCAGTTCCTTCACCGTATGCACAGGTTTCTTGTGGTGCTTTTCCATCAGGATTCCAGCCAGGATATTCCAGAAGGCCTCCAGATCGTCAGTCATGTTACCTGCATCGACCGTAACCCCCGCCTTGAGAGCCTTGACGCATCCCGACTTGCGCGACTGCCGCATAGGCAATCTCCTTGTGCAGTCTATAACCGATGACACGCCTCTTTCCTTCAGGGTCCCGCCACTGCGGAAAAGCGCATACAGATCCTCCTCGGCCGGAAGCGTGCTGTATATATATGGTATTGGCTTGTAGAGCCAGCGGTGTGCGCCAAGTTCGCGCTTCATCCAGTCAATGGCGCAACTGAACACCTCCAGGGCATCAACGGCAATCATGTCGGCAGGAACTATCAGGCCGCCGTAGGTAAGGCCGCCGTGTGACTGCACCGTACCCTCTTCGCAGCACCAATTGGCAGGAAGCATAGCTATCAGCCTGCCGTGCTTGTAGAACATGAGCGAACAGTCGGTGAAACGGTCACTGTGGTAGTCCATATATCTGCGGTCAAACAGGAACGTCCCGTTTTTGGATACCTTGACGAACGCGTTCCACTCCTCCATACGGCTCTCGTCATACCTCACTACCGACAGTTGTTCAGTCAGGTACTCGCTATAGTCATTAATATAACCTGAGGCATTATAAGGATGCGATGCAAACACCACGCATACAGTACCCGGAGCAAAGTCACGCAAATCGCACCACACACCAGGAGGTATCAGGATACCCTTCCTGGGGGAATCCATACGCACCTCAATACTGCGGGTCCCGTCATCAACCATCATGGTGAATGCCCCGCTTACAGGAACAACAACTTCGGCAGATTCACTGTGAGAATGTCCGCCTCGTGTCTTTCCGTCCGGGACACCATATATCCAGAACACACGTTCTATCTGGAACGGTATCTGATGTGCCCCTTCGGCAAAAGCCAGGGCCCCGCGGTCATCCACTGCTTCGGGGAATTCTATTATCCTGCATCCCCTGGGCATGGGGGGTGTCACACTCTTATCTGACATATAGGCTGTTCCTGTTACGGAACCGGTCATAATCCGATTCCCTTTCAAAAATAACGATTAAAACCGTTCGTTGTTGTTTTTTGAAAAATATTCATTCCAAAACTTGCAAGACTCAAAACCGTACATTACCTTTGTGCCCGCTAAAGGATTCCGAACCAACGGTTCCCAAGGAAGTTTGGGTGAGTGGCTGAAACCAGCAGTTTGCTAAACTGCCGTACGGGTAACCGTACCGGGGGTTCGAATCCCNNCCCCAGCTTCCGCCTCCTTTTGGCAGGCAATACATAACCGATGGCGCTTTCATCTAACGGTTAGGATACAAGATTCTCAATCTTGGCATACGGGTTCGATTCCCGTAGGCGCTACACGAAAAGGTCCGTCTTACGGACCTTTTTTTGCATTTTTGTTAAAGTTTATAAACCAGTCAACTTGGTTCAGTCGTAAGACAGTAATCTGACAACCAAAATCAGCAAATTACAAGCCATACTCATTGAGTAAGCTTAGAGCGAGCCTAGAGCGAGCCTGAACCGAGCCTGAACCGAGCCTGAACCGAGCCTGAACCGAGCCTGAACTATGGGTATAGCGGTAAAACTCCGGTTAAATGTATATTGCAGCTTTGTTTCAGAAATCCGCATCCAGCACATACGGTGTGCCGGAAGCTGTTATTCCTGCGCCCGTCACGGTGAAGTTGGTGCTGTAGGAGTTGTTGTAGAACTCCACGTGGGCATTACCCTCCTCATCCGTTATCACGTTGGGGTTCCAGTACAGCGTGCGCCGGTAGTCCACATCGCCCTCAATGGGCCCTTCCGGGTACTGCGGGCTGTAGAACTCGGCCCTCTGGGTTGTGAATCCCTGCATGGTTGTTATGCGCTGTCCCAGGTTGCGCTTGGCTTTGTTGCTCAGGATCTGTGCATCCTCCTTCACCTGAACATCTATCAGAAAATACCGGGTACTTTTTTGGGTGGAAACCCCTCCGTTCATGGCAAGTATTGCCGGCAGTACATTATGTGACCGCAGGAGATTCATATAAAGGGGAACACTTTCCCTTATCTCGGTAAGCGGCGCGGGTGAATCGAAAACAAGTATGCCTGTAAGGTCGCGAGTGTCAATAGTCCATGGTTCCTCGTAATCTCCCTGGTAAAGGAATTCATTGCCGTTGTGCACATACCAGAAAACAGGAATCCCATCCAGCAGGAATTGTCCGGTCAGGGGCCTCTCCTCGGGAGTCAGCGGGTCATCCTCACCCGGGGTGAAGTAGCTCCTTCTGTAATATGCATTGTCTTTGCCCTCCTCTGGATTATAGTATCCTGTATAGCCTTTTTTCAACAGGTAACCCAGCACGTCCGGTGGATAGTTTCCCAGGTCAAGCTCAGTCTCCACATCCTTTTCCACATCAAGTGCGTGAAAGGTGAAATAGTCAATGTAACGCCTCTTTTCCCGGATTGTCACTTCCGGCAGGACGAGTCCGTCCCGGGTTATGACAGTTTCGGAAAGATGTGCCGGTTCTCTGATGTCCTCTATCATTTCCTTTCCCGCATCATGTTCAGCATCAATCCATGTCTCAGCCTGCTGAATCCTTCTCGGGTCAGGAACCAGAGCCCTCTCAAGCTTTATTCTCGCCTTGGGTTCGGGGTTATATATTCCGGGTGATTCCTCCCTTTCCACGAGCATACGAAGGTCAGCCGGCCCGTAGTAGTCCTTCAGGTTAAAGCCGAAATAACCTATATCCTCGGTGGTGTATCTTGCCCATTCCACCTTGTCGCTTCCGTGCGGTTGTATGGTAACGAACACGTTAACACCAGACTTGAGCATCTCCCTCTTTTTCCTTCGGTTGGACAGTATCCATCCGTTCACACTGAGGCTGTCCTCCAGGCGTCGTTGTTCGTAGTAGTCACTGGCTCCGGACATGATATTCCAGTCATAGCGGCTGTAAGTACTCCAGCCCTGTACCATCATCAGCAGGTCGAGGGCTTTCAGGTGTTCCTCGTCATCGGACTGGAAATAGAACTCGGGATTGCTAATGCATCCCTTCAGGTCCGATGACAGCAGGAAATCAGTCAGGATGTTTCCGCTGAATGCAGTACCGTAATCAACGGCATCGCGTACAGACAAGCAGAATCGGTCTTTGAACGGTGAGCCGTCGCGCCCGTCAGTGAGCTTCAGGTCCATAGCGATTTTCTGATAGGAGCCATACCTGTCCTTGTCGGTCTTGACGCTGATCTGAGGAGGATTGAAATCAGCCACACTGTGGAAGACTGTCCTCGTGGCCAGGATATAGCCTTCAGGATTGAAGAGTGTCATGTTGCACACTCCGAGAGGCCAGTTCCCGGTGTCCATCTCAACATTCACCTCCTGGCTTTCATTAAGGTGTATGAGAGAGTAATGGAACACTTCACCCCTGCATGTAACGGTGAGCCCCGCCAGTTTGTCGGTCGCCCCGTTGCCTCTTCGTATCTTGGCTGTCAGGCTGCTGAAGTCAGGTTGGGTGACGAAAATCGTATAACCGGAGTTTTCGCTGCCCGGCAATGACACCTTTACCGTCCGGTCATCACAAATGAATGTTGCCCTCGGGGCCAATCCGGAAGGTTTAAATACAAATTCCCCCATGCCGTCATGCAGCGTTTCTGCCGTAACGGTCTTTCCTCCGGACTGGAAGGTGAGTGTTCCGTCTATTCCCTGGCCGTTCCTGTCTGTAGCCTTGAATGCCACCCTGCATTCCATATCGCGGACCAGATGTCCCCCTTCGGGATAGAAACTGATGTCTATGTCACCGGTCTTGGGAGGTGATGGCCTCTCGCCTGCAGTCCACTCTCCGGCTGTCAGTATTCGGTTTGTGTAATCTCCGTCAGTGCCGGGTTTCTGATATACCGGGAACACCCTTGAAAATACGGCATCCTGGCTGAAGTTCATCATGAACTGTGTGTATGCCCTTATCTCGTAGAAACCGCTCGGATAGGGTTGTATCCCACGGAGCTGTCTTGCCTGTTCCGTCGATGCGTCCATCAGGGTGAAACTTCCGTCCGCCTGTCCGGCACTTACCTTGAGTTTGAGGCGTTGAAGCATCAATCCGTTCGGTGATAGCAAATCGACATAAAGAACTGTGCTGGCCGATCTCTGAAGAGTGGATGCGTTCACCACGAACGCCTTGAACCAGATGGTCTCGCCCGAGAAATAGGCCGTGTTGTCAAAATGAAGATATACTTTTTCCTGTGGAAAAATCTGGTTGAACTGGTGTATGTTTCCTGCAAAAGTGATTAGCTGCTGCTGTGGTTCAATGCGTTCAGCCCAAACGGATGTCTGGATGAATAATGACAGAATCAGTATTATAGGAAACGATTTCATATATGTTTGTTATGTGCAAAAATAACAAAACTATTCATTAAAGTAGTGAATAGAACTTGGGGGTGCAATTATTTGCATTTTTCAAATCCTTCTGTCATACATCCTTGCCATCTGTCATCAATAATTAGTTCAGATAGATTGCACTTCATACCAGGTCTACAAATCTCCATCTTTTAATCCAAGAATATCAATGTCTTCAAATACATTATAACAAGAATGAAATGTTGTTGCAATAATCAGTAATACAGCATATTAACAGCTAAATAAAACAGATTCTTAGTAGAAAGGCAGCCTTTACGCTGCCTCCACTCTGCTTCCAGGCTGCTTTCACTCTCGCTCTATCCATACTCAAGGGGTATGCTTAGACTATGGCTACCCTATGGCTACCCTATGGGTAGAGTATGGGTAGAGCGGTAAAAATCCGGTTAAATGCATCTTGTAGCTTTGTTTCAGAAACCCGCATCCAGCACATACGGTGTGCCGGAAGCCGTTATGCCCGCGCCGGTCACGGTGAAGTTGGTGCTGTAGGAGTTGTTGTAGAACTCCACCTTGGCGCTACCCAAGGAGTCCGTTATCACGTTGGGGTTCCAGTATAGGGTGCGGCGGTAGTCCTTGCGTCCCTCTATCGGACCGTCGGGATACTGCGGGCTGTAGAACTGGACCGGATAGTCAAATCCGCGAAGGGTGGTTATCCGCTGTCCGCGATTCCTTTTCTCTCCCTCACTCTTAATCTTGTAGTCATCCTTCATTTTGATGTCAATCAATATGAACCGCTTGCTCGTAGTGTTCCCTCTCATCATTTTCAGCGTACTGTTAGCAAGATGTGAGGTTATATAATCCATATATAGAGGAACCGTTTGTGATATTTCATACAGACTGGCAGGATCATCAAAAACCAGGATGCTCTCAATATCGTCCGTATTTAATGCCAGAGGATCATCATTATTCATCAGGTATATCCTCTCGGAATTGTGGATATACCAGAAGACAGGGTTATCGTCAAGATAATTCTTGCTGTTGAAAGCATATTCCTCCATTCCGAACTCTTCTACATTGTCCGTTACAAGGTCTATACTGTCTCTTCTTGAAGTTTGGTCAGTCTCCCTTTTCGAAAAACTATAACCCTTATCCAATAAATAACCTAAAACATCGGTAGTCCATTCTCCAAAATCAATGACCCTTTCCACGTCCTTCTCTACATCGTAGGCATTAAAAGTAAAATAGTCAATGTATTTACGGGGAGCCACAATATCCACTTCCGGAAGACTGATGGCATCAGTGGATAGATGGACTATATTCTCTTTGTCCTGATTTTCATGATATGTTTTTTCAGAATCGTTTCTTTTTCTGAAAGTTTGTTCCCTTTTCTCATATTTCCTGGGTGCAGGTTGCATTGCTCGTTCCAGTATTATGTTGGCACCGGTGTTCTTCGCGAAGTTGTTTTTCCTTTCCAATAACATGACCAGATCAGCCTTATCATAAAAATCCGTGATATTGAATCCGAAATATCCGCCATTATCTGTGGTCTGTTGAGCATATTGGACCTGTAATGTGTTGTCAGTCGGAGCAACGGTGATATATGTCTTCACACCATCAAGTTTAATCTTGTTGCTGACAATTGATGTTACCCATCCGTTAACACTCAGGCTGTCTTCCATACGGTGCCGTTCTTCAAAAAACTGCTGCCCGCTCATGACTTCCATGTCATATCGCTGCCATCCCTGAACCATCATCAAAAGGTCCATGGCCATTCTGTGCTGCTCGTCATAGGACTCGAAATAGTATTGCGGGTTGCTGATAAAACCTTTCAGGTCCGATGACAGCAATAACGATGTGGCAAGGTTGTCCTGATAGGCAGTCTCTATATTTTGTGCATCCCTCACCGAAAGGCAGAACCTGTCACGAAAAGGTTGCCCTTGTCCGTTCCTGAGCGTAAGTGACAAAGACACTTGTTCATACGGCCCATAGCTTTCCTTGTCTGTCTTAAAACTGATCTGTGGGGACCTGAAATCTTTCCTGTTATGAAAAAAGTGTCTTGTACCCAATATTTTTGACCCATCGGAAATAGTGAGCTGGCACACTCCGATGGGTAAATTGCTTATCGGTATATCCACATGGGTAGAGTTGGAATCGGGAATACTGTACATAGAAGAGAAATAAACAGGTTGTCCGCAACAGGTTATGGTGAAATCAATTTTGTTCTGGTCGTAGAACAGTTTGTTGACGGTCACTGACAGAACAGAATCATTATTGTCAACAATCAGTGAACAGCCTTCTTCTTCAGGGTAGGGAAGAGTAACCTTGTACTCCTTCCCTTTGTGTATGAACAATCCTTTCATTACCCTTGTATCCGTAGGTAAGGTGAAGCGTCCCATTCCTTCATGGATGGTAGGTGCTTCTATGTCACCGTTGTATCTATTGGGAGTCTTTATCAGCAACACGCCGTCAAGTGGTACACCGTTTTCGTCAGTTGCCTTGTATGCGATACGCGCCGGCCTGTCATACAGTATTTTTCCTCCTTCGGGGAAGAACGAGACATTCACCTCTCTGAGCTTGCCGGCCTCCGGGCGCATGGTTTTTCTCTCTTTTTTGAAAGCCTGTATTACGGGGTTGTCATAATAACCGGGAACATCGGGTTGCTTAAAGACTGGCAGCACTCTTGAGAACACGATGCTCTCATCGAAGTTCAGCATATACTGAGTGTATGCCCGTATTTCATAGTATCCGCTGGGATAGGGCTGGATTCCCCGCAGTTCACGGGCCTGTGTTGTTGATTGTTCAAGCAGGCTGAAACAGCCGTCGGCCTGACCAGCCACTATCTTGAGTTTCTGTTGTTCCAGCAGTACCCCGGTGGGTGAAAGCAGATCCACATACAGGACTGTACTCTTGGAACGCATAAATGTTGTGGCATTAACCACAAACGCTTTGAACCATATCGTCTCTCCTTGGAAATAACTTGTGTTGTCGAACTGTAGGAACACTTTCTCTTGAGGGAAGGAACGGTTGAAGGCCTGAACCATACCGGCAATGTTTGTCGGCTCCGCATTCATCCTTGCGGTTTGACCGTTTGTCATTGCGCTGAAAAGAAACAGCAACACCGTCAAAGTATAAAAACATTTACTCATGGATATGGTTGTGTATAGTTTCAGAAATCCGCATCCAGCACATACGGCGTGCCGGAAGCTGTTATTCCTGCGCCCGTCACGGTGAAGTTGGTGCTGTATGAGTTGTTGTAGAACTCCACGTGGGCATTACCCTCCTCATCCGTTATCACGTTGGGGTTCCAGTACAGCGTGCGCCGGTAGTCCACATCGCCCTCAATGGGCCCTTCCGGGTACTGCGGGCTGTAGAACTCGGCCCTCTGCGGAGTGAATCCCTGCATGGTCGTTATGCGCTGTCCCAGGTTGCGCTTGGCGCTCTCGCTCATCAGCTCGTGGTCCTCCTTCACCTGAACGTCTATGAGATAGTATTTGCTCTCCCTTAACCCTGACTGACCGCCGTTCATGGCCGACAAGGCGGGAGTGACGTTGTTCGTCCTGATCTGGTTCATGTACAGCGGCACGCTCTCCCTTATCTCCGTCAGGGTGGCAGGCTCGTCGAACACGAGTATCCCCTCTATGTCACGGGTGTCGAGGTCCCAGGGCTGCACGTACTCGCCGCTGTACAGATAACGCTCCTTGTTGTGCACGTACCAGAACACGGGCACGCCGTCCAGGAAGAACTCCCCTATGAGCGGCATCTCCTCCGCGGCAAGGCGGCCGCTGCCCCACACGTCGTCCCTGCGTACCACAAGCTCGTCATCGTTGACGTCCGTTCCGGGCTGCTGTAACTCGTTCTCAACAGTATAGCCTTTATTTGCGTCCAGCTTAAGGTAAGGCCCTGCCGTCCTGGCCCTCACCGGGTCGTATGA
>DBYG01000055.1:30371-31595 GCA_002310175.1 Bacteroidales bacterium UBA1192
CTCCGTTTCCACGTCCTTCTCCACATCCAGCGCATGGAAGGTGAAGTAATCCACATAGCGCCTCCTCTCCCTGATGGTCACCTCGGGCAGCACCACCACGCTGCGGTCACGTCCCGAACCGTAGTAGAGCTCCTCACTCACATCCTCTATCACCTCCTTCCCTGTGTAGAGCGCGGTCTCAAGGTTCAGCTCACCCGGGTCAATGGCCCGCGCATCAGGCACAAGTGCCCTCTCGAGCCTCATCCTCACCCTGCGTTCGAGTGAGAAGAGCCCCTTCTTCTTGTCATCCTTCTCTACAAGCAGGTAAAGGTCAGCCTGACCGTCGTAGTCCTTGACGTTGAACCCGAAGTATCCGAATTTTCCTGCCGGGAGGCGTGACCACTCCACCTGGTCGCTTCCGTCAGGACTGATGGACATGAAGACGCTGAGTCCCTCCTTGAGCATCTTCTTTTCTATCCTTCCGCTGGCAACTATCCAGCCGTTCACGCTAAGGCTGTCCTCCAGACGGCGAGTCTCACGGAAGTTGGCGTTGCCGGACATGACCATCCAGTCATAGCGGCTGTATGAGCTCCATCCCTGCACCATCATGAGCAGGTCCAGCGCCCTCAGGTGCTTCTCGTCCATCGACTCGAAATAGTACTCAGGACGGCTTATGCACCCCTTGAGGTCCGATGACAGCAACAGGTCCGTCAGTATGTTCTCGCTGTAGGCAGTGCCGTAGTCAGCGGCATCACGTACGGAGAGGCAGAAACGGTCCCTGAAAGGCGTGCCGTCACGCATGTCCGTGAGCTTGAAGTCCAGCCCTATCTTCTCGAAAGGAGCATAGACGTTCTTCGCCGTGCTCACACTCAGGCTTGGAGGATGGAACTCCGGCACTGAGTGGAAGACGGTCCTCGTGGCCAGTATCTCACCCATATCGGTGAAGAGCGTCAACTGGCATACCCCGTGAGGCCAGTCACGGGTGTTTAAGCCCACTGTCATCCCTTCCTTAAGGTTGATATGGATTATCTTGTTGCAGTACAGCTCTCCACGGCACGTCACAGTCAGCCCTACAGTCTTGTCCTTGGCGTCATAGTCGCGGTTTATGCGTACGGTCAAGGTGTCAGGGTCTATCTGGTCCACCCGCATGTTGTATGACTTGTTCCTGCATTGCGGCAGGCTCACGCTCTTGCTCAGGCTGCCGGACGTGAAGCGTGCTCTTGGCGGAACGGACCCCGGAGTGTA
>DBYG01000057.1:0-3468 GCA_002310175.1 Bacteroidales bacterium UBA1192
CCGGCTGTGAACTGTGTCCGCAGCCGGATTCTCAGGGGAAAGCTTTAGGGTCTGATCCTAATGTGTTCAGACAATAACCAGTTTGTAGTCCAGTCCTTTCAGTCCGTCGGCAATGATTATCTGGGCACCTGTGCTGAACGGAGTGTAACCATGCTTCATGGCGGTGTCCTGATGGTCTATGGCATTGGACCTCCATCCTGTATAGAGGGTATTACAGTCAGTGAGGAACGGCTTGCCTCCCATCTCCTTGATAATCCCGATGATAACCGCTGCATAGTCTGGTCTCAGGTAGGCCATATTCCCTAGTTCACCGAAATGTATCTTGACGGCGGTGAACTTGCCGTTGAAATCTATTTTGTCTATTCCAGCCTTTCGTACCAGTTTCTCCAGTTTCTGAAGCAGGTTGTGGTTAGGGTCAGCGTTGAGTGTCGAGAAAAATACTTCCGATGCCATATAGATTTTTTTTATTTGGTAATATGTTGAATTTTACGCGAAGATAGTTTTTAAAACAGATTCTCACTACATTTGCATCCATAAATTGATTACTTATGCTCCATTTTGATTCCGATTATATGGAGGGCGCGCATCCTGCAGTGATGCAGCGGCTCGTTGAGACCAATCTTGAACAGACCGTTGGTTACGGTGAGGATGAGTACTCCCGCCGTGCGGCAGACCTTATACGTGAAGCATGCGGTCAGCCCGACGCTCTGGTGCGTTTCCTGGTGGGCGGCACCCAGACTAACGCTACTGTGATTGACGGCCTGCTGCATCAGTATGAGGGTGTTATGGCTGCTGAGACGGGGCATATCAACAATTTTGAGGCCGGAGCGGTAGAGTCGTCCGGTCATAAGATCCTGATTGTACCTTCACATCAGGGTAAGGTGGCCGCCTATGACATAGAACGCTATCTCAATGAGTTCTATGACAATGAGAACCACCAGCACATGGTATCTCCCGGTGCGTTATATCTCTCTTTCCCTACTGAGTGGGGTACGCTTTATTCGCTTGGTGAGCTGGAGGCATTGAGCCGCGTGTGTCACAAGTATAAGATCCCTCTCTATCTGGATGGAGCACGTCTGGGATACGGTCTGGCCGCATCCAAGGATGTCACGCTTAATGACATTGCCCGTCTGTGTGATGTGTTCTACATTGGCGGCACCAAGGTGGGAGCCATGTTCGGTGAGGCTGTGGTTACTGCCCGTCCTGAGTTACTGCCCCGTTTCTTCACCTTTGTGAAGCAGCACGGAGCCATGCTGGCCAAAGGCCGTCTGCTGGGTGTGCAGTTCAGTACTTTATTCACCGATAACCTGTATCTTGAGATATCCCGGAATGCCGTCAATCAGGCCCTCCGTCTCAAGAAGGCTATGATCAGGAAGGGCTTCTCACCATACGTGGATTCACCCACCAATCAGCAGTTCTTCTGCCTGCCCAAATCTGAGCTGGAGCGTATAAGCAAGTTTGCATCATTTGAAATATGGGCCCCATGTGGCCCGCAGCAGAGTGTGGTCCGTTTTGTCACCAGTTGGAACACATCTGATGCCGATATAGACGAATTCATCTCCAAACTGTGATATTTGATATTCTGTTTACTTAAATACTACTGATATGGGAAAAGAAAGAAAAGCATTGGTGAATGACGAATGGATAGTCGTGGTTCTTGGTTTTATTGTGCTGGCACTTTGTGTGCTGCTTCCTGATGTGATGAACAGTTTCAAGATTCCGGGCATTCTGGCCAGCCAGTCTGCAAGTGCTTTGGGAAGCGCTGAAGGGTGGTTAGGCGCTGTTTATATTTTTGTGTTCGTGCTGGCCTTGCTTTATCTGTCATCGGCACTTACGGGAAAGCCGTTCAAGGGGCTGTTCCTCTCATTTCTCGTAATCTGCCTGCTTACGGTAGTGTCCTTGGCTCTTGCCACCATTCCGTTCTGCAAGAAGTACGGTCTTGAGGCGGTATTGTTTGCAGTTATACTGGGTCTTGTTATCAGTAATTTCTTCAAGGTTCCGGACTGGCTCAAGCCAGCCATCCAGAGTGAGTTCTATATAAAGATAGGTATTGTATGCCTTGGTGCCACAGTCCTTTATCAGGAGGTGCTCAAATCCGGTGCATATGGTTTGGCTCAGGCTCTTATTGTGGTGCTCTGTGTCTGGTATTTCGGTTTCTGGGTATCCAGAAAGGTGTTCAAGGTGGATGACGAGATGTCCACCATGCTGGCAAGTTCCGTCAGTATCTGCGGTGTTTCGGCTGCTATAGCCACTTGCGGCACCATCAAGGGAGACCAGAAGAAACTGTCATACGTCATTTCACTCGTGATGGTTGTGGCCATCCCCATGCTCTACCTCATGCCGTTGCTCTGCAACTGGCTGCTTCCGATATTCTTCCCTGCCAACGAGGTCGCGCAGGCGCAGGTGGCCGGTGCGTGGATAGGCGGAACTATTGATACCACCGCTGCCGTAGCCGCATCGGGCGGAATACTGGGTGACGAGGCCGGTCAGACTGCCGTCATAGTTAAAGCATCGCAGAACGTGCTTATTGGTGTTGCCGCCTTCCTGATATCGATATTCTGGTCTGTACGCGGCACAAAAGGTGTTGAGAAGACATCCGGCAAGGTTATCTGGGAGCGCTTCCCCAAGTTCGTAGTGGGTATGGTGATAGCATCTGTTCTGTTCAGCATCTTTTTTGCCGGCAAGAGTGCCGACGGTATCGCCTATAAGAGTCTGGCCAAAAACTTCCAGAACATATTCTTCTCCATAGCGTTTGTGTGCATCGGCCTTGAGACTAACTTCAGGCAGATATTTGCCAGGGAGAACAACCAGTCACTTAAGGCATTCCTTACAGCTCAGGGCTTCAATATCCTGTTTACCCTGCTCGTGGCAGCCATCCTGTTCGGAGTAATCAAGAACTGACAGGTACAAATTGGGACAGTCTTAGGGTGTTAAGTATGAGGAAAAGCATTGTATTGGGGTGTATAGCCCTGTGTATGGTTGCGGTAACTGTGGGTTGCTCTAAGGATGAGCAGGACATAGAGGACTTCTCTCAAGTTGAAGAAATCACAGTTTCCCGAAAACCGTTTGTCGTAAACGTGGCTGACCCTGGCGCTACCCGCGGCGCTGAGATATCGGCCGTGAGTTCTTTCAGGCTGGTTGGTATCCAGGGTAGTCAGAGCCCATGGATTGACAACTATCTTTTTACAAAGCCTGCCGATAAATGGTTAGCTGCCGGACATGAGGACCTTATGTGGCCAGGCGGTACCGATACGCACACATTCTATGCTACGTGTGATAACACGGATGATGCCCCTGCTGTTTCAGCTGACGGCAAGTTTGTGTATACTGTCCCGTCAGATATCAGTTCTCAGAAGGACCTGCTTGTGTCACTGGTTGAGGATCATGATGACGGTGAAGCGGTTACGTTGGGATTCAAACACGCCCTGTCATCGGTCAAGTTCAAGATTGGATTTGACAACACGGCGC
>DBYG01000057.1:3523-6579 GCA_002310175.1 Bacteroidales bacterium UBA1192
CTTTGATTTTGCCGGCTTTGACACCAACCCATGGAGTGTTGATGCTGAAGATGCTGAATATAAGGATATTGTCATTAACCTGAAGAGGCCTGTGGATTTCACACCTTCGGCTGTATCTGACTTTATTGTCCTGGACGAAAATTATATTGATGCCGATATTTATGTCATGCCGCACAAGCCGACGCCTTGGGATACGGACGGCACCATGGGACATCCGCTGAACAACAGCTACATAGGTGTTACCTGTCAGGCGGTTGAATACAGGAGCAAAGACACGCCTACCTATTATGATCTGTTCGGTCTGGATGAGGACTCTAATGAAGATGACTATGATGAAGCAAAGGAAATGTATATTGATTTTTATGAAGGCCTTGCTTCAACCGATAATGACGACTGGCTGAATGACAAGGTGATCGGTATGGTTGTCCCGACAAATGAAGAATGGGGCAGGAACGTTGTTCTTGAAAGCATACTGAACCACAGGAATGCCGAGGCAGCCGCCAACGGGACGGAAGACAATGTTGAAGAGGTTTTCATTCCGCTCACCATGACTAACGGATTCGGATTCAACACTACGAATATGATCAATATCAGAATGGACAGGATGAAGTACCGTAACGGAAAAAGCTTCTATGCACCGTATGTTCCCATTAATCCCTAATGAATGACAATATTATGAAAGCAAAATATATCAAGCCCCAGACCTTAATCATTGAGATGGAATGTACATCCATCATCTGTCTGTCAGGCGGATTTAATGATCCCTATATCTTCCCCAGAGGTTTTGATGAAGATTAGTGCAAAAGAGACAAAATGAATACCCTTTGGTATCATTTGCCCTTGAGGATCTTCTTGATGTCGTTCAGTTTGTTCAGGGCCTCTATGGGGGTGAGGTTGTTGACATCTATTGAGAGCAGCTGGTCGCGGATCTGGCAGAGCACGGGATCGTCCAGCTGGAAGAAACTCATCTGCAGGCCCTCGCGGTGCTGACCGGTCTCTGCGCTTGGACGGGATATGTTTCTGCCGTTGCCGCTGTCCTCCATCTCCTTGAGTATGGTGCCGGCACGTTTCACTATGCTGCGGGGCATTCCGGCCATCTCGGCCACATGGATGCCGAACGAGTGCTCTGAGCCTCCGGGCACCAGCTTCCTGAGGAACAGCACACGGCCGTCAACCTCGCGGACCGAGACGTTGTAATTGCGTATCCTGGAGAATGACTGTGCCATTTCATTCAGCTCGTGATAATGTGTGGCAAATAGCATGCGGGCATGGGCGGTAGGGTGCTCATGTATGTACTCGACTATTGCCCAGGCAATGGAAATCCCGTCATAAGTGGAGGTGCCGCGTCCCAACTCATCAAACAGGACAAGACTGCGGGGTGTCAGGTTGTTCAGTATGCTGGCGGCTTCGGTCATCTCAACCATGAAGGTGGACTCTCCCGCAGATATGTTATCGCTGGCTCCCACGCGGGTGAAGATGCGGTCCACCATCCCTATGCGTGCACTCTCGGCAGGAACATAACACCCCATCTGTGCAAGCAGTGTTATGAGGGCTGTCTGACGTAACAGCGCTGACTTACCTGCCATATTGGGACCTGTGATAATGAGAATCTGCTGGCTGTCGCTGTCTGTCATCACGTTGTTGGATATGTAGCTGTCGCCGGGAGCCATCTGTGTCTCAATCACCGGGTGACGTCCTTCGTGAATGTCAATGATGAGGCTGTCATCCACCACAGGACGTACATACTTGCGCTCACGTGCTACTGATGCGAATGAGAGCAGGCAGTCCAATTGGCTTATCAGAACGGCGTTATTCTGTATGGCGGGCACATATCTGATGACAGATTGTGCCAATTCACCGAACAATCGGGTTTCAAGTGCCAGAATCTTATCCTCGGCTCCAAGAATCTTCTCCTCATACTCCTTGAGTTCCGGGGTGATGTAACGCTCGGCATTGACAAGAGTCTGCTTGCGTATCCATGTATCAGGAACCTTGTCCTTAAAGGTGTTGCGAACCTCCAGATAGTAGCCGAACACGTTGTTGTAGGCTATTTTCAGACTGGAGATACCTGTCGCCTCCGCTTCCCGCTGCTGTATCTGCATCAGATAGTCCTTGCCGCTGTAGGCAATTCTGCGCAGTTCGTCCAGCTCGTCATCCACGCCCTCTGCTATAACCCCACCTTTGCTCACAAGCATAGGTGTGTCAGGACGCAGGGTCCTGAGTATATTCTCACGCAGTTCCGTACAGAGGTCTATCCCGTTGCCTATCTCCTGCAGTTGCCGGTTCTCTGATCCGGAGCACAGCTGTTTGACGGGCTCCATAAGCCTGAGAGCCTGCCCTAAGCTGAGAACCTCACGTGGATTGATGCGCCCCGCTGCGGCCTTGGAGACAAGACGCTCCACATCACCCATGCGCTTAAGGGAATCAGTCAGGGATTCACCGGTATCAGGATAGCGGAACAGATGGTCCACCACATCCAGGCGGTTGTTGATGGCGGCGGTATCCTTGAGCGGGAAGAGCATCCAGCGGCGCAGCAGGCGGGCTCCCATTGGCGAGCAGGTACGGTCAATCACATCCAGCAGGGAAGTGCCGTCCTCACTGTTGGCTGAAACCAGCTCCAGGTTACGTACCGTGAACTTGTCCAGACGCACGTAACGCTCCTCGTCAATCATGCGGATGGAGGTTATGTGGCTGATGTTGTTGTGCAAGGTCTCTGCCAGATATTCAAGTATGGCACCGGCAGCCACCTTGCCGTTACGCAGATGGTCCACACCGAACCCCTTGAGGTTACGGACCTTGAAATGGCGGTTGAGCTGCTCACGTGCATAATCTTCGGTGAATACCCAGTCTTCAAGCTCACGCAGGCAGAACCGGGTCCCGAATGACTGGCAGAACTGCTGGCGGTGTCCGCGCTCTATCAGGACCTCCTTAGGCGCAAAATTGGACAATAGCTTGTCTATATGGTCAGAAGGACCTTCAGCTATCAGATATTCACCGGTTGAAATATCAAGGAATGAAAGTCCCCAGGCTCCTTTCCCGAAATGTACCGCCGCCAG
>DBYG01000057.1:6712-9639 GCA_002310175.1 Bacteroidales bacterium UBA1192
CCCGCCATCTCCAGGGCGGCGGCCCCGTTCTTGCCGTTGTTGCGCCGTGTCAGGGTGATGCCAAGAATTTGGCTGGCTTCCACCGCATCCTGTGCGTATGTCTCATAGAAGTCACCGCATCGGAACAGCAGTACAGCGTCGGGATGTTTCTCCTTCAGGCTGTAGAACTGCCTCATCATCGGGGTTTCATCAGGGTTATTCTTTGCCATTATTCCAGGGAATCATTTTTTTCTTTTTCTGAACAGGAAGAGCGTTGCGGCCAGAAGCAGCACGACAAGCACACACAGAGAGATGACGGTGGCCTTCAGACTCCCCGGTGCAAATCCGAGCAGGAGCATGATGGGAAGACCCATTATCAGGGCGGGAATGTTCTGAAGCACAAGATTGTTTGCAGCCGGTGTCTCGTACCGGGGGTCAATCTCACGGAGCAGTATCATACCGTTGCTGGCTGTGCCCGTAAGCATACCGAACATGGAGAAGAAACCCTCATAAGTATATCCCGGGTATATTTTGACGCACACCCTCTTGACATAAATGAACGTGACTACAGCACCGGCCACACAGACAATAGTGAGAGGCAGCCAGATGGCTCTCAGGTTGTCAAAACTGATGGCAGCTGTACCTGCCACTATCATCAGGTCGAAAAACAGGCCTCCCACCCTGTTGAGTAGGAACTCATTCAGGTATTCACGGTGCATCAGCCCCTTTTTGCGCAGTGACCTTAAGACAATCCTTACCAGTGAACCGAACATGATACCCCACAGGAAGTTGAATCCGTAAACGAGAGGCTTAAGGGTGCTTTCACCTATATTGCCCATATCAAGCCTGTTTATCAGAAGCATGAAAAGGTAAACCAGGAAATATGTGAGGAAAATGATACATACCACTATGGTGAGTTTGTCAACTGATTCGGAATGCGGCAGTTCATTACCCTTGTCATAGTCATACAGAGTATATCTGTTATCATCTTCACGCTCCCTTAAGGACAGCTTGTTCCTTCTGGCCAGCAGGTTCATGTAAACCACACCCACCGCACTGCCTACTATGAACCCCACGGCTGCAATGGAGAGTCCGAAATCCACACCCTCAAACACTATGCCCTGGGCCGCGGCTGAATTCTGGAAGATAGTACCGAAATTAAGGGCCTGTCCGGGACCCTGGCCATATCCCAAGGGAAGCAGCATTCCTCCTGTGTAGAAAATGTCACGTCCGGCTGCGGGATTGCGCCAGAACAGGAACATGGGTATGGTGACGGCCAGACCGATTACCCCCTGGATCATGTAAGTGGCAACAGTAAGAGCTCCCGTATCGATTACGGTTCTGGTGTTGGAACGGTTGGTCTCCCTGGTGGGTCTCAGTGACATGGAAATGAAACCCAGGGCGAGGGCATGATATGTCAGGGTGGCCATGAATTTCTTGTCAATCATCCCGTTGAAAGCCGGCCACAGCTCCAGAAGCAGAATTATGAAACCGCCCAGCAGGGCTGTCGGGATAAGGCTCCGGCGCAGGATGTTCACTTTACGGCGCAGGATGTTGCCGGCCAGCACGGCCAGTGCCACTATGAAGAACTGGACGAGAGCCGACCAGACATCATCGGCTGCAAAGGATGTCACAGCCATTCCGCTTACCGAAAGAATCATGACATTATCAGCTACAGAATTTTACTTCTTGCGGGAACGGAGCATGAGCCAGACGCCCGCTATTATGAAGGGGACGCTCAGCAGCTGGCCCATATCCAGGCTCATACCCTTCTCAAAATCCACCTGAACCTCCTTACAGAACTCAATGAAGAAACGGAACGTGAAAATGGCGGCTATGCAGAACCCGAAATAGAACCCTGAGCCCACCTTTTCCTTATGCTTGCGGTATATCAGTATGATGACGGCAAAAATGACAAGATATGCCATTGCCTCATAAAGCTGTGCCGGATGGCGGGCAAAATCCTCACCGTTCTGCACGAATATGAAACCCCAGTCAGTCCCGGTGGGCTTTCCCACTATCTCAGAGTTCATCAGATTACCTATACGGATGCAGGCTGCGGTGAGCGGGGTGGCCACACAGACCATATCTATGCACTCCAGCAGCCTGACCTTGTATTTCCGGCAGTAGAGCAGTATCCCTATGAATATCCCTATGGTGCCGCCGTGGCTGGCCAGTCCGCTGTAACCCACCATCTTCACCCCTCCTTCAGGCATGAACCTCAAGGGCAGCAGCATCTCTATGAAATGCCTGCCGCTGCTCAGGTAATAGTCCGGCTCATAGAAAAGACAGTGCCCCAGGCGTGCTCCGGCCAGTATCCCTATGAAACAGTACAGGAACAGAGGTTCAAAAACCTCAGGTTTGATACCGCGGTCCTTATAGAACTTCCTGACAAGAAGGTAAGCGGCCACAAGACCCACCACCCACATGAGTGAATAATAACGTATGGGAAGTCCCAGCAGACGGCATAACTCGCTGTCCGGGTTCCATACAACTGCAAGAAAGTTCTCCATAGCCAAAACTCCTTTCGTTTAAACGTTAAAGCGGAAATGCATTATGTCACCGTCCTGAACCACATAATCCTTACCCTCCACATATAGCTTGCCGGCATCGCGTACGGCGGCCTCGGACCCTAGTTCCACATAATCCCGGTATTTGATGACCTCAGCACGGATAAAACCCTTCTCAAAGTCCGTGTGAATCACACCGGCGCACTGAGGGGCCTTCCAGCCCTTCCTGTAGGTCCATGCCTTAACCTCCATGGGTCCCGCCGTTATGAAAGTCTCCAGGTTGAGCAGGCTGAAAGCCGACTTGACCAGCCGGTTCACCCCGGATTCCTCCAGACCCAGTTCCTCAAGGAACATCTGGCGGTCCTCATAGCTCTCCAGCTCAGCTATCTCACTCTCCGTCCTGGCAGCTATCACCAGCATCTGCGCGTTCTCATCCCT
>DBYG01000057.1:9687-14082 GCA_002310175.1 Bacteroidales bacterium UBA1192
ACATAAAGCACCGGCTTGGAGGTAAGCAGGAACAGGTCATGAGCTATCTGGGTCTCCTCCTTGGAGTCAAACGTCACGGTACGGGCTGACTTACCCTGCAGCAGCACGTCACGGTAGGCGTTCAGCACATCACATACTATTCTGGCCTGCTTGTCTCCCACGGCAGCCTGCTTGGACACTTTCTGCAGGCGCTGCTCTATGGTCTCCAGGTCCTTTATCTGCAGCTCCGTATCTATGATCTCCTTGTCACGGACAGGATTGACGGAACCATCCACATGAGTAACGTTCTCATCGTCAAAACAGCGCAGCACATGGATTATGGCATCACATTCACGTATATTACCCAGGAACTTGTTACCCAGACCCTCACCCTTGCTGGCACCTTTAACCAGACCCGCTATATCAACTATCTCCACGGTGGCAGGGACTATACGTCCGGGATGGACCAGTTCCGCCAGCCTGTTCAGACGCTCGTCAGGAACAGTAATGGTGCCCACATTAGGCTCAATGGTGCAGAAAGGGAAATTAGCTGCCTGTGCCTTAGCGCTTGAGAGGCAGTTAAAGAGCGTGGATTTACCTACGTTAGGCAGGCCCACTATGCCGCATTGCAATGACATTTGTCTCCGTTTTTATGAATAGTATGGCAAAGGTAATAAAAAAAGGTCAGAGCATATCATTGTCAATCATCCAGATGATCTCCTCTATCATGGCATCCTCATCATTATGCTCCGGATCATACTCCTTCTTGAGCGATGCCCCGAAAATGGCCGCAAAAGCCTGATAGAACTTGGCCTTGAAACCACCCGCAAAAGCGTTTATCAGCTCATAACTCGTCTGGTTGCACTCGCGGTCTATCAGCTTGATGAGCAGCTTACCCTGGGAAAGCGTGCATTTCTTCATGATGGGCAGATACTGGTCCCACACACCCTTCTCCACAGCCTCTATGTGCTCCTGTTTGGCCTTGTCATCAGGGAGAGACTGCAGGTACAGGTAAGTCTCCACCAGAATAGCCTTCACCTCAAGCGCTATAGGATACATCTTCATCACGTTCCGTTCCAGCTTGTCATATTTCCGCTGCTTGCGTACGCTGGAGAACGTGCGGCGCCCATATATGGTCACCTCATACAGCTCGTATGAAGGAATAGTATCACCCTTATATACTGTGGCCAGAGCCACAAACACCTTCTCCCTTTTCAGTGAGTCCGCTGACTGTGAAAATGAGGGCAGTGTCAGGACAAAAGCCGTAATTATGAGCAGAATTCTCTTTTTCATCAGGACAAAAGTATCAATTATCGGAATAATCAATACCTTTACAACGTAAAAAAAGAATTAAGTATCGTGAAAAGCATCATAATCATCTGCGTTTCATACGCCCTTTCAGGGTCAGCCAGTGTCTTAGGTTCAGTCAGTCCCGATGATTTGAGTGGGGAGAGTGTGCTGGAAGAGTTACTTTCAGATGAAAGCCTCCCGGAATCAGCCATGGAACAGATGGCGGAATTTTACGAGCAGATGCGTTCCTCGCCTCTGAACATTAATACGGCCACAGCCGGTGAACTTGAAAGTCTGGGGATCCTTTCCCCGTCACAGATTGAAGCTATCCATGCCTATATATACATGTACGGTCCCTTAAAGACGCTGGGAGAGCTCCAGCTCACTGGCGGACTGGACTGGCACACCCGTCAGATACTCCGTTATTTTGTCTATGCTGGTGAACCGGTATCGGATAAAGTTAAGCCAAGTGTTCGTGAACTCATCCGATACGGACGTAATGAACTTACCGTCAGCATGAATGTTCCGCTCTATATGAGGGACGGTTTCCGTGAACACACAGCCCAAGAACTTGCCCGATATCCCAACCGTTCCTATCTCGGGAACAAGTTATCCCATACGGTTAGATACTCTTTCAATTGGAGAGGCCGTATAAGAGCTGGTTTCACTGCCGATAAGGATGCCGGTGAACCTTTTGGCGGGAGGAACGGCACAGGTTATGATTTCTGGTCACCTTATCTGTGTATTTCCGATGAAGGTCCCTTCAGGAGAGTCCTGGTTGGAAATTACAGGGCGGTATTCGGGAAAGGACTGCTTTTGGGATCTGGTTTCAGTCTCGGAAAGAGTATGGCTCTGACGGAGTTGCAGTCCGGACAGACTGGATTGAAACCCCATTCATCAGTCTCCGAATATGATTTTTTCAGAGGGACAGGATTGACGTTGGGTGTAGGAAAGACTCTGTTAGTCACAGTGATGGGTGCCTATACTCCGGCTGACGCCATAGTAAAGGGTGACACGATTGTCTCCTCCTTCAAGACTGACGGCTATCACCGTACGGAACTGGAATGGTCACGCAAGCACAATATAAGGGTTACTTCCGTTGCCGCTAATGTCAATTACCGTTACAACGGCATCTCTTTCGGGACCACTGTCCTCAAGGAGGGATATTCTTTTCCTACCGCAAACGGCAATGGATATACCGGAGTGTCAGCCGATTGGTCAGTCAGACGGCCCGCATTCGGCAGTTCGGGTGAGATAGCCTTTTCCGATGAAGGTGCGGCTGTCTTGACGGACAATTATTTAAGGGTTGGCAGGAAGCTCGTATTGAATATGCTTTTCCGTTCTTATAGCCCTGCGTTCAATGCTCCGCATTCCGGTGCCCTCTGCGAGTCCGATGTAAGGAACGAAACAGGTGTACTGATAGGATTCACACATTCAGGAGGGAGTCTGAAAAGTAACGGCTATGTTGACCTGTTCCGTCATCCCGAGCGTCGTACGGGAGCTGACGGTCCCTCTAACGGTATGGAGATAAGGATCAACACAGCATGGAAAGCCTCCCAGTCCGATAACATTGACGCATTCATCAGATTCAAATCCAAGCAGAAGGACTGCAAGCCTACAGGAACGCTGGAGTATTGCGTTACCTGGAGGGGTCGGTTGCGTTGGGACCACACTTTCAATAAGGCGCTGTCATGCCGCACACAACTCCTGTGGTCAAGGTACAATTTCCTATACGAGCCTTTGTCAGACGGGTTCGGGTTCTCCTTTTCATCTGATTGGAATCCGTCTCCGAACATCTCCGCATCCCTTCAGACTGTGTTGTTCATGACAGACAGCTATGACAGTAATATATCTGTTTATGAAAAAGGCCTCAGATATTCATTCGGGTTCGTCACGCTTTCCGGACATGGGGGCAGGATTGCGTTGAACCTCAGGTACAGGTTTTCCGAACGGCTTCAGTTGAACCTAAAGGCATCATCACTTCTCTATTCTGACCGAGAAGAGATAGGTGCATCCCAGCAGAAAATCCGTTCTTGGCACAAGGAGGACATAAACGTTCAGTCTATATGGAAGTTTTGAAGGAATCTTATTAATTTCGCACCAGAAAAAGAAACAACAGTCCCCAAACAATGGCAACAGTACTATATGATTCTCCGGTTTTCGGTCCTGTCCACAGCAGGCGTCTCGGTGTATCACTGGGTATTAACCTGATGCCTGCCGACGGAAAGATATGCACATTTGACTGCATATACTGCGAGTGCGGACGTAACGGCAGTCATCATCCCAGGCATCACCGTCCGTCCAGGGCAGAGGTTTATGAGGCATTGCGTTCCGCTCTGATGAGGATGAAGGCTGAAGGTCTCTTTCCTGATGTGCTCACTTTTGCCGGTAACGGTGAACCTACCGCAAATCCTGAGTTCCCCGGTATAGTGGATGATGTGCTGGCGCTGCGTGACGAGTTCTTCCCCCGGGCCAGGGTGAGCGTACTCAGCAACGGTACCCGTGTGACTGATCCCGCCGTTTTCAGTGCCCTGCTCAGGCTGGACAACAACATTCAGAAACTGGATACCGTGGATATGGACTATATCCGTTTGATAGACAATCCTGTGGGTCATTATGACCTGGATGCTGTCATAAAGGCTCTGTGTGATTTTAACGGTCATGTCATAATACAGACCATGTTCCTGACCGGAACGCTTGACGGTCATGATATGGACAATACCACTGACCGCTACGTACTCCCGTGGATGGAGGCACTCAAAAGGATCTCCCCCAGCATGGTGATGATATATACCATTGACCGTGAGACTCCTGTCAGCACCTTGAGGAAGGCTTCACGGGAATCACTTGACCGGATAAGGGACCTGCTTGTCCGGAACGGTTTAAAAGTGTCAGTCTCATATTGACCATGGGCATGAAGAATATCATATTCAGGATGGTGTCCATCCTTTCCGTTATGGCCGGTGTAACCGTTTCCCATGCGGCCGATGTCAGTACCGTGACGGAGCGTATTGACCAGATAATATATGATGAGTTACCTGTGGGCACGGATATAGGGGTTTATGTTTATGACCTTACCACTGACTCCGTCCTCTATGCTTACAGGGAGAATGTGCTGTTCCGTCC
>DBYG01000057.1:14199-16034 GCA_002310175.1 Bacteroidales bacterium UBA1192
GTGGGGGGAATAGACCCCGCCCTGAGCGAGCAGGAGCTTAAGGATATGGTGGCCCGACTGAAACAGGCGGGTGTGCAGCGCATAAACGGCCGTGTCTATGCCGATGTTTCCCAGATGGACTCCGTCCATTGGGGTTCCGGATGGTGCTGGGATGACTCTCCTTCAAGTTTCCAGCCCTACATATCACCGCTGATGGTTCATGAAGGTTCCGTTTCCATACAGGTTATTCCCACGGACAGAGGCCGGGCTCCCAGTGTGAAGGTTACCCCTGCCAGCAGTTTCATAAAGGTGGATAACAGGTCTCTCTGTGGGGTTGACTCGTTAGGGACATTTTCAATAAGCCGTGACTGGATACACAATGACAACACGATAGTTGTTTCCGGGAACTGCCGCCGCCGTGAGACCAAGGAGCTGAGTGTGGTGGGGACGGCCGAGTTCACCTTAGCCCTTTTCAGGGAGTATCTGGATGATGCGGGAATAGGTTATAAGGGATATGGGTCCGGTGTGGCTCCGGTTATGTCAAATCCGCTGGTCAAGGTCACCCATTCCCTTAATTCCGTAATGAAAGAGGCGCTCAAGGAGAGTAACAATCTCTATGCCGAGGCTATGTTCCTCCAGCTGGGCAGGCTTGTGAAACCTTCCGGTGCGGGGTTTAAGGATGCGTCGGGGTTCATTGACAATTTTGTGGCACGTAAGTTCGGGTTCGCTTCACATGAGTATAACGTGGTGGATGGCTGCGGGCTCTCCATGTATGACCATCTTACTCCCTCTTTCATGGTGAACATGCTCAGGCTTATCCATAAGGAGCCGGCTCTTTTCCCCCAGTTCTACCGCAGTCTGCCCGTATCCGGTATGGACGGAACTCTCAAGACCAGGATGGACTCCAAATCAGCCATCAACAGGGTGCATGCCAAAACAGGATCCGTTACCGGAGCCTGTACTCTGGCCGGTTATCTCACCACAGCGGGCGGTCATGAGGTGGCATTCTGCATAATGAATGAAGGAGCCATAAAGACGGCCCCTTCACGTAAGGTACAGGATGCCATCTGTACTGCCCTTTGTGAACTCAGATAATCAGAGCTGTTTGAATGTGTATCCCTGTTTTTCAAGCCATTCTATGGCCTTGGGCAGGGCATATCTCAGGTTGCGCTCGCTCCTGAGTGAATCATGGAACACTATGATGGAGCCGTTCCTGGTATATTTCCTGACTATGTCAAGTATCTTGCGTCCCTTCAGTTTCCCGTTGTAGTCCCTGGTTATGACGTCATAAAACACTATGTCATAGTCATCCTTCATGTACCTGTAAACCCATTTTTTCATTATTCCGTGCGGCGGACGGAACAGGCGGGTGGTAAAGTAATTGTCACACTTCTTCACATTGTCAATATAGTCCGGGGTTCTCATCCTCATGCTCCGTACGTGATTGAAGGTGTGATTGCCTATACTGTGTCCCCTGTCCGTAATCATCCTGAATATTTCCGGATGCTTCTGGACATTGTTACCCACAACAAAGAATGTGGCTTTTATCCCGTGCTTGTCCAGCAGGTCCAGGATCCACGGTGTAACTTCAGGGATGGGTCCGTCATCAAACGTCAGATACACCGAATGCTCTTCCGGGTTTTTCCGGAAGAGCCCCTTCGGGTAAAATTTGCTTAAAAGGGTTGATGGCTGCTCAATGAACATGTTTATCTGGTCCTCTTTTGGAATTCCCCGTACATTTCATCAAACAGACTTACGGTTTGGGCGAATGTCTCCTTGTCAACTATCTTCTCCATCTGAGGAAGGGTGTAAGAGTATATGATAGAGGCACATTCATCAAATGAATCAGACATCTG
>DBYG01000057.1:16118-17005 GCA_002310175.1 Bacteroidales bacterium UBA1192
GCTATCCACATCCGGGCTATCCCCACCTCAGTGGGCAGCCGGAGGATCCAGTACGGTATGGCATCGTAGGGAAGGTTCTCATCAAGATACTCCAGTACCTTGAGGGCCTTTTCCTTCTCACCTTCATTTATGAGCTGGCCTGCAAGCTGGGCAAAGATGCGCCTGTGTGTCCAGCACATACGGCGTATGGTCTCATCCAGATAGACATCGGGGTCAGCGGTCCCGCCAAACTTGAAGTTCATCAGGTTGTCATACATCTTCTCCGTGTCAATGGCGGCTCCGGAGTTGGATTCGGCCACATATCCGAGCTTGTTCCAGTCAAACGGGGTTATCCTGTATGCTAGTCCCTCAAGTACCAGATAGTTGCCCAGGTTCAGGTAGTTGTCTGTGGCAACGGTTGTGGCAATGAAAAGCGGCCTTTCCCAATTGCACTGTGCAATAAGGTCAAGCATCATGAGCTCGTTCTTCATGAGGTTGGACTTGCCCTTGAGCGATATGATCATGCGGTCAGGCATCCTGGACTTGGTCTCCTCATCGGTCTCACCGCGATACTCCTTGGGGATCATCATCCCGGAACGGAGAACGGCGTCCTTGTCAATCTTGAACCATATTGTGTCAGTGGGAATGGGTTTGCCCTTCTTCACATAGTTGTCCAGAACGTTCCTGAGTTCAAACTCGCGGTCTATCCATTCCCTTTCGGCATCGGTCTTGGCCTGTTTGAGGGAGTTGTATTTCCTCTGGGCGTCTATGGCCACGAACTCATTTGTCCCGGTCTGGTACTCAATCTTCCTGAAGGAGATGGGTAACGCAGGGGAGTTATATGCCGGACGTTTCATCTGGTCTATGTACCAGTCTGTCATGAGATAGCTCAGGTTACAGCAACGGGC
>DBYG01000057.1:17197-18030 GCA_002310175.1 Bacteroidales bacterium UBA1192
TCGGATATGGCGGTCACACCTAATCCTATCCAGATGGCGAATGCGTAGAATGAGGCTGCGTAGGCATAGTCACGCTCACGCGGCTGCATGGGGGTCTGGTTCAGGTAGATGACTATGGCAAGTCCGGTCATGATGAAGAGTGAGAGCACCACAAAGAACTGATGCAGGCCTCCCTTGCCCTTGCCGAACTGCCAGAACAGGCCGATGAGACCCAGCAGCAGCGGCAGGCAGTAGAACACATTCTTGCCTTTACCTTTCAGATAATCCGGCATCAGTTTCAAATCACCGCCAATGAGATGACGGTCAATGAAACCTATTCCTGTTATCCAGTTACCGGTCTGAAGGTCACCGTGCTGGTTCTGTATGTCATTCTGGCGGCCGGCGAAATTCCACATGAAATAACGCCAGTACATGAAGTGCACCTGATAACGGAAGAAGAACTTCAGATTCTCCAGCTGGGTGGGTATGACTGCCTTCTCCTTGTTGCCGCAGGCATCATAGACATAGGTCTTGCCCTTGATTCCTCCAGCCCAGTTCTTGTAGTCCTTGATATGCTCACCGTCCCTGCTGTACATACGCGGGAAGAGCATGTTCTGTGCATAGACATAGTCACGCTTGTCATCCTTCACGTAATAACTGTCCTTCTCATCGGCACTGGCCTTCTCCAGACGTCCGTAGGCCTTGCCTTTGGTGACGGACTTGGGAGTGCAGTAGTTGCCGTTGGCACGTTCCCAGACAAGTCCTGAGCTGTAGGCCTGTCCGTATAACAGAGGTCTTGAGCCGTACTGTTCACGTGCCAGATACTCTCCGAGCGAGAACACATCCTCAGGTGA
>DBYG01000057.1:18089-20890 GCA_002310175.1 Bacteroidales bacterium UBA1192
ACACACAGCATGATGGTGTTCAGTATGGTGGGTGAAGGTTTTATGCTTTCAGGGACACCCTTGGCAAACAGATATATGGCTCCGGCTGCCAGTATCACTATTCCGAAAAACACTCCGGATGCCTTATGTCCATAGAACGGAATACCGGCCATAGCTATGGAGAGCAGGAATGAGAGATACATGTTGAGCTTCCTGTCCCCGCGCTGGGTCTCATAGACGCTCCATATCAGTACAGCTGCAAGCAGTATGATATAGGTGATGAGGCCGGTATTGAAAGGAAGGCCCATCCCGTTGACAAACAGCAGTTCAAACCAGCCTCCCACCTTTACGATACCGGGAACTATGCCGTAGAGTACGGCTGCTATAATCAGTCCTGACAGTACTACCGCCAGTATGCCTCCTTTCCAGTTGGGGTTCTTGGCGCGCTTGAAATAGTAAACCAGGACAATGGCTGTTATACAGAGCAGGTTGAGCAGGTGAACGCCCACCGATACACCTATAAGGTAGGCAATCAGTACAAGCCAGCGGGCGCTGTGCGGCTGGTCAGCGTTCTCCTCCCATTTGAGTATGAGCCAGAATGTTACTGCGGTGCAGAAAGAGGAGTAGGCATAGACCTCTCCCTCTACGGCGCTGAACCAGAATGTGTCACTCCAGGTATATGCCAGAGCGCCCACGATTCCGGCACCGAATATGGATACTGACTGCCACAGGTCCGGTTCCCTGTCACCGGCAACAAGTTTCCTGGCCAGCATGGTGATGCTCCAGAACAGGAACAGGATGCATAATGCACTCAGCACGGCTGACATTATGTTGACCATCATGGCCACCTTACCGGGATCACTTGTGAACTGTGAGAACAGATTGGCGGTCAGCATGAAGATAGGTGCCCCTGGCGGGTGGCCCACCTCAAGCTTGTAGCCGGTTGTTATGAACTCAGGACAGTCCCAGAAACTGGCGGTAGGCTCTATGGTCATGCAGTAGGTAACTGCCGCCACGATGAATACCAGCCATCCTATGACAGTGTTAAGTCTTTTGTAATTCATCATTATTTAATGTGTTTGTCAGTCAGGAGCGCCAAAGATACTCATTTAAAGGTTAAAGGCTCGAAAATGACAGTTATAATTTGTTACAGTGAAAACCGCAGGCTCACAGGTCCTGTCCTATGTCCCTGCGGAAATGTTTCTTCTCAAAGTCAATCATACTGGCACCCTTGAAGGAGAGAGCAAGGGCCTCTTCCTTGTCCTTACCGTATGAGCTCACGGCAATGACACGTCCTCCTGCCGTGACAACCTGTCCTTTCTGATTGAGGGCGGTTCCTGCATGGAACACTATGCTGTCAGTGACCTTGTCCAGACCGGTGATTACGAATCCCTTGTCATAATGCTGGGGATAACCGCCTGAAACAAGCATGACGCAGACTGCTGAGCGTTCGTCCTGTTCCAGAGTCTTGGTATCCAGATTTCCCCCGGCCACTCCCTTGAACAGCTCCAGGATATCGCTTTTAAGACGTAACATAACCGTCTCGGTTTCAGGATCCCCCATGCGTACATTGTACTCTATGACCTTGGGCTCACCGTCCACGTTTATGAGTCCGAAGAAAATGAACCCCTTATAATCCAGACCTTCAGCGGCCAGACCTTCCACGGTGGGACGTACTATCCTGTCCTCCACTTTCCTCATCCACTCTTTTGTGGCGAAAGGAACGGGTGATACGGAACCCATGCCTCCGGTGTTGAGTCCGGTGTCATGCTCTCCCACACGCTTGTAGTCCTTAGCCTCCGGAAGTATCTTGTAGTGCCTGCCGTCCGTCAGTGCGAACACGGAGCACTCTATTCCGCTCATGAACTCCTCTATTATCACTCTGGATGAAGCATTCCCGAACATTCCCTGCAGCATCTCCTTCAGCTCCTTCCTGGCCTCATCCAGGGTGGGGAGAATGAGTACGCCCTTACCGGCACAAAGGCCGTCGGCCTTAAGGACATAAGGTGCCTTGAGTGTCTCCAGGAAAGCCAGTCCGTCCTCAAGTGTTTCAGCCGTAAAGGTGCGGTATGCGGCTGTGGGTATTCCGTGACGCTGCATGAACCTTTTGGCAAAGTCCTTGCTGCCCTCCAGCTGTGCGGCGTCTCGGGAGGGGCCGATAACGGGAATGGCCGATATGAGAGGGTCATTCCTGAAGAAATCATATATGCCTTTTACCAGCGGATCCTCCGGTCCGACCACCACCATGTCTATTCCCTTGTCCAGGACAAACTCTCTGATGGACTGGAAATCATCGGCTTTGACAGGGATGTTCACTCCCACGCTTGCAGTACCGGCGTTGCCGGGTGCGATATATAGCTTGTCCAGTTGCGGACTCTGGGCAATCTTCCAGGCCAGTGCGTGCTCCCGGCCTCCGCTTCCTAATAACAGAATATTCATCTTTTGTTTCTTGTTGTTTTGTTTCCGGTTCTGAACGGCCTGTTTCCTGCGGGACGGCCGCCTTCTTTACGGAAAGGCTTGTCTTGACTCTTCCGGGCGGGCCTTTCCTTCTGTTTCTCTGCCAGCCGTGCCTTGTGACGCAGGGTGGTGCTGCGGCGCGTAGGTGTGTTATCCTTCCTGAGACGTCCCTCCCCTCCCCGGAAATCATTGTAACGTCCGTCAAAGATCTCGTACTTGCGCAGTTCGCAGGGTAACGCACCGTTGAAAAGGGGTATTTTGGCAGATGCCTTGAGCCCTATCTTGTCAAAGCATTCGTAATGGTAACTTATTATCCAGGCCTCTCCTCCTACCAATGCATGTTTGAGCCTCTCGCCTATCATCTC
>DBYG01000057.1:20930-22072 GCA_002310175.1 Bacteroidales bacterium UBA1192
ATGATTACCGTGCGTCTTTTTACAGGCTCAAAGTCCTTGAAATCACGCTGCTCAAACTGTATGGTGTCCAACAGGCCTGCAGCTTTGGCGTTACGCCTGGCGGTAAGTATTGCCTTGGGGTCTTTGTCATACCCCTTTATGCTGAATTCAAAGGGACGCTCTGAGGAGTCATCGTTATAGATCATCTCAAACAGGTCACGGTCAAAATCCTTCCATTTCTCAAAGGCAAAGTGGCTCCGGAACAATCCCGGCGCCATGTTCCTGGCAATCAGTGCGGCCTCAATCGGAATTGTTCCGGAGCCGCACATGGGGTCCACGAAATCGGACTGGCCGTCCCATCCCGACATGAGAATCATCCCTGCAGCCAGGACCTCGTTCAGCGGAGCCTCCATTGCCTCCTGACGGTATCCGCGTTTGTGCAGGGACTCTCCTGAACTGTCAAGTGAGAGCGAGCAGTCATCATGCGATATGTGTATATGGAAGGTGAGGTCAGGGTTTGAGACGCTCACGTTGGGGCGTTTGCCGTATTTGTCACGGAAGAAATCGGCAATGGCATCCTTCACCCGGTACGCCACAAACTTGGAGTGCCGGAAATCCTCGCTGTAGACTACGGAATCCACGGCAAAGCTGTCACTCAGGTCCATATATCTCTCCCAATCCACCTTGCGGCAGATATCATACACCTCATCGGCACTGTCGGCCTTGAAGTGAAGGAAAGGTTTAAGAATACGGATTGCTGTACGCAGATGGAAATTGGCCTTGTACATCAAGGTCTTGTCTCCCTTAAAGGACACCATTCGGTTTCCAATGGCCACCCCATTGGCTCCCAGATCAATAAGTTCTTTTGCAAGAATCTCTTCCAGCCCCTGGAAGGTCTTGGCTATCATTTCAAATTCCGTCATCTAATAGTGATGATATTTCAGACTGCAAAGATATGAAAAAATTGAGAATTGAGAACACGCGCCGGACGGCAACTCTCAATTCTCAATTCTCAATTCTCAATTCTCAATTTCTCAATTTCTTTAGAGTTTGACTGAGATCTTTTTCCCAGTGTAGCTAACCGTCTTGGGCTCACTCTGCTTTCCGTCCCTGACAAGAACTATGCGGAACTTGCGGTTCTGTATCATGCCGGGGAATGAACC
>DBYG01000057.1:22132-23452 GCA_002310175.1 Bacteroidales bacterium UBA1192
CCTTTTTCATAGTTGTAGTTGTCAAACTCATCCTCGTACAGACAGAATGTACCATTGGCTCCGGCATAGACGCGTATCTCCAGGTCATCCCAGGGCTTCTCGGTAGAGTACTGTACATCGGGGCCGATAGGCAGGATGGTGCCGGCCTTTACAAAGAGCGGGATGCTCTTGATATTGACCTCACGTTCTATCTCCTGACCGCCATTATACAGCTTCATTGTCTCAAAGTCATACCACTTGGTACCTGCGGGCAGATAGACCTTGGTGCTCCTGGCTTCCATGAAGTCCACATCGCCTATTCCGGCACGGCTCTGGCTCTGTGCTCTTTCAGGGGTATATTTGGCCTCCAGAACCGGAGCCACCAGCAGAGAGCGTCCGAACATGAACTCGTTGTTTATGTTCCATACGTTACGGTCATTCCTGAAATCCATCATCAGGGCACGCTGGTAGGTGCCGTTATCCGCGGTAACATCATGTGCCAGAGAGTAGATGTAGGGAAGGAGTGAATAACGCATCTTGACTGCGCCCACTAAGGCGTCAAATACAGGCTCTCCTGCCTGACCGTAATAATAGAGTTCACGGGGAACCTCGGTGCCATGGCTGCGCATCATGGGGCAGAACACGCCGTACTGCATCCAACGGACATACAGTTCCTGATAGAGCGGGTTCCTGGTGGCGCTGCCGTCCTGGGAACGCTCATTGTAGCTGTTGGCGAAGAATCCTCCCAGATCACTGTTGAAGTTGGGGTTACCCGTGAGGGCGAAGTTCAGACCGGCAGGAACCTGGTTGCGGAGGCTGTTCCAGTTGGACTGGACATCGCCGGACCATGTGTTGGAACCGTAGCGCTGCTGTCCGGCAAACACTGAGCGGGTGAGGATAAGCACGCGCTTGTCACTGCCGTTCTCCATGGCACGCTGGTTGTCATACACGCCGCCNNAGCGGGAATGCGTTGCGTACCCTGCGCCAGGGACCCATTGCTGTAGGCAGGTCCAGGTCAGTCTCCTTAAAGTCCATGTGGTCAGGCTCGGTTGAGTCCATCCACCAGCCGTCAATATCCAGGTCATACAGGCGGGTCAGATGGTTCCAGTAGATGTCACGTGCCTCCTTGCTGTAAGGGTCATACGGACGGACTCCGGACGGATAGTCCCTGCGGGGAGGCCAGTCTGACAGACCGCTCTGCGGCCAGGTCTGTATGTCAATGAGCAGGTTCTTGGGCTCCAGTTCACGATAGGGTTTGGTCATGGGACCGAATGATGACCAGATGGAGATCATCAGTTTGGCGTTCTGGTCATGGATATGCTTGATCCAACGCTCAGGATT
>DBYG01000057.1:23547-24904 GCA_002310175.1 Bacteroidales bacterium UBA1192
CGGTCCAGCACCTCGGTAAGCTCACGTGATGTCTTGTAACGCTCACGGCTCTGCATGAATCCGTAGCTCCAGAGCGGCAGCATGGGTACCGTGCCGGTAAGCTGGCGGATGCCCGCTATCACGCCGTCGGCATCACCGCCCCAGATGAAATAGTAGTCCACGCAGCCGGCGTTCTCTGAAGAAAAGGAGAACTTGCCCTCCTCAATGCCCAGTGTGGTGGGAGAGTAGTTGTCCCAGAACAGGCCGTACCCCTTGATGGACTGGATTATATTGCAGTAGTCATCGGTGTTACCCTGAATCATGCGGCGGTAGTTTCCGCTCTTGGCCATCTTACCGTCCTGCTGTATCCCGATACCGTACAGAGGTTCATCGGCATCAAGACTGAAACCCTGGTCCACCGGTATATCGGCATAATCCGGACGTGTAATGGCCACGTTGCCGTGACCGTAACCGTTCTCAGCCAGCAGGACCTTGCCTTTACTGTCAAGGAATGTGACGTCATTGCCCGAAACCTTTACCGTCAGGGCCGAACTCTTGTAGGTAACAGCACCGTCCTTGCCGACAGTGACGGTGGACTTGACCTGCTGTGGCTCCATTGTAACGGAGAGACTCTGTTTATTATTAGGATTGTCAGGGCCGGTCTTGTAGATTCTTACTATGGACGGGCTAAAGAATGTAACCTTAGTGGTCCAGTTATCAGCCTCCTGGGCATTGCAAAAGGCAGATATGCCTGCCAAAGCAAGGAATAGGTTCAGTAATTTTTTCATTTTAGGTTTATTTTATGATCGGATTTTACAAATACGGGAATGCGGTCAATGGTAACGGGAACATCCACGTACTCCCCTCCCTTGTAGATTCTGGAGTCTGTGGAGTCAAAGAGTTTCCAGCCGGCTTCATACCTGGGCAGATATACGCGCATGGACCTGATGCCGGATTCGGTAACGGGGCATACCAGCAGTGAGGGACCGAACATGAACTCAGTCTGCTGCTTAAGGGCCTCGGTGTCACCCGGGAAGTCAAATACCAGCGGACGCATCATGGTGTAGTTCTCGCTGCTCACCTTTCTGGCGCAATCCAGGATGTAGGGCTGGAGCCTGTCACGCAGTTCTATCTGCTTGTGGAAATTCTCCTGTGTCTCTGCCGAGTAGTTCCAGGGCTCGGTGCGGCTCATGTAACCGTGAACACGCATGAACGGCAGGAACACGGCTGTCTGAATCCAGCGCATCATGCGCTCCTGATAACCGGCATCGGTGTACTGGTTTCCGGGACGGAAGAATCCGCCTGCATCATACGTCCACCAGGGCTGTCCGGTGGCCATCAGGTTCAGACCGCCTGCAATCTGGCGGCGCAGGGTCTC
>DBYG01000054.1 GCA_002310175.1 Bacteroidales bacterium UBA1192
AGTCCCGCCTTCGGCTCAAAAAAATAGCGCCCGAATGGACGCTATTTTTTGATATGTAGAAAGGAACTTTTGTTCCCACCTGTTTTCAGAAGAGATAACCTACGGAAACGGTAAGACGATTCCTCTTCCATGAGATATTGTCACTGTCTGAAATATCAAGCATACCTGCTTTGTAACCGGCTTTCACGCGGATCACATCCTTGATGTCAACCCAAGCACCACCACCGAGCAGAATATTAAAACGCTTCATGTCATGATCGAACCAATCAAAATCATCACTCTTGGAAACGAGTCCCAGATCAAGTGTCGGACCGGCAAAGAGATAGAGCTTCAGATCCTGACCCAGATTGAAACCGTAGTTGAAATCAACAGGAACCAGAACATCAAACTCCTTGTACTTCTCGTCATTATCATTGTCAAAGGAGAAGCCCAAGCCAATACCCGGAGCCACATTCAGACCGCCTACGATGTTCAGATTGTAGTCAGCGCCTACCATAAAACCGCTGTAATTGTCCTTATCGGTGTCAAGAACATGACCGGCAAAAGAAGTCTTAACCTCCTGAGATGTAGCCATGAAACCGAGTTGATAACTCACCTGTGCGCTAGCGAAGCCTGCTGTGAGCAGAGCTGCTGCAAATAACATGATTTTCTTCATAATGTGTAGAAATTAAAGTTATTGAATAATGTTGGTTGTTTTCTCCATTCAGTAAACGTTTGACTATGAAGCCTTGCCGAGCAGTTTCTTGGCCACAATCACGGCCTCGTTAGCATCGGCTGTATAAACATCGGCACCTATCTCACGGGCGAAAGCCTCGTTCAATGGTGCGCCACCCACCATAATCTTGACGTTATTGCGGATTCCGGCCTCCTCCACAGCCTTGATTACATCCTTCATGTAACCCATGGTGGTGGTCAGCAGAGCCGACAAGGACAGGATGTCAGCATCATTGTCAATCACAGCCTTTACGAATTTGTCAGCATCGACATTGATACCAAGATTTATTACCTCGAATCCGGAACCCTCGAACATGGAGGCCACGAGGTTCTTTCCTATATCATGCAAATCACCCTTGACCGTGCCGATAACCACCTTACCGTAATTGATTCCGGACTCTCCCTGCATCATGGGTTTGAGCAGGTCAAGACATCCTTTCATGGCACGGGCTGACATAAGCAGATTGGGCACAAAAGCCTTTCCTTCACCAAATCTGGCACCTATAATCTCCATACCCTTGATAAGGTATTCGCTGATTATGGTTTTCGGTTCAATGCCACTCTCCACAGCCTGTCTGGACAGGGCTACGGCGCCGTTCATATTCCCGGCAACAATGGCATCAGTAAGTTCCTGAAGATCCATTTTGATGTCTTTTCTTCGTGATTACAGGGACAAAGATAATATTTTTTTTTAGTAAAAAAGAAAAAGGCTACAACCTCAAAGAGTGAGATTGTAGTCTTTTACAGCCTGGATCATAGCGTCAATATTAGGTTTTACAGCTCCCATCGGCATACCGCCACCCGTACTGAGGAGCAGGCCGTGATGGCTGCCGTTGGCTGCCACATAACTCTCAATAACCTGCTTTGTGGTGTCATATACGGTCTTGGGGTCACTCTGTGCCAACAGCATGGGCGGGACATTACCCATGAATACTACCTTGTCACCAGCCAGCTTACGGGACTCGCCTATCTCCTGCATGTGTGTGAAGTTGAACACATCGACACCCATTTCAGCCAGGTGTGAATAGCATGAGTTTGAGGTGAAGTCATTGTGAAAATAGTGGCGTACCTCAGGGAATGCGCTGAAAACCTGCTTCATATAAGGCATACACAGCGTCTCGAAATCCTCGGGGCTGAAATATCCGCACACATCATCAAGAACCATGATGGCCTTGGCGGTCTTTACATTCTCCAACTGGGCCTCAAGCCAGCGTTTAACACACTCCACAGTCTTGGATAAAAGCTTGTCGGCAGCATCGGGATTGATCATCATGAGCATGAGCAGCTGGGTCACTGTGAAAATGTGGGATGCCACAGTGAACGGTCCGCGTGCACACACCATATAAACTTCCTCTCCATCCTGCTCCATAAGCGGCTGATAGTAACGCTGCTGGTTAAGTATCAGTGGCATGAATCCGTCCACCTTAGGGTCAGGAATCTGGATGTTTCCGAAAATCTCTTCCGCCTTATCAAGGTCCTCGGTCAGCGGATGCATGTGAGGCAGGTTATCATCGAAGAAACATGTGGGACACCCGAATCCCGTAGGCTCAGCGGCCATACCGTACTCCACCCACCAGCCCGGAACGAAGATTGCATCCGGAAAATCCTTGCGTATCTTGCGATTGTCGTTTATGAACACCTCATTACGGGCGTAATAATCCACGAAAGTGTGGCCGCAGTAACCCGGTATCCAGGGGCTGTCCGCAATAAGAGCCACGTGAATCTTGTCATTCTTGTGCCGGATCGTATCCTCCAGCTTTTGGATCTGCTCTTGTGTCATTGTCTATATTTTTTTAAGTTGAAATCATAAAGAAGCCTCAAAAAAAGCCTTGATGTTTGCCTCAGGAGCGGCAGGAGGGACATCACATCCTGTAGATAGTATATAGTTCCCGTATCCGGCCGATAGTGACTTTAGGTTTCTGACCGCATAAGCCACCTGCTCAGGCGAACCCATCTTCATAACACCCACGGGGTCAACATTGCCCATGACGGCAATATCGGCAGGAACCGTGGCAAGCACACCGGCCATATCAATGACATTACCGAAATGCAGGGCAGCCGCACCGGTGGCAATCATGGATTCCGTACATTGTCCCTTATTTCCGCAATTATGCAGAATCACTGCGAATCCGTCATCCTGAACCGTATCCACAATCTCCTTGACATAAACCGATGAGTATTGGGTACAATCTGAATCGGAAAGCAGGCCCGCAGCCGGTTCTGCCATAACGACACCAGCTGCACCGGCTTCCTTAATGGCCTTTACATATTCCATCAGGAACAGGGTGCATTTGCCGAGTAAGGCTTGAGCTGTCTCCGGCTCGATATACATAGCCATCATCAACTCTGTCATATCGTAAAGACGGCCGGCAAGCGAAAACGGCCCGATGCAACCTCCGAAAAGAGGCACGTCCAGTCTGGGAGCTGACAACCGAACCGCTCTCAGATACTCCGGCAGGCGGCCTCTGTCCAATGACGGGAGTTCAAGCCCTTCCACATCCTGTGCAGAGGAGAGCAGTCTTCCGGTTACGGTAGGAACTGAATTGTCCTCAAACACAACTTCCGCACCGAAAGCCTGAGCCTCGACCGATAAATCCATGATAGTGGTCGAAGCCACAGACAGCGGATAGGCCTTCCTGAGTGCCAGTATAGCATCACTGTGCACCTGTCCGTCAGTTACGGCGTCTATCACCCTGCGCCCTATCAGTTCAATCCCGGGATGCGTCATGATGGGCATCACAGGCACGGGAACCGTATCAAAAAGACTGCTTATAACACAATTCATGTCTGAACATATATGATATCCCGCGTCTCATTCAAGAACGTACTCAGGAAGCTTGTCAAGGGCCGGAGTCTCGTAGTTGGAGATACGGAGACGGAAGCTGCGCAACTCATCAAGAGTATGCTGGGGCTGAGTGCAGTCAGCAGGGATTTCCATCTTGGAGAACTGCTGGAAATAGAGCATCAGGGCATCACGCCACCAGATAGCATCCTTGGCCTGACGTATCAGCTTTTCGTGGACCTGGCCGTAACGGTACGGGTCAACATATTTCTCCACACTCTCCCATGTATCAATGAAACCGCGGGCCTGGTTGATACCGTCCTGGTAAGTGTAGCAGAGTTCGTTCCAAAGCGTACGACCGCTCTTCATCTTATGGTCCCAAGGCAAATGGTGGAACCAAAGGATCAGATTCTCTGGACAGGTTTCCACATTGTCATATAGAGAGCGGAGAGGCTCGTGGTACTGTGAAACGGCATCAGTTCCTGTCTTGGAGGTACGGTCGAAACCTACTCCGTCGGCAGCGGCCTTATGATAATACTGTGGCGACCAGTCCGGACGGGAAGCTCCTTCCCAAGGACCCGGCCCATAATGTCCGGCTCCTCCAAAGCAGTGATGCAGGCCGAGAGGCATCTCATAGCTCACAGAAGCCTCATGTGAGGCAAGCATCATCCTGCTCACTGGTTCAAGGAACTTCTTGTTGGAGGTGAAGGTCTGCTTGAGCCATTCGTCAATGATCTGCTCTGAACTCAAGTCAGGATTCCATGCCATACGGCCGAATGCATACCAGTTGGCCTGCGCCATCTGGTGTCCGCACCAGTTCACGCTGTCACCGATATTAGTCACACCGGCTATAGCGCTCGTGGCGGTGTTGCCATGTACCTTACCCAGTGTTTCGGCAGCCACGGTGCTCCCCTTCCCTTTCTGGTATGTGTCAGAGTCCAGACACTCCTTCCACATAGGATGCAGATAGACCATATGGTTACTGTGTCCCATATACTCCTGGGTAATCTGCATCTCAGCCATCACATTGGTGTGTTCCATCTGTCCGAACAGAGGACTGAACGGCTCACGCGGCTGGAAATCTACAGGCCCGTTCTTGATCTGGATTATCACATTGTCACGGAACAGACCGTCAAGAGGCATGAACTCCTCCACAGCCTGTTTGGCACGGTCAGGAGATGTGGGTGCGTACACAAATGCCCTCCACATGACTATCCCTCCGAAAGGCTTCAGCGCATCGGCTATCATGTTGGCACCGTCAGCATGGGTGCGACCATAGTCCTGAGGTCCGGACTGTCCTTCAGAATTAGCCTTTACCAGGAATCCTCCGAAATCCGGGATGATACTGTAAATCTCCTTGACCTTATCATTCCACCAGCTGACCACATCCTTGTCAAGCGGATCACTGGTCTTGAGATTAGCCAGATGCTTGGGAGCTGCAAAGTTCAGTGAGAGATATACTTTTATTCCGTAGGGACGGAAAATATCAGCCAGCACCTTCACCTTCTCGAGATATTCGCGTGTAAGCATACGGGCATCGGCATTCACATTGTTCAGGACAGTGCCGTTTATGCCTATGGAAGCATTGGCACGGGCATACTCCTCATACTCAGGACGGATTGTGCCGGGCAGTTCATTCCATTTCCAGAGTGAACGGCCTGCGAAACCGCGCTCCACGGTGCCGTTGGGGTTGTCCCAATGATTCAGGATACGGTACTTGAAAGCCGGAACCTCCGTCTTCAGGAATTTATCCTCAATACGCTCACCGCAATCAGCCATTCTCTTCAGGTAGTAAACGGCATATAGTCTTCCTGCATCTGTATTGGCTGTGACCGAAACGTGCTTACCTGTACAATTAATGCTGAAACCTTCATCACCCAGGGCATTGTTGTAAATCCCGCTTGCATCGACACCTATTTCACTTACTCCAAGCGCATTCTTGTCAATAAGTTCCAATTCCCTCTGCCAGACGGCTTTCTGTCCAGCACTACTTGTCACTTTAATATCACCGAGCCATAGGTCATGACCACTCTTGTTCTCAGGTCTTGCCTGACCGCTGCATGACTGGACACCGAAAGCTATCAGGCCAACTGCCAGTCCCCAAAACAATCTGTAACTTTTCATATCACTTTATTATCTAATTATATTATCATCAGTTCCCTGACCGCTTGAGTATCAGCCACAGTCTCAAGCCTATATGACAATTCATCGGCAACAGAGAGCCTGGCTCTCAGCACCATCTTGCAGTCAAATGTACTATCCACCCCTTCTGCGCTGAACACTCCGTAATCCTGCTCTACAATCCCGGCATCAAGTTCCTTCACCGTTTTCATGACCACATTGGTCATACTATATGTAAACAGCACCGTCACATTCCTCTCTACATGGGCAGTTATTACGTCGGCCTTACCTATCACCTGGACGGCAGCCTGCCTATATGCCTCTGTCAGTCCGGATGTGCCCAGTTTTACTCCTCCGAAGTATCGCACCACAGCTATTAGCACATCGGTAAGTCCCGCGCTGTTTATCTGTCCCAGAATGGGCTTTCCGGCCGTTCCTGAAGGCTCACCGTTATCATTTGCCCTCCAGTCCTTACGCTCCGCTCCAAGCATATATGCATAGCAAACATGCCGGGCATCATAATACTCTTTCTGAACGGCGGCAAGCCTTTTCTTAACCTGTTCAGAGTCTGTCACATGCCATATAAACGATATGAAACGGCTTCGCTGTTCCACGAACTGCGATTCAGCGCTGCCACTCACCGTCAGAAATGTGTCGGTAACCTGTTCCATAGTTTCAATTTTCAAACTTACATAAAAACTGCCGATATTTAACTATTTTTGCTGCGATATCTTACCATTTAGAGTAAAAGATGGATGGCGTTCAATGCCGAAAAGCCTATGAAAGAAGAGAACAGGAAACCGAATTATTCCCCGATACCGGCATTTCTCTCGTGCATGCTTTGGTTGGTATTGTCATATACTTTCGCATATAATACTCTGGCTCAGTCCAATGTGTCTGGAGTTCAGCCGGCACTGGCTTTGACAGACAAGGACTGGGAGCACGAACTGACAGTCGCTTCCGGTTTCCTGAGTTCACACGGAATAGACACACACGGGTTAAGGCTTACCCTGAGTAGCGGAAACCTGGTCTGTTTCTCCAATGAACAGAACAAAAGTTTTTGCATAGTGGCCTGTAAGGATTATGAATCTTACCTTGATTCCCCCATACTCGCCTACAGTCCGGATTCCCCCCTATTAACCGGAAACGACAGCGAAATCAGTTCCACTCTCACCTCTATACTCTCCACATACTCCCGACAACTCCGTGAACTGTCTGAAAAGCCAGATTTATCCTTACACCCGGACTCGATGCGCCCCTCTTACTCCGGCAACGTTGAACCTATGCTTGGCAATATTGCTTACGGTCAGAGATATCCATACAACAACCTGTTTCCTCTGGAGTCTGCCGAAGGTTCAATCCGCCGTTGTGTGGCCGGATGCGGACCTGTGGCACTGGCCCAAATATTAAGCTATTACAGATATCCCGACGTGCCGGCAGGCCAAGGTGTCATTACATCCGCATCAGGACAACAAAAAATAATTGACATAGGCAGCAAGAAACTTGAGTGGAACGGAACCGGTTCAGATCTTGCCACTCTCATGCTTGGATGCGCCGCCAGTCTTCATGCCCAGACAGGTTCCTCAGTCACTACGAGCAGCATAGACAACTTCAAAGCCGCACTGATAGACAACTGGGGATACAGTCCACGATGCATAACCCTGAGCGGAGTATCTGACATCAAGCTTTTGGATGCGGTCTATTCCGAACTTGACGCCGGACGGCCGGTGATAGCAGCCAGCGAGAACCACATATTCGTATGTGACGGTTACGAACAGGATTATCTGCACATCAACTGGGGTTGGAACGGATACTGCAACGGTTATTTCAAAACCGTAACTACCAGTTCCGCTTCCAGAGGCCAACTCCCCTTCCAATACATTCTTATAGGTATTACGCCCCTATTTGACAGCCTACAGGCCACAATCCGGGTCGACCAACCGGGTTCTCTTTCGCGAATGATAGACCGGGCTGTACTGGACCGCATCACTTCGCTTACGGTTTACGGGACGCTTAACGGTTCTGACATAAAATGCCTGCGCAGAATGGCCGGAGCATCCGACCCTCTCGGTGAGCAGGAAGACATAGGTTCACTGATGAATCTTGACTTGTCCGGGGTCCGGATAATCACTGGAATGCCATACGCCACATATCATGCCGACGGCTATATCATATCCGGCAGGGCGACAGACCGGGATTCCGGAGAGTACCGATACCGCTATAACCTATCCGAAGTAACCGATTCAATATGGAAGGAAATAGTGGATCATAGGCTGGACAACAGGGGTGACATGCTTTTGCGCCGTGACTCTAAAGGACAGATATACATCTCATACTACGCTTTGGACAACGTCATAGGCAAACGCATGTTCAGCGATTGCCAGAGCCTGAAGAACATCATCCTGCCCGATGTCACCCAAAGTGTCGATGAAGATGCATTCTCAGGCTGCCGCTCACTTGAGACAGTCCGGAATCTCCCCCAAACTGTTCACAGAAACGCTTTCAGCAACTGCATCAATCTGAAATGGTGAAATCACCTGCCGGCAACAGCATCAATCTCCACCAGGGCGCCCTTGGGAAGTGCAACGACCTGATAGCAGACACGCGCCGGCTTATCCTGCGGGAAATACCCGGAATAGACCGCGTTCATGGCCGCAAAATCCGAAATGTCCGCCAACAGTACCGTAGTCTTGACTATGTCGTTGAACGTAAGTCCAGCCTCATTCAGAATAGCACCGATATTGTCCAAGGCCTGACGAGTCTGATTCTCCACACCCGCAGGTATGGTGCCGTCCGCAGGATTGACAGGCAGTTGTCCTGACACAAACACTGTTCCGTTCAGTTCCACGCCCTGTGAGTAAGGACCTATAGCAGCCGGAGCCTTATCTGTAACAATCGTCTTTCTCATAACATTCTATATTAATATGGAACAATCAGAAGAACTTTACCACCTCATTTACAGACTTGCGGTCCGGGCGGTTGGGGTCCGACGCACGGTAACCCAGGCTGATTACTGCCATGATGCACTCATCATCCGGAATGGCAAACAGATTGCGCAAAGCATCAGAGTCACGCATACCCATGATCAGGGTATCAAAACCGCGCTCACGGGCTTTCAGGATAAAGTAGGCATTACTCAAGCCGTTATCGTATGCGCCCCAGCCGTCACCGATTTCATTGGCGGGATTGCTGCGGAAGAACCCCGAACGACCCTTGATATATGTTGAAACTATCATGACAGGAGCACCTGCGGTATTACGTTTGTTACCGTCTCCCACCAGTTCCTTTACGGCAGCCACCTTCTCCGGAGTCATGGCCACATAGTACTTGGAAGGCTGCTGGTTGGCCCATGAAGGAGCCTCCTGAGCACATTTGATAAGTTCCATGACCTCTTCCTGCGATATTGACCTGGATGCATCATAGTCGCGAATGCTGCGGCGGGATGCCACTACATCATCAAAACCCTGAACCGACGGCTGGCTACCGCCACCACATGCGCACAGCACCAATGCCGCACATGCAATCTGAAAGAACATTACTTTTTTCATACCAAACTATTCTATTATCTCGTTTACTAATCTTCAAAAAAATCCCCCTGGCGATAGTCACTCTCCTTCCACTCAAATTTGACCTTATCCGGCACATAGAACATATCTATCTTATAGTCTATGTTCGCCTTATGTGCCTGGCTCAACTGGAACGGACGTCTTACATAATACTCTCTGCCGTCCTTTATGAACCTGGCTCCAGTCTGATGGAAACGGAACGGGACGTCCTTCTCCACACACTGACTACGCAAGTCCAGGACCCAGTCATAATTGCACGGGCGCGCATCAACGCCGGATTCGCCGCCTACCGACACTTCACCGATACTATCGTCCAGATACTGTGACAGATCTATAGCTGAGATTAACGGTGAAGCGATAATAGACTTATGCTTTATGGGCAGTTTCCTGAATATAGGCAGGCGGTAATCGGCCATCCGTTGGTTTTCAACCGTACAGCCCACGAACACGTTGTCATAGCCTTCACCCCAGTCTTCAGGAATGCACTCCATGAACCGGTCTATCCGTTTAGTAAAGAAATAGAACCACAGGTCACTGCGTATGCGCATCATCCGCCAGCACTCCTTACGCCACTCGTCCGCATCCTTGAGCAGGAAATCAGATGTGAAGCAGGTGAACACCATCTTACCCGACTCTATTTTCCAGCTTCGGTCACGCTTGCGTTTGACAGGCAGATTGAAAGCCGCGGTCTTACGAGCCAGGTTACTCCCTATTTCGCTGCCGTACATCGCATCCTGCCTGTAAACATAACAAAATTTGCACCCTGGACTTATCTTGGTACAACCGTGCCATGGATTCCAATCCGCATATATGCTCCAACGCTCCGCCATATCCGCAAAAGTAGTAAAAAACTCAAAGTAGATTACCAACAGAAACGAATGATACACAGAGATTTTATTGGCAACTTGAAAAATAAAGACTATTATTGCAGAATAAAATAAGGAATATCCGTTATGGAAAAATACAGATTATTGGTTACGGCATTGCTGGCAGTATCAGCAACACTCACCGCACAGACAGTTCAGATGGAAGCCCGGATGGGCAGCGAATCAACCATCAGTCCTCTGCCAAAGGAACTGACCAATGACGGGAAGGCATATATGACGGTAGTTGATTTTGACCATAACGGGAAAAAATCAGAGATAGGCATCTATGACCGTCCCGGGCCACAGGGTATCAAACTGTCCATTCCCGTTCCGCTACAGGAGTCATCGGACACCTATTATCAAAAGGCTGAAGGTGTGATTGAGAACGTCAGGTTCGACAACAAATTCTATGACAAGTTTACGGACAAGGATACCACATACACAATATCCATGATTCCTGAGATAGAGGCGTTTGTCCGGAAACTATGGGGATATGGAGATTCTTTCCAACTGACCGAATTTACTGATGCCGACGGCATGAAGGCTTTAATGGGCAACAACCTCAGGGACAATCAGTTCTATCAGTTTGAGCGGTACGGCCGAAAGTATCCGTACGAGTATTGGGGCGTCAGTGATGACAGCTGTGTATGCATGTATCACTACTTTGGTTATTATACTGAGCTCGATACCACAAACGCAGCATGGACCAAAGACCTTGATTATTCCGTTGAAAACGGTTATTGCCAGTATGAGCTGAATCTGGAAGGATTCCTGTATCAGAACATTGACAACTCATTCTACCCTACAACCGCCATCTATGCCAGCCAGAACATATTCAACGATGATGACAATTGGGAATACCTGACAGCCGACATTGAGCTGATACCCAGATTTGGCGATGGGTGGATATGTGATGATTGGGTAATCCGGAGAAGTGTAAACCAGTTGCGCAAGTACAAAGGTCTAAAGGTCATGAACAGCAAGGGTTCACAGCTGGCATACATCAGTTTGCCCGATGAGAAGGACGAAAACACAACATATCTTAGGGTTAATTCCGTATCTGTTATGAATGGCCTTATTTACATATTAACATCCGAGGATGTACAGCAGGGATCAGGCAATTACTATCAATGGAAAACATATGAAGGCGTGTATGTCATTAACCCCACTACCACCCAAGTCATGTCCATATCACGTGCACCTTCAAGAATGGAGGTAAGCCCGACAGTGGTGGAACAAGGCAGCCGATTGGATATCCATGTATCAGAACCTGCCGGCAATGACAATGTAACAGTATCAGGAATGTCCGGCCAAGTAATTGAATCATCCGGCATCAAAGACGGCACGGTATCATTTGACACATCGGCAATGCCTAAGGGAATATACAACGTAACATTACGCGGAAAAAGTGGAACACCCGAAAACCAGAGGATAATAATCAAATGACAGATAAAGAAATCAAATATACGCAATTGCTCAAGGAGGCGGCTGCACTGCTGGACGGAGAGAGTGACCTGATTGCAAATATGGCCAATCTGGCCGCTCTCATTCATGAAACAATGGGATTCTGGTGGACGGGATTCTACATTGTTCGTGCCGATAAGGATGGTACAGAGCAACTGGTATTGGGACCGTTCCAAGGTCCTATTGCCTGTACAAGGATAGCATTCGGACGCGGAGTGTGCGGCGCCTCCTGGCAACGCCGCGAGACTGTTGTAGTGCCCGATGTTGAGAAGTTCCCCGGCCATATCGCCTGCAGCAGTGAGTCCCGCAGCGAAATAGTGGTACCCGTATTCAACGGCAATAAAGTATCAGCAGTTCTTGACATTGACAGCCAGTATCTGAATACCTTTGATGAGACCGACGCCCGCTACCTGGAGCAGATTGTCAAACTATTGAATTGACATTCATTATGGATATAGAACTGTTTCGCGAATACTGTCTGAGTCTGCCGCTGGTTACAGAGGATATGCCGTTTGATGATACGGTTGTGGTTTTCAGGCTCAAGGGTAAGATATTTGCCTGCATTACGCTCGACAAGCCAGATATAGTGGTCCTGAAATGTGACCCGGACAGAGCACTGGAACTGCGTGATCATTACGCAGCAATTGAAGGCGCTTTCCACTGGAACAAGAAATACTGGAACCAGATACGTCTGGATGCCGATGTGGACCATCCGCTCATAGAGGAACTGACCCGCCACGCCTACAACGAAGTCAACGCCAAACTCCCCAGGAAAGACAGAGTCTTTCCAATTGAGAATTGAGAATTGAGAATTAACAAGCACCTGCGTAAAGCCCGCGACATTAAAAATGGCCCGGAAATCTTCCGAGCCATTTTTATAATTTTCAATTTTCAATTCTCAATTCTCAATTAGTCGAGTGAGTGTATCACGAGACCGGAGCGGAGCTTTGGCTCAAACCAGGTTGTCTTGGGAGGCATGATGTTGCCCGTGTCGGCTATATCCATGAGCTGTTTCATGGAGACCGGATAGAGTGCAAGAGCCATCTTCATCTCGCCACTGTCAACGCGGCGCTTGAGTTCACCCAGACCGCGTATTCCACCAACAAAGTCAATCCTCTTGTCGCGGCGAAGGTCCTTGATACCCAGCAGCTGGTCCAGAATCAGGTTTGATGAGATTGTAACATCCAGTACGCCTATCGGGTCACTGTCATCGAATGTACCTTTTTTGGCTGTCAGCTTATACCATTCTCCGTCCAGATAGAGTGAGAATGTGTGAAGTTCTGCCGGCTTGAATACATCCCTACCCTTTTTCTCTACAACAAAGTTCTGTGCTAAAGCCTTGAGGAACTCGGCCGATGTCATGCCGTTCAGGTCCTTGACCACGCGGTTGTAATCGATGATGGTGAGCTGTGAAGCCGGGAAGCAGACAGCCATGAAGTAGTTGTACTCCTCATCACCGCGGTGGTTGGGATTCTGGCGGGCCTTCTCGGCACCTACCAAAGCAGCGGCTGCTGAACGGTGGTGACCGTCGGCTATATAGAGTGAAGGAATACCTGCAAACCTCTCGGTTACGGTCTTGATATCCTCATCCTTATCTATTATCCAAAGCTGATGACGGAAACCGTCGCCCTGGGCAACATAATCGTACTCGGGAGTCCCCTTTACGTACTTGGCAACAAGCTCGTCAAGCACCTTGTCATCGGGATAGGCAAAGAACACCGGCTCAATGTTGGCGTTGTTAACGCGCACATGCTTCATACGGTCCTCCTCCTTATCGGCACGGGTCAGCTCATGCTTCTTGATGTTGCCCTTAAGGTAATCCTCCACGTATGCGCACACCACAAGACCGTACTGGGTCTTACCCTGCATAGTCTGAGCATATATGTAGTACTGCTCCTTGCTGTCACGCTTGAGCCAGCCCTTGTCCTGGAACTTACGGAAGTTCTCGGCAGCCTTGGCATAAACGCGGGGATCTGTCTCCTCGGCTATGGGATCAAAGTCAATTTCCGGCTTGATGATGTGATACAGGGACATTTCGTTGCCTGCAGCCTCGGTGCGTGCCTCCTCAGAGTTAAGCACATCATAAGGACGACTCTGCACCTTTTCAACAAGCTCCTTTGGCGGACGGATTCCCTTGAATGGTTTTACGATAGCCATTATCTGTTAACCATGAACTTGGTTATACCATCCTTGATGAATCCTACTATCTGGTTGGCGGCAGCGATACCGGCATTGATGTTGGCTTCGGCAGTCTGTGCACCCATCTTCTTGGGAGTTGCAAAGTAACGGCCGGCAAACAGCTCCTCAAACTTGGTAGCTGCGGCAGGTGCAATATCTGATACAAACTTAAGGTCCTCGCGCTCCTGCATGAGCTGGATAAGTTCATCCTCATTGATGATCTCCTTACGGGCTGAGTTAACCAGAACGGCACCCTTCGGCATCAGGCTAACCAGTTTCCTGCCAATTGAGTTCTTGGTCTCATCAGTTGCAGGCAAGTGCAGTGAGATGAACTGGCAGGTCTTATACATATCCTCCACGTTGTCAACTGCATGTACGCCGGCAGCCTCGATAACCTCCTTGGGGCAGTAAGCATCAAAGGCATAGACCTCCATGCCGAATCCCTTGGCAATGCGGGCAACATTACGGCCTACGTTACCGAAAGCGTGGATACCCAGTTTCTTGCCCAGCAACTCTATACCTGATGTGCCGTTGTAGAAGTTACGTACAGCGTAAACCATCAGACCGGCTACCAGCTCGGCAACTGCATTGGCGTTCTGCCCCGGAGTGTTCATCACGCATACTCCGTGTGCGGTGGCCGATGCCAGATCCACATTGTCATAACCTGCGCCTGCACGAACCACAATCTTGAGCTGCTTAGCGGCATCAAACACCTCTGCGTCTATGATATCGCTGCGAATGATGATAGCGTCAACATCGGCAACTGCAGCCAGAAGAGCTGCCTTCTCTGTATATTTCTCAAGCAGCACAAGCTCAAAACCTGCACCTTCAATAACCTCACGGATTCCATCTACTGCAACCTTTGCAAAAGGTTTGGATGTAGCAACTAAAACTTTCATATCTTGAATTTTTTAATTCTCAATTCTAAATTCTCAATTTAGTGTTTAGCTTCAAACTCCTTCATGCAGGCAATCAGGGCGTCAACACTCTCCATAGGCAGAGCATTATAGCAGGAAGCGCGGAAACCGCCAACAGAACGGTGACCCTTGATGCCAACCATACCCTGACTCTTGGCAAAGCTCAAGAACTCATCCTCAAGCTCCTTGTACTCGGGCTGCATTACCCAGCAGATATTCATGTATGAACGGTCCTCCTCATTGGCGGTACCGACAAACAGCTTGTTGCGGTCAATTTCACTGTACAGCTTTGCTGCGCGGGCCTCGGCACGCTTGGCCATCTCCTTTACACCACCCTGAGCCTTGAGCCAGCGGAGTGACTCCAGTGCAGAATAGATAGTGAATGTGGGAGGAGTATTGAACATTGAACCGTTGTCAATGTGAGTCTGATAGTTCAGCATGGTGGGGATATAACGGTCTACATGACCCAGGGCATCGTTCTTAACGATAACGAAAGCCATACCTGAAGGAGCCAGGTTCTTCTGTGCACCGCCGTAGATGCAGTTGTACTTGCTTACATCGATGGGACGTGAGAATATATCCGATGACATATCAGAGATCAATGGAACCGGGCTGTCCAGGTCCTTGCGAATCTCAGTACCGTAAATGGTGTTGTTTGTCGTATAGTGGAAATAGTCTGCATCGGCAGGGATAACGTAATCCTTGGGGATGTAGGTATAGGTTGATTCGGCCGATGAAGCCACCTCAACCACCTCACCGAAAGCCTTGGCCTCCTTTATGGCCTTCTTGGCCCAAACACCAGTGTTAAGGTAAGCAGCCTTCTTGTTGAGGAAGTTATAAGGGACGCGGCAGAACTCCATACTGGCACCACCTGCCAGGAACAGTACTGAATAACCCTCGGGTACATCCAGGATCTCCTTGATAAGAGCTTCAGCCTCATCGACAACGGGCTTGAACTCACTTGAACGGTGGCTGATAGAGAGAATTGAAATGCCCGTGCCGGCAAAATCATAGACAGCCTGAGCTGATTTCTCAATCACTTCCTGCGGAAGAACAGCAGGACCTGCGCAAAAATTATGCTTCATGACGATATAATTATGTTATAGTTTTTGATTCGTGTCGCAAAGGTAGCCCCTAAATTTGTTCAAAGCAAATTATTTCAATGAAAAAAATGATAAAAAATTGAACAATATACAATGATTTTGAAAGCCAAAACAGCTCAATTAATTACATTTTGTAAATAGAATTGAACTTATTTGAACATTTGGTAGTATTTATCCGAAAAACGGCTGCGTAAGCTGACAAAATGTAAGAAAATACCACAAATAGAAAAAATGCTAAATCACATGGTTATCAACGGCGTGAAAAAGCAATTGAAACGATGGCACACAATCCCATCAGGAACGGATAATACAGATAAGGTATAATGGATGAGGAAGATATTGACGCCAGCCCTGCAGCCATCAGAAGCTGTGCTCCGTATGGAATCATGCTTTGGACAAGACAGGAGAACGTATCCATAAGACTGGCTGTCTTTTTTGCAGAAATACCGAACTTCTGAGCCACATCATGGGCTATCCGCCCTGTGGTGATTATCGCTATCGTATTGTTTGCAGTACATACGTTGGCCAGACTCACAATACATGCTATTGCGGCTTGTGCGCCACGACTGCCGCCAATATGCCGGGTAAGAGTATTAATGATAAGGTCCAGACCACCTCCCTTACGTATCATTTCAAGCATACCTCCAGCCAGTAACGTAACGATAATCAGGTCACTCATACCTGCTATGCCCTCTCCCACCGATTTCATCCATCCTGTCCACCCGTAGCTTCCTGTCAGGAATCCCATCAACGCATTTACCACGACTCCGACGGTCAGCACTAAAGTCACATTCAGTCTGAGCAGGGCAAGCACTATGACGAGTATATAGGGAAGTACCAGCATAGGGTTGGCATGCGTAATGTCACCGTTGAACCCCACCTCACGTCCCATAATGACATATATAACTGTTACCAGCACGAAAGCCGGCATCACTATGAGCAGGTTTGCCTTGAACTTGTCCGCCATCTCACACCCTGCAGCCTGGGTGGCTGCTATCGTAGTGTCTGATATGAACGAGAGGTTATCACCGAAAAAGGCACCGCCAACTATTATTGCAGCCATGAACGGTTGTGAAAGACCGCACTGTCCGGCTATCCCGGCTCCGATAGGCACCAGTGCCACAATAGTACCCACACTGGTCCCCATTGCCATAGAAATCAGACATGCAGTAACAAACAGTCCGGCCAGAATGATACCTGGCGGAATTATACCAAGCATAAGCGACACGGTAGCATCAACTGACCCTATTGCCTTGGCCGTGCTTGCAAATGCACCGGCAAGAATGAAAATCCAGATCATGAGCATTATGTCCGGATTTCCGGCACCCTTGGAGAAAGTCCGGACCCGTTCCTTAAGAGGTCCTCCAGCCACAGCGACTGCATATACGCATGCTACCAGAAAAGCCGATGAAACCGGAACTGCATAGAAATCATCGGCAACGACTGAAGAAAGTACATAAACTAAAAGAAAAACCAGCAGTGGAGTAAGAGACACCCACTCTTTTTTTCCGTCCTGATTCCTGGCTTTTTTCTCCATAGCACCGCAAAATTACACAAATGCGGGGATTAAGTAACGACAGTTTCCATAAATAAGTCTTTTAATTTTAGCGCAATGGAGACTGTCCCTAATGCGCAATTTTTTTGTTTTCGTACTCTTTAAGGGAACGGATGGCCTCTGGACAGAGTATCAGAACAGATATTACCGTTACCCAGGCCATAAGGCCCACGCCTATATCACCGAGTTGCCACACCACATCGGTCTCACGCACAGCACCGAATATCACAGCCGCCATAGTGATAACCCTCAGTATATTAATGGCTATGCTCTCCCATTTGGATTTACCTTTCCTGAACAGATAGATGATGCTTGACTCCGAGTAGAAATAGTAAGCCATAACCGTACTGAACACAAAGAACACCATAGCAATGGAAACAAACCGCCCACCGAATCCGGTAAACACCGAGTCCACAGCTGTCTGGGTGTAACTCACGTAATTGTTGACAAGCTCCGGAGCACCAGCATAAATCATCTCACCCGTGGAATCAAAGATATTGTACATGCCCGATGAGAGTATCATCAGAGCCGTAGCCGTACATACCAGTAGCGTATCCACATAGACCGAGAAAGCCTGCGCCAGACCCTGCTGGGCGGGATGAGCCACATCGGCCGATGCCGAAACGATAGCGCCTGTGCCCTGCCCCGCCTCATTTGAGAAAATGCCGCGCTTGACGCCCATAGCGACAGTGGAGCCGATGATACCGCCGCATACGGGATTGATTCCGAAAGCACTGGTAAAGATAGATGCGAATATCCCCGGAACAGCATTGATATTGATGCAGATAACCACAACAGCCATAATCATATACCCCAACGCCATGAAGGGTGTGACAATGACAGCCACACGGGCAATCCTCCTGACACCTCCAAAGACGACCAGTCCCAACAACGCAGCCATCCCTATACCGCTGGCAAGCGTTGAAACCGAGAACGCATTGCTGAGCGCGGTAGATGCTCCGTTTGACTGCACCGTAGGCAGGAACACGCCGCAAGCCACCAGCGTAATGACCGCAAAGGTCTTACCCAGCCA
>DBYG01000010.1:0-1113 GCA_002310175.1 Bacteroidales bacterium UBA1192
CCGATGACGAGGCGTTATAAAATGACCTGCAATCGCTTATGAGAGAACTTACCCTTAAAGAACTGCAACTCAAATCACTTGATGTATTGAGAGAGATACACAGGTTCTGCGTTGAGAACGGACTCAAATACTCCCTTGCGTACGGCACTATGATAGGAGCCATACGTCACAAAGGTTTTATTCCATGGGACGATGATATCGACATTTTCATGCCGCGTCCCGATTATGACAAGTTATGCCGGACCTACAGGAGTGACCGATACGTCATGATAAACAGGAAAAACAGGAAGGACTGCATGTTGGCTTTTGCCAGGATATGCGATGCCAAAGAGACCTGTTTCACCACTTTCACTCCCTGGCTTAGGAATTCGGACAATGTAGGCGTATGGGTTGACATCTTTCCGTTGGACTCTGTCAGCGATGATGCCGAGACTTTCGAGTCATCATACATGAATCTCCGGAAGTTACACCATGACGCCGTAAGGGGCAGGAAAGCGTTACGCAGGCTCTCTCTCGAGAAATCCTTCTTCTTTAACCTCAACACTGTCAAGAAGAAACTGTTCAGCCTGTTCTGGAAAAAGCCGGAGTCATATGTGGATGAAATCATCCGTATTGACGGAACTATCCCGTACGGAAGCACCGGTCATGTGGCCCAATTGGCTTATCCCGGAATAATGGCCAGATATGAGAAGTCCGATATTGATTCCTACCATCTGGTTCAGTTCGGGAATGAAGAGTTCTTCATTGCGGACGGTTATGACAGGATGCTCAGGACCGTTTACGGAGATTATATGCAGCTACCCCCTGAAAACGAGAGGGTACCGTTGCAGAGCTATATACATTTTTATTGGAAGGAAAAATAAGTACCGTTATGCAAGCAATAATACTGGCAGCCGGAATGGGTAAGAGACTGGGTGAACTTACAAAAGAGAACACCAAGTGCATGATAGAGGTCAACGGGGTAAAACTCATTGACCGCATGCTGACCCAACTGGCTGAACTGAATCTCAAAAGAGTGGTTCTTGTGGTAGGTTATCAGGCTGACAACCTGATGCAGTACATCGGAAACCGGTATGAAGGAAAACTCAAGATAGAATATATCCTGAACCCGAT
>DBYG01000010.1:1255-1549 GCA_002310175.1 Bacteroidales bacterium UBA1192
ACCTGGATGGACGGCACGATGGTACGTATAGACGAGGACAACAACATAGTCAGTTTCGTACCCAAGAAGGCTTTCAAGTACGCCGATGTGCCATTCTATTTCAAGACATGCAACATATACAAGTTCAGTTGCGATTTCTCCCGTAACCAGTATGTCCCCTTCCTTGAGGCATACAGCCGGGCTATGGGAAACAACGAGTATTACGAACAGGTGTTACGCGTTATCACAGCACTTGACAAATCAGCCCTGAAGGCGCTTCCCATAACCGACGAGAAGTGGTACGAGATTGATGAC
>DBYG01000010.1:1585-3618 GCA_002310175.1 Bacteroidales bacterium UBA1192
CCCCCAGCCGCTACGGCGGTTACTGGCGTTTCCCGCACCTCAAGGACTTCTGTTATCTGGTCAACCCCTATTTTCCCTCCGCAAGGATGAAGGATGAGATGAGAGCCAACTTTGATACGCTTCTCACCGAATATCCGTCAGGAATGGCAGTCAACTCACTGATTGCCAGCAAATACTTCGGTATCAAACAGGAACTGGTGTGTGTCGGAAACGGTGCCGCCGAACTGATAAAGTGCTTAATTGAAAACCATTGCAGCGGAAAGACCGGATTCATTCTGCCTACATTCGAGGAATATCCCAACAGGAGTCTCCCTGAAAACGCCGTGTTCTTTACACCTGAGAACAGGGATTTCAGCTATACGGCCGATGACGTCATCGGATATTTCGGCGGCAAGGGAATCTCATCACTGCTGCTTATCAACCCCGACAATCCTTCGGGCAATTACATCCCGTTCAACCAACTGCTCAGACTGATTGATTGGACCGGGAAGCAGGGCATCAGACTCATAGTCGATGAGAGTTTCGTTGATTTCACAGAGAACCACATCCAAAACTCACTGCTTAAGAACAGCATACTTGAGGATAATCCTCACATGACCGTAGTCAAGTCCATCAGCAAATCATACGGTGTTCCCGGATTGCGACTGGGCATTGTGGCATCGGCCGATACCGATATGATCAGGAGCATGCGCAAGGAGGTTGCCATATGGAACATCAATTCGTTCGGAGAGTTCTACATGCAGATCTTCAACAAGTATGAGAAGGATTACTTTGATGCTTGTGACAAATTCATCGCTGAACGGGAACTCTTCTATAACGAACTGAAGGAGATTCCTTTCCTGCGGGTCATTCCGTCACAGGCCAACTATTTCCTCTGTGAAGTGACAGGCAGGTTCACATCAGCTGAACTGACGGGACTGCTCCTGCAGAAATACAACATCCTGGTCAAGGACTGTGGCGGTAAAAGCGCTTTCTCGGGCCTTAACTACATAAGGATAGCTGTCCGCGACAGGAATGACAACCATTATCTCTACTCCACACTTAAAGCTTTATGAAACTGATCACACAGCAACAGATTATTGACCTGGGTATTTCGCCCAAGGATTGTATCCAATGGGTTACAGAGAGTTTTAAGATGAAGTATGATTGCATCTTGCCTCATAAGAACAGCCTTAAACCCTTTGGCGAGGTCTTCTATAACACCATGCCCTGCTACATACCCGGAACCGTAAACAGATTCGGAGTAAAGGAGGTAAGCAGATACCCACTTGAAAAGCCGTCACTCAACAGTGAGCTGTTGCTTTATGACGGAAACAACGGTCATCTGCTGGCGTTGATGGACGCCAACTGGATTACGGCTATGAGAACCGGCGCAGTTGCCAGCCTTGCCATCAATACCCTCAAGTCTTCAAAAGCATCGGTCTACTCGTTCATAGGATTGGGCAATACCGCACGTGCCACACTTCTCTGCCTTCTTGAAACGGTTAAGGATCCCATCACCGTAGTTCTCATGGAATACAAGGGACAGGAGCAGCTGTTCATGGAAAGGTTTGAAAAGTACGGTAACGTACGTTTTGAGACTGTCTCCAACCACAATGACCTGGTATCCGGAGCCGATGTGGTAGTGTCAAGCGTCACTGCCGCCACTGAACTGGTGGCACCTGACGAATGCTACAGGGAAGGCTGTCTTGTCGTTCCTATTCACACCCGCGGATTCCAGAACTGCGACCTGTTCTTTGACAAGGTCTTTGCCGATGACACCGCCCACGTTCACGAATTCAGATACTTTGACAGATTCAGGAAATTCGACGAGCTGAGCCAGGTACTTCTGGGCAATAACCCCGGAAGAGAAAACGATAAAGAGCGTATTCTGAGCTACAACATAGGAATAGCACTGCACGACATCTGTTTTGCAAGCAAGATTTATGATGCTCTCGAGTCAAAAGTGCCCGATGTGCCGTTCCCCAAGATCAAGGAGAAATTCTGGATATAATCATGACCGAAATCAATCAGCAAAGGATAGCCAAGAACAC
>DBYG01000051.1:0-9664 GCA_002310175.1 Bacteroidales bacterium UBA1192
TCACCGGCCTTGACGGTCTGCTGTTCCTTGACGACCGGCTTGGGAGTGACTCCGGTAAAGTCATCGGGGCATAACGCGTATGACTCCGCAAGACCAACCTCTGTCAACTCCTTGACGGGAGCGCCCAGCAACTTGATGTCCAGACCTTTTCGTAAACGAATGATTTCTGCCATTTTGTTGTTGAAATTATATATGATTACATCATTTTCATTTTCGGGCGCGAAGTTAATAATAATAAAGGTAATATTCACTGAATCGGGCAATTTGTTTTCAACACGTTGGAGTTATGACATACAGGGTGAAACCATTGGAAGAATGTGGAAAAATGTTTTTCAAATTCCGGCATTTTTACATTCCAATGATGTAATTTTGCAAGTTAAGACAATAAGTAACAAGAAGTATTGATGAAGGCCGGCCGTTTCCTGCATATCCTGGCAGCAGTGCTACTCACACTGTTCCTGACCGGACATACCCTGCTGAACAGTAAGAAAATCCAGCAGGAGACTGCACGCCGTGTGGTCAGTATTGCCGGTTCAGTTTTGGAGACTGAGGTCAATGCCGGGGCGGTACAATTCTCATATCCATTCGGAATCACCATAGATGGTCTTACTATCTATGACCTTGCAGACGACACTTTGGCATATATCGGATCAGCCACTCTGAGATTCAAGCCCACAGACTTGCTGTTCGGACGGCTACACATTACCAGCATAAGGTTACGCAGCCCGAGCATAAGACTACATAAGGACAGTGCAAACGCACCTGCCAACTACGCTTTCATCATGGAACGGTTCCAGGGTGGAGGGAAATCTGACAACAAAATGGCCCTCAAGGCCAATTCCATCCTGATCAGGAACGGTTCAGTAAGCTATGATGTGAATTCCGTCCCGCAGACAGCACATCAATTCAACACAAGTCACATAGCGGTTAACGGACTTAACGCGAATCTGTCATTAAAGACTCTTAAGAACGATTCCATCGCTGCCGTCATCAGGAAGTTCGCTTTCAACGAAAAATCAGGCTTTATACTGAATGACCTTCACGGAGCTTTCTCCATAGATGAGCACTCAATGACAGTGAACGGATTGTCACTCACCACTCCAGGCAGTTCCGTAAGGATTGACGGATTATCCGCAGGAGTTGGACTGAAAGGAATACCGGAACCACCGGTGAAACTCGCCATTAACATGAATGCCTCTGTCACCGGACGCGATTTCAAGGCATTTGCACCTGGTGCATCAACATTGACTGAACCTGTCATCATCAATATCAACGGATTTGGCGACAACAGATCATTCCTGCTCTCACAGCTTGACATTCACCCTCGTTCCCGCCAGTTTACCATTAAGGGAAAAGGAACCATTTCAACGGACAAATCACTTCACTTCAAATCCCTTGACGGATTCCATCTGACAGCTGATGCAGAGGAGACAATGGCACAATGGGCTGAAAACCAGCTGGAGGGATTCGGATTACAGTTAACACCTGTATTATCCAGGGCCGGTGGTTTTTCCCTGGACCTTAATGCCGATGGTGATGTTGCCAGTCCCGATATTACAGCACAGATTATATCCGGAGCCGGTACCGCCAATCTGTCGCTGAAAGGTCAAAACAGCACATATAACCTCTCTTTAACCGGTGACACCATTGCCTTAGGCCGACTTTCCGGTAATAACGCCCTGGGGGACTGCAACCTGATTCTTACAGCATCAGGCAAGAGGAGCGACGGCTCTTTTTACGGCAGCTATGACGGACATATAAAAAATATCGTATTCAACGGTTATTCATACCGCGACATAGGCGTTAACGGAACAGTAAGGGACAGGAGCATTACCGCCAATCTCGGATTCAATGACCCTAATGCCTCATTGGTACTGACAGCTGATGCCGACCTGAGAGGAGATATACCATCAGGTCATCTGAAACTGAAAGCGGACAGCGTAAATCTGAATGCACTTAAACTATCCTCAACCGATGATCTTGAACTATCATTCAGAATGGCAGTTGAAGCATCCGGGAACAATGCAGACAATATAGCCGCAAGAGTCATTGTGGACAGCCTCCTTTATCACGACTATGCTGATGACTGGAGTATGGAACACCTTACTGCAGCTATCGGTATCCTTGATCCCAAATCGGGAAGCAGATCTATATCCCTGTTCGGTGATTTCTTCAACGCAAGCGTCATAGGAGAATATGATTTAATCACCCTACCCGGTTCCATTGTCAAGGTTTGCGGTTATAATCTCCCCGAATTGGGAAAATATATTACAGACAGAATGGGTGTCAAGCCTGTGCCCGAGCCGGGTAAAGACTGTTTCAATGCCCAGGCCACCGTATATTCCACCGAAGTGCTCAAAAAGGTATTCCATATGCCCGTTTCCATTGACCGCCCTGTCAGCCTTACATGTTATTTTGATGACAAGATCAATAAATGTGACCTGAATGTTGATGTCCCCAGCTTGGACATAGGCGAGAAACATATTGAGAACACGATTCTCGCCTTTACTGCCGACAGGGAGATGACTATGCTGCTATCCGGAACATACGGCAAAGAGGATGAAGACAAGACGGTCCTCAAGCTTTCATTGAACGGTTCTGATGACTGTCTCCGCAGCAGTGTCAACTGGAAGAACCGGACTGAAGGAGAATTCGAGGGATCACTTGACGCAACCACTTTTTTCAGTGAGTACAACAGACGGGACAGATCCCTTAATACTTCCACCAGTATTGATTCCACACTAATTATAGCAGCCGGATCTGTCTGGGAATTATCCCAAACAGGCATTTCCACAGAGAACGGGAAAATCATCATATCCGGACTCAAAGCCACTGACGGAAGCCAGTATCTTTTCGCTGACGGAAGCGTTTCAGCCGATTCCACTGATATATTGGCACTGAATATGAGTCGTATAGACCTTGAGCAGATTATGGACATGTTTAATGCCAACGGAAAACTTCGTCTTAAGGGAATTGCATCAGGACAGATGTCAGCAGCAGGTATCCTGGGGACACCACTGCTGTACGGAAGCATCGGAATTGACGGGTTCGAGATACTCAATTCATACCATGGGCGGCTTGAGGCCAATGTAGGTTGGAATAACGCTGATGAACGTATTGAGCTGGAAGGGGATTTGCATGACGGACAGGAATCGTCCACACTGCTCTCCGGCTATTTTGAACCTAAGTCCAGGTTTATTGAGGTCAATATCGACGCAAACCATACCGACCTGCATTTCCTCAACCTCTGGACATCAGTAGCCTTTCAGGATATTGGGGGTAAGGCTACCGGCAAATTGCGTCTCTTCGGTCCGTTGAAAGGCCTTAACCTGGAAGGTGAAGCCATACTTGAAGATGGTTATTTCGTCCAGAACATAATAAATACAACCTTTATCATCAAAAGAGACACTCTCTGGTTCGAACCGGACAGGATGCTTTTCAAGAATGTAGAATTCTACGATGAATCCGGTCATGACGGTATAATGACCTGTATCCTCAATCACCATACATTCTCCAACTGGACCGTTGACATGAAGGCGAAAGTAAACGGTATGCAGGTCTATAATGTGCCTAAGAGCGAAATGAATAGTATTTATGCCAAAGTTTTCGCTAACGGTTCAATGACCCTGAAAGTCAACAGTAACGGACTGGCCGTTACGGCCGATATGAAGACAGCTCCAGGCACAAGAGTCGGTTACAGTATGTCATCGCCAAATGTGGCCAACTACAATTTCCTTACTATTGTGGACAGGAACACCCTTACGCTGAATGAGGATGCCGTCAGTGCCGTCATTCCATCGGCCAATACCAGGAAAGAGTCCAGGCTCAGTCTGGACTTTGATATCCAATGTACTGAGGATGCAGTTATTGACCTATCCATCAGTTCACTTAACGGTTCTTTCCGTGGAACCGGCGACATTTCCGCCAAATACAAACCGAAAGACGGGGTGGCTCTCAACGGATTATACAATATAAGGTACGGACAATGCACTCTGACACTTGAGGACCTTATCAGGAAGAACTTCACGCTCATGGACAACAGTATAGTCCGTTTCAACGGTTCACCCATGGATACCGAGTTTGACATACACACCTATCACAGTGTCAACTCGGTCTCGATGCTGGACATAGACCCGACTGCCACCTCCAAGAACAATGTCAGAGTACGCTGCCTTATGGATATCAGCGGCAATGTGTCAAACCCGAAACTGACATTTGATGTGGATATGCCGTCAGCCACTGCCGAGGAGAGGGATTTGCTTGCGAGCGCCATATCTACGGAGGAGCAGCGCAACCTCCAATTCCTGTATCTGCTTGCAATAGGCCGTTTCTACACCTATGACTTCTCTGCCCAGAACCCGGCGGATGACGGTCTCTCGCCAAGCGCGATGGAATCTATCGTGAACTCCACGGTAAGCGGCCAGATAAACAACCTGCTTTCACAGGTTTTTGATACTGAGACAATCTCTTTCTCAAGTAACCTGAGCGCCAGCAGTTATCTCTCCAATGATGTCACAAGCCTGAACAATAAAGAGTTTGAAGGTATTCTGGAAGCCCATCTTTTGAACAACCGTCTGCTCATAAACGGCAATTTCGGTTACAAGGAGAATTCAATCACCAACACTTCCAACTTCATTGGAGATTTCGAGTTCCGATACAAACTCTTCCCCGAATACGGCATAAGCCTTAAAGGTTACAGCAGGGACAATGACCGCTATTTCTCAAAGACTGTCCTGACCACACAGGGCGTGGGACTGGTCTTTGACAAGGACTTCAACAACTGGTTCCGCAAGAAGTGACGGTTATCCTTAATAGGAACGAGCAAACAGGACGCGGCGAGCGGCGGGCTTGCCGCTATAGACATCGGTACCCGGCTCATCCTTCATACCGAAAGGCAGACAGCGGATAGTAGCCTTGGTCTCCTCCTTAATCCGGGCTTCGGTATCGGCAGTGCCGTCCCAATGAGCCAGGACAAAGTAACCGGCCTCTATTTTCTCCTTGAATTCATCGTAGCTGTTCACCTCAACCATGCGTGCGTCACGCCAAGCCTTGGCCTTCTCAAATATTGCGGTCTGCATTTCATCAAGCAGATTCGGGATAAGCTCCTCCAATCCCTCAAACGGAACGGTCTCCTTCTCGAGAGTGTCACGACGCATAATCTCTACTGTGCCAGCCTCAAGGTCACGCATACCCATTGCCACGCGTACGGGCACGCCCTTTACCTCATAATCGGCAAATTTGAATCCGGGACGCTTGTTGTCGGCATCGTCATACTTGACGCTGATACCTTTCCTGCGCAGGGCGTCAACCAGAGTATTCACCTTAGCGCTTATCTGTGCCAGATCATCGGCATTCTTGTAGATAGGAACAATCACCACCTGTATGGGAGCCAGCTTGGGAGGCAGGACCAGACCGTTGTCATCGGAATGAGCCATTATGAGGGCACCCATCAGACGAGTCGATACACCCCATGAGGTAGCCCACACGTACTCCAGTTTGTTCTCCCTGTTGATGAACTGGACATCGAAAGCCTTGGCAAAGTTCTGCCCCAGGAAGTGTGATGTACCGCACTGCAGAGCCTTACCGTCCTGAGTCATAGACTCAATGGTATATGTATCAAGGGCGCCGGCAAAACGCTCGGTCTCCGACTTGACGCCACGAACCACCGGAACAGCCATGTAACCCTCCACGAAATCAGCATAGACCTGCTGCATACGGCGAGCCTCCTGCTCAGCCTCCTCACGGGTGGCGTGCGCGGTATGCCCTTCCTGCCACAGGAACTCAGCGGTACGCAGGAACAGACGCGGACGCATCTCCCAGCGCATCACATTGGCCCACTGGTTGCACAGGATGGGCAGGTCACGGTATGATTTGATCCAGTTCTTATATGTAGCCCAGATTATTGTCTCTGATGTGGGACGGACTATCAGTTCCTCTTCCAGTTTAGCTGCGGGATCCACAATGACTCCGCTGCCGTCCTCGGCATTCTTGAGGCGGTAATGTGTCACCACGGCGCACTCCTTGGCGAAGCCCTCCACGTGCTCGGCCTCACGGCTCAGGTATGACTTGGGAATAAGCAGCGGGAAATATGCGTTCACATGACCGGTCTCCTTGAACTTGTCATCAAGGGTACGCTGTATCTTCTCCCATATCGCATAACCGTAAGGCTTGATCACCATACATCCGCGTACAGGCGCCTGCTCGGCAAGGTCCGCCTTAACCACCAGTTCATTATACCACTGCGAATAGTTCTCGCTCCTTTTTGTAAGGTCTTTCAGTTCTTTAGCCATATCCTAAGGTTTTTCGGAGTGCAAAGGTACTCTTTTTTTTGTCATATTAGTGATGACATCGGCACTTATACAAACGAATAAATCATTATCTTTGGAATTCAACAAGTTTCAACAGATATGAAAACGGCAACAAGTCTGGCAGGCATCATGCTCTTCTCATGGGCTCTCTGCACATCGTGCTCTGAAAAGACCGGTGGAACCGCCCAGGTACTCAAACCCAGGATAGTCATAATGACCGACATAGGCCCGGCCGAGGTGGAACCCGATGACAATGAATCTGCGGTGCGTCTGCTCGCATACGCAGACCGTTTCGAGATAGAGGGAATATTCACCACGATAGGCTGGAACTGCGACCCCTACCCTCAGGATTGGTCGGTCTATCTGACACGCGTCATCGATGCATACCATACCGATGTCCAGAACCTCATGAAACGCTCCGGGCAGAAAAGTTTCAGGAACTCCGATGAGGAGCAGGGCAGACAGGAGCTCGGTTACTGGCCAAGTGCCGACTATATACGCAGCCGTGCAATGATGGGAAGCCGGCGTGCAGGGATAGGAGTGATCGGTGAGGGTAACGATTCCCCCGGAAGCGAGTTGCTCATACGTCTGGCCGACGAGGATGACGACCGCCCCATCTGGCTCTGTTCATGGGGAGGAGCCAACACATTCTCCCAAGCGGTATGGCGCGTCAAACAGGAACGCAGTCCCGAGGAGCTGAAGAAGTTCCTCAACAAGTTCCGTCTTTACACCATCACTGACCAGGACATGCAGTACAGCATGCGCATGAACCGCGCCTACAGCTCACACCAGTGGCTCCGGCGTGAATACTCCAATGAGCTGATGCTGGTTTGGGACGAGAGCGCCTGGCTCAACCAGAACGAGTTAGGCAAGTCCAACTGGAGTAAATACGAGCAGTTTATTCAAGGTAAAGGCGCTCTGGGCAAGGTCTATCCCAAGTTCCTGTGGGGTGTGGAGGGCGATACTCCCAGCTTTCTTCACGTGATGCCCAACGGCCTGAACGACCCCGATGACCCCACACAGATTGGCTGGGGAGGCTGTCATCAGTTCGGAATCTCGCCCGACCGCGAGACCTACGCCTGGACCAACTGGCAGCAGCCGCTCAAAGGCATATCGAACACTTACGAGCACAAGTTCTACCCCGATGAATTCAATGATTTTGCCGCCCGCATGCAGTGGGCCGACACAGGAAAAGGCAACCATAATCCCATAGCTGTCGTGAACGGGACACAAGACCTCAAACCCCTGGAGCTGACCGCCAGGACCGGAGAGGAACTCCAGCTTGACGCATCCGGCTCATCGGACCCTGACGGTGACAGACTCACATTCAGCTGGTGGTTCCAAGAAATCCCCGGTGAAACCGCCTGTCCCGCAATCAGTGACCCGGAATCGGCCAAAGTAACCGTTACGCTATCCGATGACTCCGCAGGAAAGACATATCACTTGATTTGTGAGATTCATGATGACGGCCCGTTTAACCTGACCGCCTATCGCCGCATAATAATAAAAGTCAGATGAGAAACAGACTGCACATAATAAGCCTTACCGCAATGCTGCTCCTGCAGCCCTGTGTATCCCATGCCCAGTGGTTCGGGAGCAGAACAGAGCAGATAAACACCCTCAGAATGATTGTAGCGGGTGACTGGGAGCGACCGCCTGTGGTTGACATGACCTCCGATGAGACCATAACCTTCTCGTTCGACGAGATGTCACACCAGTACCGCCGTTTCACATACCGCATTCAGCACTGCAACGCCCTGTGGGAACCGTCCGACATACTGGAGTCCGACTATCTGGACGGATTCAACGACCAGCCGATAGACGACTGGGAGAACTCGCTCAACACCACATTTGACTACACCCACTATCGCCTTACCATCCCTAACGACGAGGTTAAGCTCAAGCTCTCCGGTAACTACCGCCTCTCCGTCTGTGAGGACGGCCGTGAAGTGGCCTATTTCAAGTTCTGCCTGTCGGAAGGAATGCCGCTACTCTCTGCCAGCGTCACTGACAATACCGATATAGACACCCGTGAATCCCACCAGCAGGTAGGACTTGAGGTCAACTACAGCTCTCTCCGCGTCCGTGACCACACCAAAGATCTTTACACGGTAGTCATGCAGAACGGCCGGACTGACAATGCGGTCCTAAACCCTGCCCCCACCTACAACGCAGGAAACAAACTCACTTATGAGCATTGCCGCGAGCTTATCTTCCCGGCCGGCAACGAGTTCCGCCGCTTTGAGATAGTCAACATGTATGACTATTTCATGAATGTGGACCGTATAGCTTTCCACGACCCGTTCTATCATGCCACACTCATGCAGGACACCCGCCGCCACGCCTACAAGTTCGACCACGACCATAACGGACGCTACCTGATACGCTACAACCAGGCCGGCGACAACGACACCGAGGCCGATTACCTGTTCGTGCATTTCAATCTGGCAAGCGAGCGGCTGACAGGAGGCAGGATGTACGTTTACGGCCATTTCAGCGGAGGAAACCTGACCACTAAGTATGAAATGGAATACAACCCTAAGGAGAGAGCTTACCAGGCCTCAATACTCCTCAAGCAGGGAGCATACGACTACCAGTACCTCTGGGTTCCGGACGGAGAGACTGCCGGTGAGACAAAACCTGCCGAAGGGGACTGGTATGAGACCGGAAACGAATACCTGATCCTGCTCTACTACAGGGAAAGAGGCTCACGGTACGACCGTCTGGTATCACAACTGGTTTATGACTCTATCCATAGTCCAGGCTAGGTCCAGGCTCGGTTCAGGCTCGGTTCAGGCTCGGTCTAGGCTCGGTTCAGGCTCGGTCTAGGCTCGGTTCAGGCTCGGTCTAGGCTCGGTCTAGGCTCGGTCAATGGGTATGGCTACCCTATAGGACTTCAGACCCTATCTTCCTTGTACTTACAATAAAGGTGTCATGTAAAGCGGAAGATAGGTGATACCATCCTCTACTTTATAGTCAGCTGCATGTAAAACAGTAGGAGTGGTCATATACTCTCCAAACTTATTCATACACTTCTTTAGGGAAGATAAAGTGTAGTTCTTGCTGCTTTTGACTTCTATCGGGCGGATATTGTGGCGACTGGTCACTCTGTCCTTTTGAAGCAAGAAGTCTATTTCCATTCGTTCCTCGGCTTCCTCTGACGACTTACTGTAGAAAAAGAGCTTGTTACCGCTGGCTGTCAGCATCTGGGCCACGATATTCTCAATGAGCATCCCCTCGTTCACCTCCAGCTTTCCAAAGAGCAGTTTCTGGTAAATCTCAGACGAGACGATGCTCTTTTCATCGAAAGCATGGCTGATTAACAAGCCTGTATCGTTCATATAACACTTCAATGT
>DBYG01000051.1:9676-10093 GCA_002310175.1 Bacteroidales bacterium UBA1192
TCGTTCATCTTCAGTCCGATGTTCGGTTCTGTCGAATTGTAGCATATATTGACAACCCTCGCGTCCTTCAGCCAGAAGAAGGCATCGTCCCAATCACGATATTTTGCACCTGGTTTCAGGGCTGACAACCGAAACTTCTTTTCGTGCCTGGAGAGCTGAGGAGGAATCTGGTCGAAGATAGACACCACCTTGTCTGCTATCTCACCTGCATAGTTGAAGATGTCATTACGATAGATAGCCAGCACATCGCGCTTTGCTGCATCTACGGCATCAAAGTCTTTGGTCTCAACATACTTTTTAACGGCTTGCGGCATTCCTCCAACTATCATATAGAGACGGAAGGCATCCATTGCCTGACGATGGAAAGCCTGTCCCATCGGTTTCTGCTCTACATACATCTTACGTATCAAGTCCATC
>DBYG01000051.1:10151-14774 GCA_002310175.1 Bacteroidales bacterium UBA1192
AGCACGATGCCTTGTGTGTTTTTCTTAATACTTACCAAAGATCCCGTCTCAATGTAGTCATACCTTCTGTCAGCCACCAGAAACTTGATGGCTGCTCTCGCTCTGGGGCATAGCTGTATCTCATCAAGGATGATGAGCGACTTGCGCTCATGGAGCCTCACTTTATAGTGTTGGCTCAGATAGAGGAAAAGTGTGTCAAGGTCTTCCAAATAGTGGTCAAACCAATCTCTGACCATCTGGGGAGCCTTATTGAAGTCGATGAGAATGTATGACTCATACTCATTCTTGGCGAATTCCTCTACGATATAACTCTTTCCGATACGTCGTGCTCCCTCTACGAGTAGTGCCACCTCACCGTTTCTTTTCTCCTTCCAATCAAGGAGTTGCTGATATATTTTACGCTTCATAATGATGCCATCTACACCTTTTTGAGATTTCTTACCTTTCATATATTACACCTTTTTGAGATTTTACACGATGCAAACATACACTTTTTTGAGATTTTCTGCAAGACAAAAAAGGTTTTACTGCTGCTGCACTGTTTCTTTCGCAGATAAGACTAACATATTTCCGGATTTGTCTATGAACCCCCATTTACCGTTCTTCTTGACTGCTGCCAATCCTTCATTAAAACTACGTGCATTGTCATACTCTAAGGGAATAACAGTGCTACCGGTTGTGTCAATGAAGCCGCACTTACCTTTTTTTGCAACCATAGCCAGACCTTCACTGAAACTGTTGGCTCCCCGGTATCTTAAAGGTATGACTATCTCAGCATTAAGTCTTCCTACGGCTTATGGAGGAATCTTTTTTGTATGTATCAAAGATACAAAATTTATATCACACTGACAATCAATTTGTTGTGAAAAATTTGTTGATTTTGGACACTCCCTAGTGTAACACAAATGCTTTATCGTCCAATGCAACTTGACCTCCTCAATTAGCGTCGTTATAGTAAACATAAAAACTGCTGCCTATCAATTTTTTCTATAACTAATTTCCTAGAATGATACGATCTCGCAAAGTAGAACTGTATGCCAGTTCCCTAGAAATGTCCCTGATACGGGCGAATTATTTGTTCACAAATCATCAACAATGTCCACTGAAATATTTTTCCAGTCCTCATTGTTAAGATATACATCAGCAAGTCCTTTCCTCACATGCATTGTGAATTTGTTATTGTTGATGAAAGCATTGTTGCCGATTTTCTGGGGAGTGTCTGAATAGTTGTAAACATCCTTTAAAGAACGACACCATCCGAACGCCAGATCTCCGATGATTCTTACCGATGACGGTATATATACCTCCTTTATTATGGAATAAACAAACGATCTGGATGGTATCTCTTCAAGGCCATCGGGAAGATGAATATACTCCACATCGCTCCGAAAGACATCGACTGGTATCCATTCCTTCCAGCTGAATTCAAAGTCTGAACCGCTTCCTATCGGTCCCGCTGTCTTTATCCCGGTTTGCTGCAAAATGGAGGATTCCACTTCACACTCAGAATCAATCTTGAGACTGGACAGTTTCAAACAATGATCAAAAGCGCCTGAGCCAATCCACTTGATACTCTTTGGCACATAAACCGAAGTCACCTCCTGCCCCCTGAATGCATGGGCATCAATCATGTACACCAGATATTCCTTTCCTGAAACAGGTGATTTGACTGTGACAGGTATAGTAATATCCCCTTCACAATGTGACACTGTAAGAACAACCTTTGGAGAGTCAGTGATTTGCAACAAACCATTTAACGACTCTTTTATCATGTCATTGTAGGACTCAGCGTTGTTTCCAATAGTCCTTTGGTTAACGGATATGCTCTCATCCCGTCCGTTTCCATTCTTTACGGGACGTATTACCATCTCTGGCTCCTCACGTACTGTAGGGTGCGGAAACTTCCTGTCCAACCATGCGGAATCAATAACCTCATATTTTAAGCCGGAAACGAGGAAACTCTTTTCCTCAGTAAAAGCTGTTAGGGCTAACAAAACGGTGATAATAACCAAAGGCTTAACAATCAGTTTCATATACATTAACCTATAAAGAAAATATATTATTTTAAATAACTTGTGAATTTGCTACAATTGGCGAAAGTACTGCCGTCTATTTTCTGGGGAGTGTCTGAATATCAGTTTATCACAGCCGTAGAATGAGTCCGGGCATATGCTGACGTCGGATGGCGCATGCAGATACTTGAGGTTGACGCATTCACCGAATGCATAAAAACCAATCAGTTCAGTCCTGCCAGACAGAGTCACCTCTGTAAGTCCAGAACAGCGCATGAACATTTCGTTGCTGATAAATGTTACATTGTCAGGACACTTGACAGATGACAATGAAGTGCATTCCGCGAAAGCTCCTTCACCAATGAAATGCATAGAATCAGGCAGTTCTAATTGTCGCAGGTTTTCGCAGCCACTGAAAGCGTGATTGAAGATGCTATCTACAGAACCTGGAATGGTTATCTTGACAATGTCATCCATCCCTGCAAAAGCCATAGGACCGATTGCTGTTGTTTCATCAGGGATGACGGTTGAACTGAATCCTACCACCAGACTGTTGTCCGAACGGTTCATTATGGCGTTACAACCTGATCTGGAATCAAAGACCTTGTTTCTTCTGTTTACAGTAACTTTATTTATTCCGGTACAGCCATAGAATGCTCCTGGAACGATTTCAGATACACTTGCAGGTATAAGCAGTTGGGATATGCCTGTACAGCCACGGAATGAATCACCCGCAATTGAGACCGTTCCTTTGGGAATCCTGGCTTGGCCGCCACCTGTTATCAAACGATTGGAACCTGTTTCAATGATACAGTTTCCCTTTGATTTGAAAAAACTGTTGTCCTTTGCCACACTGACACTGTGGAGATTACAGCCATAAAACACATTAGGATGTTCTTTGCTACCCATTGACTGTACGCTCGATGGAATGGTTATCTCCCGGAGTTCATTGCAGTTGGCAAAAGCGTAGCACCCAATATGAACAACATTATCAGATAGATTCACATAACGAATGTTTTGGCCACAGAATGCGTAGTCACCTATCCGGCATACCGATTCGGGAATAACAGTTGAACCGCATCCGGCAATCAGTTCTCCGTTGTCCTTGTCTATTATTGCATTAGCCCCTTGTCCGGATGTATATGAAGCATTCTGTTCAGAGACAGTAATTGAATGAAGATTGTCACAGTATGAAAATGCTGCCACTCCGATTGATTCAACTGTTGAAGGTATAAATATGGTTTCCAGAGAAGAACAACCCATAAATGCTCTATTACCTATACGGCTGATTCCTTCTGCAATAGAGACTGAATGTAATGATGAACAACCCATGAATGCATTGTTACCCACATTAGAGCATCCAAGTTCTACAGATTCCAGACTTGTGCAGTTCAAGAATGACTCATCTGCCACACCTTGGTAACTTTTCTGTTGATTGAATGTTATTCTGCGCAGGCCTCTGCAGTTCCTGAAAATTCCAGAACCCCAACCATCCACATGAATATCCACTGTTTGAAGTGAAGTACATCCGGAAAAAACATTTGCCTCAATGGTGGTGCACTTCAGCACGAGACGGGAAATACCGGTGCAATTCTCGAAAGCCGATGTTCCAATCCTGTCAAGAGATTCCGGAAAGGAAATTTCTTTGAGATTGTTACAACCCGCAAAAGCCTCGCGCCCAATCTCACTGATTCCATCGTTTAATACAAGAATCTTTATTTTATCATTGTTAATGAATGCTTCGCGCTTGATTCTCACAGGATAACACTCGCCGGAAAAAAGAACCTCACCAGCCACTGACACACTGTCACTCTCATAATTTCCGGCAAATCCTGTCAGATAGCAATAACTGGAGTCAGGGTAACCATTCACCTTTATCAGCGAATAATTCAGGCCATCTATCTCTACTGAATCCAAAACATTTTCAGGAACCTTCCCGCCTAACGGTTCATCGGGAATGTTCTGTCCTCTGATTGCTTGAAACATTAGAATCATGCAACAGACCAGAAGAGTTTTATAAAATAAATAATGCATTTAGAATCTGTTTAAGCTTTGAAAGAGTTGAAAGGTTTTCTATAGTTTACTGCTACTGCACTTTTTCTTCCTCAGAAAGTATCAACAAGTTTCCGGATTTGTCAATGAACCCCCATTTCCCTTCCTTTTTTACAGCGGCAAGACCTTCACTGAAACTTATTGCATCATCATATATGAACGGTATTACCACTTTTCCTGTACGGCCAATGAAACCGCACTTTCCGTCTTTCATGACCATAGCAAAGCCTTCATGAAATGACTGCACAAAATCATAGATGAACGGTGTAGGCTGTGCAGATATGCGACTTGATGCTGTCAGTATGGACAACAAGAGGGATAGTAAGATAAAATGTTTTTTCATAATCTGTTACTTCTGTGTTCAGGTTAAAGTTTGAAACAAAGATATGAATAAACGTCAATCCTATACAAGAATCACGCGTTGCAAAACTGTTGCAAAGCACCAAAAAGTGTTTCATACATAGTACTATCTTGGGCGAAATGAACTATGAATGTACGTTAGTTGGTCCCCACCTGAAATAATTTGCCAGTTAATGCCCGACACTTCATCCCGAAGTTC
>DBYG01000051.1:14822-34705 GCA_002310175.1 Bacteroidales bacterium UBA1192
TTTAGTGGAATCGTGCTGCAAAGGAATCCCGTTACAAATCGGAGGGCAAGCCACTTTTTGGTGCGTCACGTAACAATCACCGAATGAAATCGCCACAATTAACCGAACGGAAATTCCACAAACAACCGAATAAAAATATCTCAAATCACCGAATTTTAACAAATTCATTTGGTGGTTTGCGATATAAGTTGTATCTCTGCGGCATAAACTGTAATTAATGAAGACAACACTTGTCATCTTTTGTGTACGGATTTTGATGACAAGAACTGCGAACATGGATATCAAAATGATGTGCTGGCAGTCAAGGCTCGAAGACTTGGCAATGCCATACTTATTGAAGCGATGAGCAGAATTCTTCAAGATACCTATGGTTAAATATTTTATTGCTATTATATCAGCACTGTCGTGTGTTTTTTTCCCTGTCTCCGCTCAGCAAACAGACGTTTACAGGTATAGCTTGGTAGAGTCTGGCTTTAACAGTCCGTTTGAAGTGGCTATCGGATATGACTTCAAGAAGGACGGAATTATGTACAGGCATATACCCGAAGAAGGCTGCGTGACAGTATGTGCCATAGACAGCACACTGAAAGGAGTGATAGTGTTGCCTAATACAGTCATTGCCGATGACGGGAAACAATACGATGTCACTTCCATAGGCATGAACGAGAACTATTTCTGGCCTTATCAGGCGGCATTCGCCTCATCCGGACAGGTTGACAGTATTGTCATACCTGAAAGTGTTAAGACTATAGGCTCCTATTCCTTTGCATTCTGTCATGGCCTGAAATCGATAGAGATACCCTCAAGTGTGGAATATATAGGCAGTAAAGCGTTTGAAAGATGTACGAGCCTGAAGAATGTCACTGTACACGGGACACCAGTGATTAGCAGCAATGACGCCCTTCAGAACACCCGTTGGATGGGTGAGCAGCGTGATTCCGTTATCCTGAAAGGCAATCTGGTATGGCAGAAGGGGGTTCTAAATCCGATAAACACCACTCCCGAAGGTGTCGTTACAATCTGTTCCAATGCTTACGACAACAATCCTCCATCCATCATCACTGTCAGGGAAGGAGTCAAGAACATACTGCCTGATGCGTTTCATGCCAATAGGAAAGTGATACTGCCCTCTACGGTTGAAACATTGGCAATCAATGTTTTCATGGCCCTGCGTGCAGCCGGTGACGAATACATTGACTCCATTTTCATTCCACGGAACGTGAATAATCTTGTCCTGCATGACATGACTGGAGCACCAATGAAAGACCTCAGGGTCAAACATATTTCAGTTGACCCCCTGAACAGTGGGTATAGTTCTGGCGAAAACGGAAACTATGTTATGCGCCAGTCTGACAGCACCCTGATTATAATGGGTAGGAATGCCGCTATTCCCGATGATATCAAAAAGATAGGCCCTAATGTGTTCCGCTGGAAGCATGAGCTGACAGAAATCAGTATCCCCTCCTCCGTGGAAGAGATAGGCGGGTATGCATTCGAGGGATGCAGGAACCTGCAGACAGTAATACTGCCTGATAAGATGGAACGGATAGATGAAGGGGCTTTTGCAAGATGTGAAAAAATACAGGACATAACATTCCCGGACAACATAAAGGAGATAGGCTCCTTCTCTTTCTGGTTGACAGGACTCTCTGATATCTTTATACCGGAAAATGTGTCTTATATAGGGGACGGAGCTTTCGCTTCCTGCCAGAATCTTGAAAGGATAGTCGTGGACAAGAAAAACCGCAAATACAGGAATGACAAAGCCGAAACCGCTATCATTCGGAAAAAAGGCAGAAAACTTGTTGCGGTTACAGGAAACGCTGTGATTCCTGACAATATCAAGGAAATAGGGAAGGGTGTATTCTGTTACAATGATGATTTGACAATAGTACATATACCATCCTCGGTAGAGAAAATAGGCGATGGCGCTTTTGCCGGTTGCAGTAACTTGAGGGAGGTCTGGATTAACAAAAGGCTCCGGAAGATAGGTGATGAAGTGTTTTCATCCTGCAGGTCTTTAACCGACATCTATATCCCCGAGAGCAGTAGGGAACTGTTTGACTCAGAGCTGTTCCCCAAGAATACAACCATACACGTTTACTGATAATTTATAAATCAAACTGTCAAGAATAAACACTGTCAACTTTTCCAGGAAAACAGCGAAAATCTGTCAACCAGATAGACAAGTCAAAAGCGGTGCAGCGTATAATACGAGAGGCTGGTGAAATAATACAACTTGAAACGATGAAAAGGAACAGCGGGGAAATGACTGTTTATTAAATTATTACGTATATTTGCATCAATCATTTACTGACTTATTATTGAATTGATGTGAAATTATTAAATAACTAATAATTGTGTTTAGTGAATAAATACATGTTTAATGAATAATCATAATTGATTTAAACTAAGTGATATGAAAGCAAAAGAAAACATAATCAAAGCTTTGAATTCCAAATGGACAATGCTTCATAAATATACTAATATTAATGGAACTTTTGTTTCGGGCTCTGTTCCATTCTCGCAAATAAATTGTCTAATATACTGATAATTAAACATGATAAGGGTCAATTCATTCCTGTGGTTTTTATTGTTGGTCGTTGTATCCTGCAATAATTCAGGATCAGGCGGCCCCATCATGACGCTTGATATGCAGTTCGATACTACTTGCGTTGTTGTTAACGGAGGAGAGACAATTATTAGTATAAGAAACCAGTTTATAGTATCTGATTCAACGGATATTATCCGTAATACAGTATTCAGGAACGATCATTCCGGTTCGTTCTTACTTACCAATCAGACAGACTCAATATTCAATAAGGAACATCGTCTGTTACATATTATTGAAAGAACTTGTTCAGACTTCAAGGATACTGTATTCATTTTTGGAGGTCAGCATGTAATGTGCAAAATACCAACAAGTCCTTCTTCCTGGACCGACAATGTTACAACAACGTTCCATTATTCGGAAACAGGAGAATTCATCAAAAGTGAAAGCCGGAATTTTGACGGTCAATTGATAAGGAGTGCTGTTTTTGATTATCATGAAAATGGCAGCCTGTTGTCTATTATAGAATATTCCGGTAATAACGATTATCCTTCAGTCCGAAAAATGTATGATAATGCAGGTCGTCTGATTGAGGAAATAACTAATATCGGACGGAAGGAGTATGAATATGACGAGCACGATAAATGTATAGTCCGTAGGTTCAACGGAATAACCGAAGAGTACAGATATGACAATAATGGGAACATTCTTAAGAGTATAACCTATAATGAATCCGGCAGGATAGAATACACTGTTGACTACAATTATGTCGTAAGTAAGGGCAGGAATGTCCTTTCATCCAAGAAACAACAGATGTATTCAAAAGGGGAAATCAACCCTGACTGTTATGTGGTGAATGAGTATCAATACGATTCTATGGGGCGTGTAGTGCTTGAAAAAGAACTGTTCAAGATGAGCGATGACAACCTGTTACGCGACAGAGTATTCTTTTATACTTACAACGACCTATCCCGTTCAATTGTCAAGACAACAAATAACAACAACAAAGAGAGACCGCAGGATGAATTATTCGAATATTATTCCATTGCTTTGAGCAAACCGAGGAAATCAAAATGTCAATGAACATGAATTAATTATTTAACCATTATTTGTCGCTCCCAACAAAAACAAGTAGCTATTATTTATTCATCGGTTGTCAGGAATCAGAATGTCAGGTGAAAGACTTTTCGGCAGTATGGCCTTGAATCTTTCCAGTCCGCTTCCCGGGACCTGTATCATATTCAGACTGGAACAGCCTGTGAATGCCGTGTTGTCTATCTTCTCTATCGTTTCGGGAAGGATCACATACTCAAGTGAGGTACAGCCTTCAAACATGTTTTCATTCAGTTCTTTGACTCCGTCAGGTATAATAACCATCCTTAACGCACTGCATTCACTGAAAGTCTTGTAGCCTATGTAGCTCATACTGTCGGGAAGGACGATGAACCTAAGGTCACTACAATTAAGAAAAGCCTTGTTGTCAATAAACTTAATGTTTTCAGGGATCACGATAGCGAAAAGGTTCGTCTGTCCCAAGTATGCACAACTGCCTATGCTGCTTATATCATCAGGTATGCGGGTGTTCTGACATGCGGTATGCAACCGGCCGGCCCCCATTCCTGTAGAGATTATGGCATTGCAGTTGTTCCTTGAATCATACAGTCTGTTCCGCCGGGACACACTGATCCTCTCTAGACCTGGGCAGTACCCGAAAGCTCCAGCCTCAATATTCCCGACACTTGCCGGAATATGCACACTCTCCATCCTGCTCCTGTAGCAGAATGCTCCTGCACGGATTTCACTTATTCCGTACGGGATTGCTGTCTTGTTGCTTCCGCTAATAAGTGAATTGGTGGCAGTCTCTATTATGGCGTTACATCCGTGCCTGGAATCAAACACCCGGTTCTTCCTGTCAACCTTTATCTCATCCAGTTCCCTGCAGCCGAAAAAAACGTCGCAGTTACGGCCTTCAGGCCCTATCTGCCTTACTGTGGATGGTATTCTGATGCTGGTGATTGCACAACATCTGAAAGCGTTCTCCCCTATAGTTTCAACACCTTCGGGAATAACCAGGAATCTAAGGCTCAGACAACGGTCAAACACTCTTTCCCCGATATCCTTTACACCCGAAGGTATAATGAAAGATTCCAGCCTGTGACAATTGGAAAAGGCGGCTTCCCCTATCTGCCGCAGGCTGTTGTCCAGCCGGACATACCTCATGCTGCGGCAGTAGTCAAAAGCGTATGCTCCTATTGATTCAACGCTCCCGGGAACAGTGCATCCTGTAATAGAAGTGGAGCGAAAGGCGGAATCGGCTATTGAAACGACAGGAATGACGTTCCCTTCATGGAGGATGGTTTCAGGAATAACCAAAGGCTTTGGTTCAAGGGTATGGGAATTGTGAGCGAAACCACAGCATACTGCCTGCTCGCGCCCATCCGATGACTCAATCCGGTATTTGAGTATTCCGTCAACAATTGGGGTACTTGCACGGATACCCGACATGATGAATAAAGATAAAAAAATGTATATTGACTGTTTATACATAAAGAATCTGGTTAGTGTAACACAAATGCTATATCTTCCAATGCAACTTGACCTCCTCCATTAGCGTCGTTATAGTAAACATAAAAACTGCTGCCTATCAATTTTTTTCTATAACTGTAGCCATTTTCGAGGTATAGGCCTTATTGTCCGGAATTCGCTCCAGACCGGGGATTGCCTGTACAGTTTCAGACTCTTCCGAGGAACGTAAAGTGTGATCGCTTCTGTGTCAACACATTCAAAGTATGGCACTATATCAGTGAGTCTTGAAACCAAGGGAGGATTTGACGGCCTACAGACGATGTTTTTAAGTGAATTTGTAAAACTGAAGGCTTGAACTCCTATAAGTTGTACATTCTCAGGAATATTGATAGATGAGAGATTTGGACATTCCGAGAAAGAGAAATTACCTATTGATTGAATTGTTGAGGGTAAAATAACTGTCTGCAGATTATAATTATTGGAGAAGGCATTGTCTTCAATCCACCGCGTACCTTCCCTAACCGTGTATCTCTCACGATGCTTGTCTGTCACTTCAATCAGATATGTGTCGGCATATCGTATGCCGTCTATCACAGGGAAACCATTACAACAGAAAAAAGCTCCGGGAATAATAGTATCCACTGATTCAGGGATAACAATCGATTTAAGACCGGTACACCACAGAAAAGCATTCGACTCTATTAATGTCAATGATTCCGGTAGTGTGATTGAACTGAGACCATAACATCTGCTGAATGCCCCAAATCCAATCCTTGTTATTGTCTCAGGCAGGACCACCTTGGTAATGCTGTCACAATATTCAAACGCTCTCTGACCTATAGAGGTCACTGTGTATGTGTTGCCGTTATACGTGATTGTGGCAGGAATGATAATTTCCCCCTGATACTTAACTCCTTTTTGCTTGGTGACAACAGCTTTGTTGCCATCAAGACTATAGTAAATCCCTCCAACGGACATCGAAGAGTCGCTTTGGGCGGAAATGTCGGTAAGTAAAAAAAATAAAATGATTGTTGTCCAATTATATTTATTCATATTTCAAATGGTTATTCGTGAATTCTAATTTAAAGTGCAACTTTTTCAAAGTCAAAGTTAAACATAGTTTTGCAATATTCCAACGATGTCATGTAACCAAAAGCGGTGCAGCGTATAAAGCGAGAGGCAGGCGAAATAATACAACTTGAAACGATGAAAAAGAACAGCGGGAAAATGACTGTTTATTAAATTATTACGTATATTTGTATCAGTCAATTAACAACTCATTATTGAATTGATATGAAATTATTAAACGACTAATAATTATGTTTAGTGAATAAATACATGTTAATGAATAATCATAATTGATTTAAACTAAGTGATATGAAAGCAAAAGAAAACATAATCAAAGCTTTGAATCCCAAATGGACAATGCTGTTTGTTTTGATTTCATTTACCTCTTTGATGTCATCTTGTGTCGAGGGGGATTTGTATGACTTGTATGATGAAGAAGATCTGAATATTAGCAGTAATGTACCTCAAACAAAGGGATGGCTGGATGACTGGTGGTTTGGCTTGGTTTATGGACACGTAAAAGACTATTGGTTAGAAAATGAATGTGGCTTATGGGCTGTTATGTGTATGAACGGCAATACAGAGGATACAAAGAGTAATAGACTATTTTATATGAGAAAAATTGCTCATGCAATAGATTCTTCAATAAATGATGAATCATCAGAACGAGATGTATGTGTGACATATTATACACAGATCAATCAAGGTGGAATAAATAATCCAATACTTAGAAGTGTGTTAAATAGTACAATTGGCAATAATGGATACAATGTATAATAGTACAAATACTATACAATTGAATAACTTCTGGTCTGCAATAGGTGTTTCATCTAATAACACTAATATTTCTGATATTGATAATGTTGTGGTTGTTCAACAGACCGGGGTGCACTATGGTATTTTAGAAAGCATTGAGGATGGAATTTTTACAATGTCTACTTACGGAGGCGAGCAAAGTACTTGTGAGCTATCAGAAATCGGTAGTTTTTTTATTAGAAATAATTAAAAGACTTATGAGGTGTTTCCGTATAATAGTGTTATTGTTTCTGTCTGTTGTTCCTTGTAGTGGAAAAAACATTGTAAGGGACGGAATACGTTATAAAATAACCTCCGATACTACAGTCAGTGTTGCCGAATATAAAAATAAAAGTAATGCCAGCAATAAGAGTGTGGTAATACCTTCATATATAACCATAAGGGGAATCCGCTATAGTGTTACCAGTATAGAACCACTTGCGTTCTGCGGGTGTCATTTCATTGAATCATTGGAGCTGCCTTCAACATTGGAAACGATTAGGGAAAAGTCTGTTATTTTATGCAGCTCGCTAAGTACAATCACTATACCCTCTAGAGTTTCTGATATTGCAGATGGTGCAATTTACGGCAATGCAATGCTCAATGAGATCATTGTTGATACACTTAACCGTTTTTTTGATTCCAGGTTTGATTGCAATGCCATTATCCGTAAAAAAGACAACACCCTTGTTATAGGATGTAATAATACCACTATTCCAGAGAGTGTCACATGTATTGCAGCTGGGGCATTCCATGATTGTTCCGGTATTGGTTATGTCTGCATCCCATCTGGCGTTGAAGTGATAGGCGATAACGCTTTTGAAGGTTGTAATAATCTTAAGACTGTAATATTTAGTAATGGGATTAGAAAAATAGGCTTTTCTTCGTTTGAGAACTGCATTGGCATAGAAAGCATTTCCATTCCTGACGGGATCCTGGAAATTGGTGGGCGGGCATTTCATGGCTGTAGTTCATTGATAAACGTCACTATTCCTAAAAGCGTGGAATATATTGGAGACGAGGTCTTCTCCGGCTGTAGTTCATTGTCATCGGTTTATATAGATCCTGACAATAAGGCATACAGCTCCTATGGCTTGAGCAATATAATAGTGGACAGTGCGGAAAAAAGACTTTTGCAAGGGTGTGCCACTTCTATACTCCCGGATGACATTGAAGAGATAGGGACTGGTGCATTCGTGTCGTGTCATAAGTTGGAATATATCAGACTTCCTGACAATGTGAGATATATTCTAGATGATGCGTTCCATAATTGTACGGGGCTGACAGGCATACATATTCCAAATAGCATTAGAGACTTGAACAGTTGTGCTTTTATGAATTGCTCCCGGCTTGGATTTATAGACCTGCCAGACAATCTTGAAAGAATCTGGGTTGATGCTTTCAATGGTTGTAAAAGCCTTAAAGAGATTTCTATTCCTGACAAAGTATGGTTTATTGATAGCCGTGCTTTCATGAATTGTGAGAATCTGGAATATATATCTATACCTGAGAGTGTGACGGCAATATATGATTACTCTTTCTGGGGTTGCAATAATTTGTCATCAATCAGTATTTTATGTTCTATCCCTCCCGGAATCAGCAAGCATACTTTTTCCAGTTATGGAACACTGCATATTAAAAAAGGGCTTCTGAAGGTTTATAAAAAGCATAAATACTGGAGGAAATTCTCAATAGTTGATGATCTTTGAATTAAAAATATTTCAATCAGTAATGTTCACAGACACTCCTATCAAGTTCCGGACATTGTTTTGTTGTTGATGAGGTTATAAATTCAAGTGGTACGCAATACTATTTTGACAGTGATTCTTATCTATGGATATATTGATGTTATGCTAATTCCCGGAGTTATATATCAACCCTGATTGTTTTATCTTTTTTAATCATTTTCTTTATAAGTAATTGTACAATGTATATAAAACTGATTGCTAAATCTTTGATTGTTATCACCATTTTGTCCGGCCTAACGGTTTGTCATGCTCAGGATGATGGCAAAGCGACAAATAAGACAACTCTTGACAGCCCCTTTGACACAGTTGCAATCATAGGTGTTGAGAATGAGACTTACCTAGAAACAAACAAGGTTTTCCATAACGAGAACCGTGTGTCAATACAACGGGCTTGGACTACTGACCATCCGGACCACATTCTATTCCGAACAGGAAATGATGTCTTTTAGCAGGATTACATACGAATATGACTTTTTCGGCAGGGTGGTAAAAGAGCACCATTTAAGCGTGGATGAGTTAGATGTGACGTGGAAAGATATGGAACAACGTTATGAATACAATGACAGAACAGGAAAAATCATTATGGAAACGATTAACAACCTGAATAATGACACTATAAACCCATCCATATTCAAGTATTATTCCATAAATTAAGTTGTGTTACGTTGGGCTTTATTAATATTATTATGTATTATCTGTACTGATACAGTGTGTCTATTGCGGTTTCTTCCAGAGTGCGTCCATGCGCTCCTTAATGCGCTGCTCCTGGGCGTTGTCCTGCGGCTGCCAGAACTGCGTGCCCTTGATTTCATCGGGAAGATACTGCTGGTTCACGAAGTTTCCTTGATAGTCATGGGCGTACTTGTAGTTATCGCCGTAACCCAGTTCTTTCATGAGCGATGTGGGGGCGTTCCTAAGATGCAGCGGGACAGGTAGGTTGCCGGTCTCCCCCACCTTACCCAAGGCATTGGCTATACCCATGTAGGCGGAGTTGCTCTTGGGGCTGGTGGCCAGATAGACGGTAGCCTCAGCCAGAGGTATGCGGCCTTCAGGCCAGCCTATCTTCATGACGGCGTCAAACGCGGCGTTGGCTATCAGCAAAGCATTGGGATTGGCAAGCCCCACATCCTCCGATGCAGAAATGACAAGACGGCGTGCGATGAAGGCCGGATCCTCACCTGCCTGTACCATGCGGGCCAGCCAGTAGAGGGCGGCATCGGGGTCACTGCCACGGATGGACTTGATGAATGCCGATATGATGTCATAGTGCATCTCACCGTCCTTATCGTATGCAAGGGGGTTCTGCTGGAGACGCTCGTTCACCACTTCATCGGTGATTATCACCTTGTCAGAGCTGTCGGCCTCCACCACAAGCTCCAGGATATTGAGCAACTTGCGGGCATCGCCGCCTGAGAAACGCAGGATGGCGGTGGTCTCACGCAGTTCTATGTCTCGCTGCTTAAGTATGCTGTCAGTCCTTATGGCCCTGTCCAGTAGTTTGAGCAGGTCATCCTTTTCAAGAGGATTGAGCACATAGACCTGCATACGGGACAGCAGCGGGCGTATGACCTCGAATGACGGATTCTCAGTCGTAGCGCCTATAAGAGTTATGTCACCACGCTCCACTGCACCGAGCAATGAATCCTGCTGCGCCTTGTTGAAACGGTGGATTTCATCGATGAAAAGGATGGGACTGCCTTTGGTGCGGAACAGGGGGTTACTGCGGGCGCGGTCTATGACCTCACGAACCTCCTTCACACCTGCGGTAACGGCACTCAAGGTACTGAAAGGGAGCTCAAGCCTGGTGGCCACAATCTGCGCCAGTGTGGTCTTGCCTGTTCCGGGAGGACCCCAGAGTATGAACGATGACAACCTCCCGGAGTCAATCATGCGGCGCAGCACGGCACCCGGACCAACCAGATGTGTCTGTCCCACATAATCGTCCAGAGACCTGGGTCTCATTCTTTCGGCTAACGGCTGCATGTATTCTGTTTGAGGGAACAAAGATAACAAAGTTTGTAGAGAGAGAATATCCTGAGCGACGGATTGTTTCCAAGCAGGTTTCTCTCCATCCCTTTTCCGGAAAGCTTCCATATCATCCTGAACAGCCAACGGATATGGTATCTGCCTATAAGGTTATAATGGTTCAGGAGCCTTGAGCTGTCACCTATCTCCTCCATGTGTGAGAAAGCGTTCATGACCGCCTGACGGGTCTTGTCTAAGTACACGTCATTCTTTTCCAACCCGAGATGCACCAGAGGGTTATCTATATGAAGGATGCTCACGCCCCGCTTTTCAAGCTCATGTCCGAACTGCACATCCTCATACCCGTATCCGTTATATGATTCATCAAAACGTATGTCCATGAACACTCTCCTGTCAATCAGGAATGAGAATGGAGTGAACCGCGCGTATGGGGTACGGCCGCGGAACTCCGCGGAACGCTCCCGGTCAGCCTTTCTCTCATATCTCCACCGCAGCTCCACTCCCGGTTCAGGAAGCGTGTCAGTATGTATGGCTCCGCCGCATACGACCGATGCACGGTCCGCCGCATCAATATAGTTCCTGAGGAAAAGCCCGTCCCTGACAGCGGAGTCACAGTCCAGGAAGAGCAGCTTGTCATACCGGGACTCATCGGCCAGCAGGTTACGGATGGACGCTCGCCCCATGTTACGGGAAAGTCCGGTGAAACGGCAGTTTTCAAGGTTTTCCGCAGTGATGCGGTTCCTCTCAAGTGACAGTCTGTCCGTGGAACAGTCATCGGCCACTATTATCTCATACGGCACACCAAGCTCCAGGCCCTGGGAATGGAGGTCCTGTATCAGCCGGGAGCAGTCCCGGTTATAGACAGGTATGAGTATGGACAGCGACTCCATAGATTATTGAACATTATTTGGCAAAAGTAACTAATTTTGCAAATCATATGGACAGAGAGAGGCAGATATATAAGGTGACACTTGCAGGCGGAGCAGTGAACGTGGTTCTGCTGGCCTTCAAGTTTGCCGCAGGCATACTGGGACGCAGCGCAGCCATGATTGCCGATGCCGTCCACTCTCTTTCCGATTTCATTACAGACCTGATAGTTCTGGTTTTCGTCCATATCAGCGGCAAGCCTCAGGACAAGTCACATGACTACGGACACGGGAAGTATGAGACCCTTGCCCTGACTATCATAGGGATAGCGCTCATGATAGTGGCTGTTGGGATTTTCCATAACGGTGCGCTACGGATAGCCGCATGGTGGCAGGGAGAGGAACTGGAGGCACCAGGTATGCTGGCCCTCTGGGCGGCACTGGTCTCGATTATCCTGAAGGAAGTGACTTACCGGTTTACAATACGATATGCCCGAAAGCTGGACTCTCCTGCCCTGGAGGCCAATGCCTGGCATCACCGCAGCGATGCCCTATCATCCATAGGGACGGCGGTAGGTATTGGCGGAGCAATTCTACTCGGCAGGCGATGGGCTGTACTCGACCCTATAGCTTCGGTTGTGGTGGGAGCTTTCATTGTAAAGGTGGCGGTGGAACTGATTCTGCAAGGCATGAGGGACCTGCTGGAACACTCTCTGCCGGATGATGTTGAGGACGAGATAATCCGGATAGCGCAGGAGGAGCCTGACGTTATTCAGCCGCATGACCTCCGCACCAGGCGTATTGGCAACCGCTATGCCATTGAGCTGCATATACTCATGAATGGAGACATCACCCTATCCCAGGCTCATGACCATGCGGATTCCATTGAGGGTAAGCTCAAGGAACGTTTCGGTGAGAACACCCATGTAGCCATTCACATGGAGCCTGCCGACAATAACTTGTCAGAGTCTGTCTAAACTAAGTTTCCTGTTTTTCTCACATTACCTGACTGCCGTAAAGCGCGAAGTCACCGCGAGCAGGGTCATCGGGCCATATTTGTGCCATTTCACCGGTTATTACGATGCTTGTCCTGAGATCAGCGCTGCGCCTTGAAGTCAACCCCAGGGATTTAGCGGTTGAATAGACGTGAGTGTCAACAGGGATGAGTAACTGTGCAGGAGTGATGCGAGTCCATATCCCGAAATCCACCGGGCTCCCCTTGCGGACCATCCAGCGCAGAAACATATAAAGGCGTTTGTTGGCCGATATGCTGCCAGGAACAGGTATTCCGTTCACACCCTCAAACACACTGCACAACCTGTAAACCCCTTTCTCAAGCGGCTCGCCCGGATTGAACAGATACTCCAGGCTTTCCATTCCGGAATATATTCCGCACAGGCGTTCACAAAGCATCCTGAAATCCGCCCACTTGTAGAAACGGTACAGGCATCTGTCCGGATCATGTTCCGGATTCTGCCACGCTCCGGATATCACATAATGGTATGGACCTCCTGCAGCATCCATCATGCCGTGAAGCCGTTCAAGCACACCAAGAAAGACCTTTCGGCTTCCATATGCCATCCAGGCCGATATGAAAGCTGACACCTCAATGTCACGCTGACCGCTGTACCGGTGCGGAAAAGATATGGGGTCACCATCAATGAAAGCGGGGCACTCGCACCTTTCAGCCGCATTTATCAGTTCCTGTCTGGTCTCCTCTGTCATAGCAAGTGCAAAGATAAGCTTAAAAATAGTCAGTCCATACCCTGAAAAACGACTAAAAAAAGGTAACTTTGCGCTTTGCAAAACAAATATCACTATGGCAGAGATTAACGCAGCAGAAAACAGCGAGAAGAAAAGCTATAACTTCATTGAGGAGATGATCCGCAAGGACCTTGCCGAGGGTAAGAACGGAGGGAGGATTCAGACCCGTTTCCCGCCGGAGCCCAACGGTTACCTTCACATAGGACACGCCAAGGCGATATGCCTGGATTTCGGCATGGCCCGGAAGTACGGAGGCATCTGTAACCTGCGTTTTGATGACACCAACCCGACCAAGGAGGACACAGAGTATGTGGATGCCATAAAGGAGGATATACAGTGGCTGGGATTCCGGTGGGAGAACGAGTTCTACGCATCTGATTACTTCCAGCAGCTGTGGGACTTTGCCGTTGAGCTTATCAAGGAGGGCAAGGCTTATATTGACGAGCAGGATCAGGAGACCATCCTTTCACAGAAGGGCACCCCTACCCAACCCGGCATAAACAGTCCTTACCGTGACCGTCCCATACAGGAGAATCTGGACCTGTTCTACAAGATGAACAGCGGCGAGCTTGAGGAAGGCTCTATGGTACTGCGTGCCAGGATTGACATGGCTCACAACAACATGCTGTTCCGCGATCCCATAATATATCGCATTGTAAAGACGCCTCACCATCGTACAGGCACCAAGTGGAAGGCATATCCGATGTATGACTTCGCACACGGCCAGAGCGACTATTTCGAAGGTGTCACACACTCTCTCTGTACGCTGGAGTTCGTTCCTCACCGTCCGCTCTATGACCTCTTCATAGACTGGCTCAAGAAAGGTCAGGACCTGGATGACAACCGTCCCCGACAGACCGAGTTCAACAAACTGAACCTTAACTATACCCTTCTGAGCAAACGCAACCTGCTGGCACTGGTGCAGAACGGAATGGTATCAGGATGGGATGATCCCCGTATGCCTACCATCTGCGGTTACCGCCGTCGCGGATATACCCCGGAAGCCATCCGTATGTTTGTGGACCGCATAGGTTACACCAAGTTCGACGCCCTTAACGATATGGCACTCATGGAGTCCGCCATCCGTGAGGACCTTAACCGCAGGGCCACACGGGTATCAGCTGTCATCAACCCTGTCAAGCTGATTGTAACCAATTACCCGGAAGGCAAGACCGAAGAACTGGAGGCCGTCAACAACCCGGAAGAACCAGAAGCCGGTACGCACAAGATAACGTTCAGCCGTGAGCTCTGGATTGAACGTGAAGATTTTATGGAGGATGCGCCTGCCAAGTATTTCCGTTTGAGCCAAGGCCGCGAAGTACGCCTCAAGAGCGCTTACATAGTACTATGCACCGGCTGCAAGAAAGCAGCTGACGGCACTGTTGAGGAGGTCTATTGCGAATATATCCCCAACACCAAGACCGGCGAATCCGATTGTAACCGCAAGTGCAAGGGCACCATTCATTGGGTAAGTGCAGCCCACGCCGTCAAAGCTGAAGTCCGTCTTTATGACCGTCTGTGGAAGGTTGAGAACCCGAGGGACGAGCTGGCCCGTCTGCGCGAGGAGGGAATGGACGTGATTGACGCACTCAAACAGATGAAAAACCCCGATTCACTGGAGATACGCGAGAACTGCTATGTGGAGCAGTATTTAGCTGATACCAAGCCCATGGACCATTTCCAGTTCCAACGCATAGGTTATTTCTGCACTGACAAGGATTCCACTCCTGATCACCTCATATTCAACCGCACAGTATCACTAAAGGATACCTGGAGCAAGGTCAAGGACAAGGCTTAATGAAGGACGACTCAGCATCATACTATGACAGCCGGGAGTTTACGGAACTCCTGGAAATGTATGAGAATATGCTGTCTGACGGATGTTCCGTCTATTTTGATAGCATAGATATAGCAAACATTGCCGAATTCTATTCGATAAACGGTGAACTTGACAAGTCCGACGAAGTCATAGAATATGGTCTGAGCCTACACCCATCCGATGCAGACATACTTATTTCCAAAGCCAACAATCTGCTCCGCAGAGGTATGAAGGATGAAGCCAGAGTCCTGACTGAGTCTATATCGGACCCAGACAATCAGGAACTGCTCTACCTGAAAGGTGAAATTGAACTGGCTTTCGGACGTCCGGATGATGCAGATACTTACTTTTCACAAGCTGTTGAATTGAGTGACAATGATTCCGGAATGCTTAATGACATCATTGTCAAGTATATGGATAACCGAAACTATGATCTCTGTCAGAAATGGCTGGACATGGCTCTGGTGCTGTCACCGGAATCACGAAATTTCATAGAGTTACAGGCTGACCTGTATTTTGATACTGGTCAGGCCGATACTGCAATAGAATGGTATAATCATCTTCTTGATGAATTTGCATACGATACCTACTACTGGGATCAGTTGGGCAGGATATATTATGAAAAAAATGACTTTCCAAGGGCCCGGGAATGCTTTGATTTCATAGAGGCCATTAATCCGGATGACAAGTCTGCACGTATGATGAAAGCCAGTTGCATTTTCAGTATGAATGACTGGGAAGAAGCGTATGCCATTTACAACGATCTGCTTAATGATGACCCTTCATCGTACACCCTCCTCTACTACTGCGGACGCTGCCTGTATGAGTTGGAACGTTTTGAAAATGCGTATGACAAATTCATGGATACTCTTTCCATGTTGATGCTCGATGATGATGTGCCTGAGGAGTTGTATGTGGAGTTATATTATTATTTAGCAGACACCGCATACCGGATAGGGTGCTTGGAACAGGCTGAAAAACACCTCCTGAATGGACTTGCACTTGACCCTGAAGACGAGGACCTGCGTAAAATTGCAGCTAAAATACTTCCTGAAGAAAAATAAATTAGTACTGACTTTTATCAAGCATTGTCTATGAAAAAATATCTGATAGTTTTTCTCATCTCCATGGTTCCGCTGATTGAGCTTCGCGGTGCCATTCCTTATGCAGTTGGTTTTGATTTGCCCATCGTTCCGTCCATCGTAGTGGCGCTGATAGGCAATATGCTCCCTGTACCGTTTATATTCCTCTTTGCCCGCAAGATACTGGATTGGGGCAAGGACAGGAAAGTGATAGGCGGATTCTGCCGGTGGTGCCTGGAGAAAGGAGAGAAAGGGGGACGTAAGCTGGAGGAGAAAGCAGGTGTTGGCCTCTATATGGCTCTATTGCTTTTTGTGGGTATTCCGCTCCCGGGGACCGGTGCCTGGACCGGCACACTGGCTGCCAGCCTGCTTGACCTGGACTTCAGGAAAAGCGTTCTCTACATACTGCTCGGACTGTTGCTCGCTGCAGCTATCATGCTTGCGGCCAGCCTTGGTGTATTCGGTGCCGTCAACATGATCAGATAACCGGAGTCTGGTCAATCCTTGAAAAAGAGCGAAAAAGTCTCGTCCGTGACTTTTGACTTAAGGCGGGACTTAATGCTGCGCAGATTGGAACGCGAAGTGCACAGGATATCAGCTATAAGATCCGGGTTGAGACCCAGGGCCGTCAGGAAGAGAAGGTTGATTTCATTCTGTCCAACCTTGCCGCATTCAGCTCTCAACGAACCGATCATATCCCCGAAGTATAGGTTTATGTCATGCGCAACCAGATCACGTTCCTCCATACGGAACGAACGGTGCTCCATTCCGACATCATTTATCAGGCTGTATGCAGTTCCGGAGCGGAACCTCTTGCATAAGGACTCCAATTGGCTGCTCACCGTATCATATCTCTCAGAATTCTGTTTGCGGATAAACTCGTCATGCTGTTTGACATAGTACGCCTGCCGGCGTCTGTCACGCTGTATATATGTGATTATGGTCACTCCAATTACAGCCATGACAATAAGTCCGCTTGAAAGCACTATTCCAAGACTGCGAGTCTTCATCCTGAGCTGCTGCATCTCATCATTGTGCTTCAGTCGTACATCGGCCACATCCTGCCGGCTCATCCGCCTGTTGATTGAATCCTGATACATGACATACATCTCCATGTTATTGTAGTATATCCTGTACTCTCCCCATCTGGATGCCACCTTGGAGAGAGCCTTGTAGTTCAGGCTCGTTATTTCAAGGTCATTAGTTGCTGCCAGGGATTTGCTCAGATAATGAAATGCCGAGTCAGTCTGTTGAAGATAGTACAATGCTATTCCTTTCATGGTATATCCTGCGGCAGCCTTCTCTTCATCGACGCATCCGGCTATATATCTGTTCGTAAGCGACAGTTCTATGGCGGCAGCATCCTTGTCAACCACATCATCCTGCATCATGTTGAGCGCCTGCGCAAGATACAGATTACAATCATTGCGGCTCTCCGCATCAAGATGGGGATCTCTCAAAAGTGCATGGAACATTTTACCGGCTTTGTTATAATCACCTTTTCCGGAATACGCCAGAGCTGATTTGAAACGGCAGAATGAAATAGCCGCACTGTCTCCATTTTTTTCAAACAACGGTTGGCATCTTTCAAACGACTTGAGAGCCTCATCATACATACCACGACGAATATAATGATGCCCCAGGATCTGTATAGTTGATGCATACTGTTCCGAAAGAGTGTCCCGGGAAAGGTCCCTGGCCTTAAGCATGGCGTAAATGGCGTCCGGATCCCTGTCTAATCGTGAGGATATGCATCCCAATGCATACCAACTCTTTGAAGCCAAACGCCCTTTCCTATGTCCGAATCTTTCAGTACCTAAACGGGCCAGTGAATCTGACGTAACAGCCTGTCCGGTCTTATAATCGGTAATGGAACGCAGTATTCCGTATAAAGCAGCTTTTCTACCACGTAACTGAGTACAGTTGATTCCATCCAGGATTACGGCAGCAGAATCCGGATTAACCTGTAGAACGGATTCCGCTCTTTGCAGTTCCTTGACACATGCGCTTCCGCATCCGGCCACAACGAAGAGTGACGCGATTATGGTTATTATTTTAACAAAGAGTTTCATTACAAACTTCAAAAATAGTTTATTTTGGCCGAAATCCCTAAATTTGCAACGTTTTACAATATTATTTTATTCCCAAGCTATGGTATTTCTGCAGACCCAAGCCATAAACATTGATGTTGAAGAGCTGGCACGTGTCAACGATTCAATCAAGATAGCTACATATGGAGCGCTGGAACAACTGAAGACCAATCCCCAAGGATTCATGGAAGATCTGATACAAACGGCTACGCAATTCGGTCTAAAGCTTCTGGCTGCCATTGTAATATACTCTCTTGGAGCCTGGATAATACGCAGGATAAAAAAAGCATTAGCAAGAATATTCGCCCGGCGCAAGACGGAGGGTACTCTCGCTTCATTCATTACTTCCTTTGTTTCCATAGCCCTTACTGTTATACTGATAATCATATCCATCAGCACTTTAGGTATCAACACCACATCCATTGCGGCACTGCTCGCTGCAGGTGGTATGGCTATAGGTATGGCTCTAAGCGGTACGATATCAAATTTTGCGGGTGGAATTATGCTACTTGTGTTCAAACCTTTCAAGGCAGGTGATTTCATATCCGCACAGGGATACAGTGGCAGAGTCAAGGATGTAACCATAGTCAACACCAAAATTCTTACAATTGACAACCGGATGGTGATTATTCCTAACGGTGCCCTTTTCAACGGGAATATTGACAACTATTCATCAATGCAGTTAAGACGTATTGACATGACGGTTAACCTGGCATACGGTACTGATGCCGACAATTGCATCAAGGCAATCACGGAACTGCTAAGGGCTGAAAAGCGTATTTTAGATTCAGACACTCCTGGTGTTGCAGACCCTCTTGTCGTTCTAAGTTCATTGAATGACAGTGATATAACTTTTACTATCCGTGCATGGGTCAATGCCACTGATTACTGGGATGTCAGATTCCTTCTCAACAAGACCCTATATACCAGATTGCCTCAGATGGGATTTCATTTTGCTTATCCCCACATGGATATAACCGTAAAGAGTTAGTTCCTGCCTGTCGGCAAGAAGAACTGACGGTTCTTTCTTTCAAATAAAAAAAGCCCGGAATTTCTCCGGGCTTTTTTCTTTTTAAGGTTTGCCTTATGCGTACATGGCAACAATTGCCTCGTACAGCTCCTGCTTGCCGCTGGTCTGCTTGGGCTCATCCACCTTCTTGCCGTACTCGTAAGCCTCCTCGAAGGTCATCTTGCCCTCCTCGAACTTCTTACCGAGACCGCTGTCGAATGATGCATAACGCTCAGCCTTCATCTTCTTGTAGGGTGACTCCTCAAGCAGCTTGGCTGCTGACTCAAGAGCGCGGGCCATAGCATCCATACCGCTGATGTGTGCGATAGCGATGTCCTCAAGGTCTGTTGAGTTACGACGGGTCTTGGCATCGAAATTGGTGCCGCCTGTGCCCAAACCACCGTTACGGATGATCTCCATCCAAGCCTGTGTCAGATCGTAGTTGTCAATGGGGAACTGGTCTGTATCCCAACCGTTCTGATAATCACCGCGGTTGGCATCGATTGAACCGAGCATACCGGCGTCAACAGCGCAGGCCAGCTCGTGCTCGAATGTGTGACCAGCCAAAGTAGCGTGGTT
>DBYG01000051.1:34811-34986 GCA_002310175.1 Bacteroidales bacterium UBA1192
TCAGGAATGTACCCTTGAAACCCTTGGCGCGTGCATAGTCACGGGCCATGGTCAGCATGGTAGCCATGTGCTCTTTCTCACGCTTCTGGTCAGTGTTGAGAAGGCTCATATAACCCTCACGGCCACCCCAGAATACATAGTTCTCAGCACCCAGCTCGATACCTGCGTCGATAGC
>DBYG01000081.1:0-3234 GCA_002310175.1 Bacteroidales bacterium UBA1192
CAGGTTCATCACGATACCCAGCGTGATTGACGCCAGAGTACGTACTATCACCATATGTTTGATGGGGGTGCCGGTCTTTTTCTGGATGGCGGTCTCGGCCACCATGGCGTGCGCCGCCAGGTTCATGGTACCCAGTATGGTTATCTGCCTTACGGTCATATCCAGGGTCGATATCACCGCAATGCCCGAGTATATATTAATAAAGTACGCGCTCACGTAAGCCAGAGCGGCGTCACCCGGCAGTCCGAATATATGGAACACGGGACTTACAGCCGTAGCTATCCATGTGAGTATACCGGTATACTTAAGCAGGAACATGATGAAAGAGACGGTGGCGGTTATCTTGAATATCCACCATATCGTCTTTAACGCCCTCGGCGCCGCCTGCTTTACAACCTTTTTGAACCTTTCCATGCGTGTCTTGTTCTAAAACGGCTGCAAAGATACGCTTTTATTCGCGCAGTAGTTCAACGGTTTTTATCTTAAGAGCGCCGTCCTCTACAAACAGGTTATATGCAGTGGAGTATTTGATATCATACTTTGAGACAGACTCTGAATACCAGTGTTCAGTTGTTATGGAGAAAGGCTCTTTGTTTATTTCATCAAATGTACACTCCTTATTATAGACTACCCGTGCTCCGGTATTATCGATTGCCAGTACAGTCAGGACTCCGGGGCAGCATCCGTAATCAAAACCTCTTAAGAACAGCAGATAACGTGACTTGTCTACAGGATGACAGTGGAAATACCAGTTTTCAAACAGTTCATGGGTCATCCAGTCCCCATTCTTGAATTGGTATTTTCCCTGGGCGGTTTCAATCGTTATCATACAGTATTCACCGGGTTCTTCCTCCCAGCCCTCATCGGCATAGTTGGAAAATGTTATATCAAATCCATTTGATCCGTCACCTACGTGTGTCTTGAAAACTTCTTTAAGTATTAAGGAATCGGGATAATCCACGAATTCGTCAATTAAAGAGTCATTCACCTCCTTTCCGAATTCATATATGGTGGTAACCTTTTCCTGCTTGACGGGAACGTAGTCTTGGGGCTTGACGACAGTGACCTGACACTCCTTTTTGAACTTTCCGCAAACGGCGGTTATTGTGCATTTTCCGTCTGATATGGCAGTTACCTTTCCGTTTATGTCAACATATGCTACAGCCGAATTGCCGCTTCGCCAGTAAATATTCCTTTTAGTGGCATTCTCGGGGATGAATGCAGCGCTCAGAATATACTCATCGCCTATTTTCAGTTTCAATTTGGTTTTGCTGACAGTAATATCGCTTATGGGGACATAATGTTTAGAGGTGACAGGTCTTATTGAGCGTCCGGTCGGAATGCTCAAGGGAGTGAGTGATATTATCATATGCCTGTCCTTGCTCTTATCGGGCCCATCGGAATTTGAAGTAAAAGACCATGCTTTAGGCTCTCTTTCGGGATCATCAAATTTGCATGAACTTGTCCAATAATAAAGCCCCGATTCATAATTGACATATTCTGTCTTTCTCCTCATCATTCCTCCGGCCGGGAGAAAAATTGAATTGCCGTTTGGCCCGGTAACGTTATACCCCCAATGATAATTGATTCTTGTCCATTCCCACTGGCACTTGTCAATCAGTTCCTGGAATTCCTCTTTGGTGGGTAAGCGCCAATCTTCACCCCAAAGCACAGTGGCAGCATCGTCGCATGATTCCAGAAGGTTCAGTTTGCCCTCATAATAATGATCCTGTTTGGGTTTCAGATAATAGTTCTGAACGAATTCCTTCCTTGGCACGGTCTCACCCCATGCAAAAAAGTCACCGTTCATATAGGGGGCAAAATTGTATGATCCGATATTGAAGGAGGCCCAACTTACGCTCAGGCCCAGGTCGACAAATTCATATTCCTCAAAATTGTAGAGTTGCTTGCCGTAGTAAGCATTGGGAACGCGGTAGTTGTCTTGTGGTCTTATGATATATGATATCTTATTCTCCTTATTTACCATTATATATACGGAGTCCTTTGCCGGCTCATCTCTGACTGGCCATGGGGTGTACTCAAAACTTACAATGTATTTCTCATTCTGTTTGACAACACGGAAAGATTCTGTGTGTATTTCAGAATATATTCCTCCGTTTAAAACAAAGTCATACTCACCGACACAATCCATTACATACTCCCGTAGCTCATCAGTGCAATAAACGGAGAGAATGGAGTCGGTCTTTGATTCTCCATCGAATTCAGTACAATAGGCTTTGTAGAATGTCAGGATTGTTGCAGCCATACCGGTTGGCGCCTCTGTCTGGTCCGATGATGTCTGGTCCGATGATGCCGGTTGCTGACCGCTGTTGCTTTTGCATGAACAAATCATCAAGCAGGTGATGACAAACAAAGAAAGGACTCTTTTCATATTTAGGCGCAATTAGTTGTGTTGTCAAAGATAGTGTTTTTATATTTGCATACTAACCGAATAATCAGAATAATGAAGAGAATTACAGTAGTTTTTGCCCTGTTTCTGATGTGCACCATTACTGTATCTGCGCAGAAGACACTTAAAGGTGCTTATGCCGATGCATTCAAGATGGGATGTGCCGTGAACTCAAGTATAGTGAACGGCCGTGATGCCCGATCGGCCCGGATAATCCTGCAGCAGTTCAATGCCGTAAGCCCCGAGAATGATATGAAGGCCGAGGTGCTTCACCCGTCACCAGACCGCTGGAATTTCCAGGCGGCCGACCGCTACGTCCAGTTTGCCAAGGATAACGGACTGTGGGCATTGGGCCATACCCTGGTTTGGCATAACCAGACCCCCGATTTCTTTTTCAACCATCCAGACGGCACCCCCAAGAGCCATGATGAGATGGTTGAGACCATGCGCAGTTACATTGAGACGGTGGCCGGTCATTTCAGGGGTAAGATCGATGCCTGGGACGTGGTTAATGAGATAATAGATAATGACGGTTCATACCGCAAGACCCTGTGGACCAATGCCTTTAACGGTGATGGCGATGAGGTGGTACGTCTGGCATTCAAGTTTGCCCACCAGTATGATCCCAACGCTGAACTCTATTACAATGATTTCAACGTGTGGCGCCCCACCAAACGTGACGGCATAGCCCGCATGGTACGTATGCTCCAGAAAGAGGGTATCCGCATAGACGGCATCGGCATACAGGCACATTGGGGACTCAATTTCCCCAAGAACGAGTATATAACCGCCGCGATTGACACATTCGCAGCCCTGGGTGTAAA
>DBYG01000081.1:3315-4988 GCA_002310175.1 Bacteroidales bacterium UBA1192
CCGTACAAGAACGGTCTGCCCGATGATGTCCAGGCTCAGCTTACGGCCCGATATGCGGAGCTGTTCAACATATTCTACAGCCGCCGCGACAAGATAGACCGCGTGACGATATGGGGACTGCATGACGGCATGTCATGGAAGAATGGATATCCCATCCCCAACCGCACCAACTATCCGCTGCTCTACAACCGCGACCGTACTCCCAAACCTGCACTCCAGGCTGTGCTGAACATCCCAAAGTGACGCAAAGGGGTCGTTTAACAATGCGTCATTTTTCAATCATTCCCATACTCCTGCTGACACTGATTGCCAGCGCACAGACGGACCGTGACCATTGGATGGCCGCCCTGCCCGATACAATGAAGGTCTGCAAGGTCTCCATCCCGGGAACGCATGACTCCGGTACGGCAGGCGTACGGTTTCCCATGCGTCACTACGCCCGAACCCAGACGATGGATCTTTCGGAGCAGTGGGATGCCGGGATCCGTTTCTTTGACCTCAGGCCCAGGTTGGACGGTGGTGAACTTAAGATATATCACGGTCCGGCCAGCTGTCACCTGACTCTTGCCCAGGCCCTGTCGGTCCTTAAAAGCAAGATCGAGCGGAACCCCACTGAGTTCTGCATAGTGATGACCAACAGTGCTGGCGGTGGGCAGGCTGCTGTGGACGGGATGATGGAGGTGATAAGGAGCGTGATTCCCGCCGGCATGCTGGCAGACTTCAAAGCCGATATGACTGTGGCCGATATCCGCGGGCGCATTCTTTTCATACATCGTAACGCACCATCCGATGGCGTTGATGCACCAGGTGCCGTAGTGCGTGGCTGGCCGGGAAACGGAAGTACCCTAAGGGCAAGCCTTATGTCATCGGCAGGCCAGGGCACAGTGCTTTGGGCACAGGATTATTTCACGTCAGGCAGCAATGACGCTGATGCCTACCTGTCCGCCAAAAGGGAAAATATTTACGGCCTGTTGCAGGGGTTCAGTGATGCGGATGACGGGGTGTGGTGCATAAACCATGCATCGGGCTATACGGGCACAGGCGTCCGTACGAATATCAAAAGGTGCTCAGATACTATTAACGGACAAATTCTTGATTACCTTAGAACCAATAGCGGTCCTGTTGGGATAATCCCCATGGATTACCCGTCACAGGAACTGATTGATGCAATAATTGGGGCACAATAGGGACGGTTCTATCTGTGCCCTCCCGAGGGCGCAGATAGAACCGTCCCTATTGTGCCCCTGCGGTTATTTGAGCTCTGCTTTGACTTGGGTGATCATGTCTTTGTGAGCCTCGTCCTCCTCGGTCAGGGTGGAGGTGAGCTTTATCTCACCGGCCTTGTCCTTGGTTGAGAATGTACCGCTGTACATGACAATGCTGTTAAAGTAGAGAGTGGCCTCAAGGCATATCTTGTAGTTACCGGCCGGAACAGCCTTTCCGTCGGCATCCTTGAAATCCCATGTAAAGGTCTGCAGCCCGCTCTTGGAGGGTGTGGCACCTGTTACGGCGTCAATCTGCTCGTCGGTCATCTGCTCGGCCCCTGCGTTCTTGACCCATGTGGGTACGCAGGTGGGACGGAATGTGTAACCGCGACGACCTCCACGGCCCTTAGTGGTGAATGATGTCACAGTAAGCGTGCGGACTACCTGGCCTTCGCTGTCCTCTATCCA
>DBYG01000081.1:5091-5474 GCA_002310175.1 Bacteroidales bacterium UBA1192
ATGAGAAGTGATCTTGTCTTCATATTATTAAGGTTAGTGTTGTTTATTGAAGGCAAAGATAATGAATAGAGAGATTTTCAATACATTTGCATTCCGATATACCTTTTATAATTGAATATGACACTGAAAGATTTTCTTAATGAGGGCGATAAGTTTGCCAAGTACATAGGCATTCAGTTGACCGATATCAAGCCCGGAACCGCTAAAGCTACCATGACCGTGACAGAACATCACCTTAATGCGGGCAACATATGTCAGGGTGGAGCACTCTTTACGCTTGCTGACCTTGTGTTCGCCGCTCTTGTAAACCAAGGTGAGAATATGGCGTTCGCAATCAATTCCACCATATATTATCATGTATCGGCCAAACTTGGTGACCAGCT
>DBYG01000081.1:5541-6473 GCA_002310175.1 Bacteroidales bacterium UBA1192
ATAGCCACTTTCCATGCCCAGGGTTACACCAAACGCATGCCGGCTCCTTTCAACGGATTGGAATAAACCATATTTATATTAACTAAATCATTGTTTGCTATGGATTTTACAAATGAAGCCAACCTTATTTCAAGTTTTGCGATGCTTCCCGTCGCTCTCTTGATTATCGCTTTCCTTTTCATGATTCTTATGGCTGTGCTCGTAGGTGTACTGGGTGCACGCAGGGAGTCAGGATTCGGATGGGCGTTCTGTGCATCGGTTATTGCCAGCCCCTTAATAGGACTCCTGGTAGTCCTTATAACCGATAAGCTCCCTCAGGGCGAGCGTAAGACCGCTCCTGCAGGTATTATAGTAGGTGCAATCGCCCTGCTTCTTTATCTGGTTCTGTTTATCGTACTGGGCGTTTTTGCATCCCGACTTATCCAATATGCGGTTTTCCCATAAAAGAAGTCGCGTCTGTAATATGTTGCCGATGGCTTTTTACGGTCATCGGCAATTTTTTTTATCAAAATGACACAAAAAAGTTACAATAATTAACACTTGTTTCAATTTGTTTTCTTATATTTGCCATAGAGGTACATGAAATGATATGCTCAGGGTGTTGTAACCAAGATTGCCGGGTTAGCACGTAGGCGAACTGAGCAGTAAAAGGGACAAAAGGACTATTTGATGTAGAACAAAAACAATTTGAATATTATGAAGGACTGGAATAATGTTAATGTGAATGCTGCTCCTAAGAATGGGACAACAGAGGGATCAGCCGCAAGTACGGAAAGAGCCGTATCTGGGAGGTGGAATACAGGATTCCCGAGTTTATCCTTGCGATCGCTATCGCCCCTGTCCACTCCTCTGGGAGAGAAATAAGATGTTATAAAGACACGGCGCCACCAATCCGGGTGGCGCCTTTGTTTTGTCCTTTCCGATACACGGCT
>DBYG01000081.1:6529-6676 GCA_002310175.1 Bacteroidales bacterium UBA1192
ATAGTGGCTTTTGTGCGCTCGTACCCCTGTTGAACTTATGCTGTTTTGTTGGATGTTTCTGAAGACAGATTGTCCCTATGTAGAAAGAAAAAAAATCAATGTTTTGTGCGCTAATTCATTCAAAAAGTGTAATTTTGCGAGCCGATT
>DBYG01000082.1 GCA_002310175.1 Bacteroidales bacterium UBA1192
TCAGCGGTAGAGCAAGCTACGCTTGGCACACTGGGTACGCACTTGGCTGCTGATGCACTTGGGAAATGCTCCTCAAATATTGAGCGGTAGTAGTACTCCTCCTTGTTCATGGGGGTGTTGATGGGGAAACGCTCTGCTGCATTTGCCATCTGCTCATCAGTAACTGCGGCCGATGTTATCTCCTTGAGCGAGTCTATCCAACTGTACCCCACACCGTCACTGAACTGCTCTTTCTGGCGCCAGGCCACACTCTCCGGCAGCATATCGGCAAATGCCTCACGCACCACACGTTTCTCTATCTCATGGCCGGGACACATCTTGGCAGCGGGGTTCATGCGCATGGCCACATCCAGAAACTCCTTGTCCAGGAACGGAACGCGGCCCTCAACGCCCCATGCTGCCAGAGACTTGTTGGCACGCAGGCAGTCATAAAGGTGAAGTTTTGAGATCTTACGTACGGTCTCCTCATGGAATGCTTGCGCATCGGGAGCCTTATGGAAATAGAGGTAGCCTCCAAAGACCTCATCGGCCCCCTCGCCACTCAGTACCATCTTGATACCCATGCTGCGTATAACGCGTGCAAGAAGGTACATCGGGGTGCTGGCACGCACCGTGGTAACATCGTATGTTTCAATAAAATAAATCACGTCTCTTAAAGCATCTAAACCCTCCTGGACCGTGTAGTTGATTTCATGGTGAACGGTTCCTATGTGCTCTGCCACCTCACGTGCCTTGGCCAGATCCGGAGCACCTTTCAGGCCCACTGCGAACGAGTGCAGACGCGGCCACCATGCCTCCTGCTTATCATCGGTCTCAACGCGGCGGGCAGCGTTTTTCTTGGCTATGGCCGATATCACTGAACTGTCCAGACCGCCGGAGAGCAGCACTCCGTAAGGCACGTCACACATCAGCTGGCGCTTTACTGCTGCCTCAAGGGCATCGTGCAACTCCTTTACATCGGCCTTGTTATCCTTAACAGCATCATACCTGAACCAGTCACGGGTATACCAGCGCTCCACCAATCCAGAGCGGCTGCTCAGGAAATGTCCCGGAAGGAACGGCTCATACTCTGTACAGATTCCCTCCAACGCCTTGAGCTCACTGGCCACACAGATATGTCCCTCCTTATCCTTACCTATATAAAGAGGTATAACTCCTATCGGGTCACGCGCCACCAGATACTCATCACGCTCTGCATCATACAGAGCAAAGGCAAAAATGCCGTTCAGTCGCTCCAGCATGCGGATAAAGTCCTCCTGAGTGCCACCCGCACGTACAGCATCGCGGTACAGCGCCAGGATAACCTCGCAGTCACTGCCGGTACTGAACGTGTATCGGCCTTCATATTCGCGGCGTATAGCCTGATGGTTGTATATCTCACCGTTAACGGCCAGCACCTGCAGACGGTCCTCACTGAAAAGGGGCTGACCGCCCGACTGGGGATCAACGATACTCAAGCGCTCATGAGCCAGTATAGCAGAGCCTCCGCACCATATTCCGCTCCAGTCCGGACCGCGGTGGCGAATCCTGCGGCTCATCTCAAGAGCCTGCTGACGTAACTGCTCCGACTGCTGCTTAATCCTGAAGATTGAAACTATTCCACACATAGTATTTATTGTTTTGTTGTTCTTATCTCATTGTGTTCAAAATCCGCTTCACCTTTCCACCCAGGTGTATCAAACAAAAAAAAGACTGATCAGATTGACCAGTCTTTTATGTTTTGTTCTTTATTATTTACCCTGAATGATTAGCTTTCCCGCTGGCCAAAAGAAGTAACCATCCGAACCTGATTATTCTGGTTCTGATTCTGGTTATTCTGATTATTATTGGTTACAAAAACCAAACCTTTAGCCATAACTTGCTTCACTAATTTGGGTGCAAATATAAACACTATTTTCTATCCGCCAAACAAAATCCTTATAAAAATATCATTTTGACGCAAATAATCTAATAATACCGATAAATAGTCAGAACTTATTCATTTTGCACATCAATTAGTCATATTCATTTCAATATTTCCTGCGTAGCAGATTGCGGAGCGGAATCAGCAGTTTGGGCTTGAGCGTCTTGACATGACGGTTCAACTTGTCATCAGCAATGAACTTGAAAGGTATCAGGATTCCTGAATCATAGATATCCCCGAACTCATCGTTTATGCCGGTACCGAAATACTGCATTTTTGGCGATAAGTTCATATAGGAGTTAACCAAAGGCGGTATGCTTACTCCAAAATCCGACACGAAGGCTTTCAGGTTGCGATAATCCTCCTTGAATGTCAGCCCATTAAGTTTTTTCATATATTTTATGGGACGTTTCACTCTGGCGGGTTTGACCAGTTTGACACGGCGCATCTTGGCGGCACCGAACCATTTGTTAAGGAACACCTGAATCATCTCGCGTGCAGGCGTGGGATACTGGCGGTATATGGTCATCTTGCCGAAGAAGTATTTCATGCGCCCCTTGTACATTACCATCAGTGCTCCCAGTCCGTCAAACAGGTTGTCAAGAGCAAATATGCTTTTGGATCCTCCCTTGGAGCTTTGGTAATCGACGGCCACAAAAGAACGTCCCAGTTCAATTGTATGCTCCAGATAGCTGTTGATGAACTTCTTTGAGAATCGGAACATATGCGATGACGTGAGTATAGGCTGTCCGTATTTATCATAGACTATATCATCACAGAGCACATAACGGTATCCGCCAATGATCCGTTCAGCCTCCGGATCCCAAAGGACCAGCTGCTTGTAACCGTAAGCGGGATCGGTATCAAACTTGTCTATGTCAAGTTCACGGCCGGTGCCACCGCCTCCCGCGCGGAAAGCCTCCTCGCGCAGACGACCTATCTCGCGGATAACATCCGGAGCATTGTGGTTGTCCACCACATATATCTCGTTTCCTCCGTGATTGGTAGTACGCAAAAACTTGTCTTTGGTTAGCTGCGACTTGAGCACTTCCGTACTGACGGGATCAATTATCCTTTTCATAGCGAATACGTTATATTTTTTATTTGTTCTACCTGACTTTTTATATCTACGTCTCTGCCAAATGAACTCCATGGTATTGGCTGCCCTATGACTATCCGGTAAGTCTTTCCTTGTGAACGGTACAGTTCATCGGGCAGGAAAATCATTGCCAGCGGAAACTTCAGTTTAAGGATCTGCTGGATTCGTCCCATCCTGTAGAACCGCCTGGAATTGGTGCCGTAGAAATGAATGGGAATGATATCCCTGTGTGTCTCGATGCTCTTGGTCAGGAATGTCTTACTCCAGCGGCGGTCTGCAATCACACCATGGTTCCGGCGTGAGACCTGCCCAGCAGGAAAATCCAGGATATGGGTGTTCCCGCTGTAAGCATTGTCAATGCCATGTTTGAGTGTGCGGCTCTGCATACCGATCTTGTTTACAGGCACTATCATCGGCCTCAATCCGTCTATATTAGTCAGGAAATCATTGCCAAGCAGCATCACATCTCCTTTCTTACCGATGACCAATAAAAGCGCAAGCCCGTCGGCACCGCCCAGTGGATGATTTGAAACATAGGTGTATGGTCCGCCACTGGGTATTTCTCCCTCTACCTGTAATTTTATACCCAGGTAATCTATAGCTTTGTCGCAGAATTCCGTTCCGGTGTATCCTTTCTCAAAGAAACGGTTCAGGAAATCCTCATGGAAGAGGCGTCTTAGATACCACAGCAAAAGCCTCGGCACCCTGCCTTTTCCGTAACGTCTCTCCAGCATTGACTTTACATCAAGTTTCATATAGCCCCAATATTTCAGCACGAAGGTAAGAATGGCAATCCACTATTCCAATCAGAAAGGTTTTTAAGGAAAATATTACCACAAACAAAAAGGCGCGCAGAATTTGATTCTTCTGCCACGCCTTTAAGCCGGACATTACCGAATGAATGCTCTTTTCAGAACGATATGCCCACAGTAAGATAACTCATCTCTGAACACGGGTTAACTGTCAGTCCGGCCGATAAAGGCAAACTGAAACTCTCTGTTATCTCAAGTTCTTTTGAAGCAGTCAGTGATATGTTGGTTACCGCAAAGCCATCGGTTCCATAGAACGGACTCTCAAATGGGACAAAGCCCAATGCTGCAGTCCAGTCCGCCCCGCCCAGGCTGAAGGGAGCAGCCAGTTCACAATAGGAGCTGAAAGCACTGCATCCATCGGCCTTTAGGTCATTGCCTGCAAAGTTTGTATACCAGTTTATTGATGCAAACCCCAAGTCATAACCTGCAAATGCCTCAAACACATGGTTTGTGCTTTCCTTTGCATACTTGAAATAACGTCCGTAAGGCTCCGGTCCGGCATTGAACCAATAATCGGTAACTCCAACGCTCAATCCGGCAACACTGTAACTGAGAGTGATATCAAACTCTTTTGTATCGGTCCAGTTGACTATTCCGGTGCTACCCCAGAATGTCAGGTCAAAACCGGCTGCACTTACGCCAAGTGTGGGTTGTATGGCAGCCTCACCAAGATCACATCCACGCCATATATATCGGCTTACGATATCAGCGCCAACTGTTGTTTCAATCTCTGCGTGCAACGGGCAGACCGTTGCTGTCAATGTCATTGCTATTAAGAAATATCTTTTCATAGTGATATAATGCTTATTATGATTATTGTTGTAAATAATTGAAAGCCGGCCGCAATGGACAGGGATCAGTTCTCCCCAATCATTATGGACATAGTAAAGATTTTAAATACGAATCAAATACAGGTTGAACAAATCCCGTATCCCGCGATCCGGCTTTCAATTAAAGGAATCAGATGTTGTAGGCGGTTTCGCCGTGCTCGTAGATATCCAGGCCCTCCTCCTCTACTCTGGGCTCAACGCGGATTCCATGAACTTTCTTGAGGATTACGAATGTAAGCAGGCCAAGACCGAACGACCATGCACATGTTACAAGCGAACCAAGAGCCTCAACACCCAGGAAGTGCCAGCCGCCACCATAGAACAGGCCGCCGTCAACGGCAAACATACCGGTCATGAGTGTACCCAGGATACCGCATACTCCGTGAACCGATACAGCACCAACGGGATCATCAATCTTGCAGACCTTATCTATCAGGGCAACTGAACCAACCATTGCAACACCGCATACAGCACCAATGATTGCTGCACCGCCTATTGATACCAGGTCGCAACCGGCTGTGATACCTACCAGACCTGCCAGGATGCCGTTGCATACCAGTGAGAGTGAAGGCTTGCCATATACCAGCCATGTAAGGAACAGCACTGAAAGTCCGCCTGTAGCTGCCGCCATGTTTGTTGTGCACATTACGTGTGAGATGGCGATTGCGTTCTCAGCACCCTCGGCAGCCAGCTGTGAACCGGGGTTGAAACCAAACCAACCGAACCAGAGCAGAAATACACCCAGAGCACCGAATGTCAGGTTGTGACCGGGGATAGCGCGTGATTCGCCGGTCTTTGAATACTTACCGATACGGGGGCCGAGTACCATGGCACCTGCAAGAGCAATCACACCACCGCAAGAGTGAACAACGGTAGAACCGGCAAAATCATGGAAACCAAGCTCTGAGAGCCAGCCGCCACCCCATGTCCAGTGGCCTTCAATAGGATAGATAATCACCGAGATGATGATTGAGATAAGAACGTACATGGAGAACTTGGTTCTCTCTGCCATACCGCCCGATACTATAGTAGCGGCAGTGGCGCAGAATACGGTCTGAAATATCAGAGTGCACTCGGCAGGAACGTTTGAGTCACCAATGAACGACCAGTCAAACAGATGCAGACCGCCTATGAATCCGTTGTTTGCTCCGTGCATCAGGCCGAATCCTATCATCCAGAAAAGGAATGATCCCACCATGAAATCCACAAAGTTTTTCATAAGTATGTTGGCGGTGTTCTTGGAGCGGGTAAAACCAGCCTCCACCAGCGCGAAACCGGGCTGCATAAAGAACACCAGCATTGCTGCTATCAATACCCAGACCGTATCCAGTCCGCTAATTCCACTCCCGCTTACAGTTGTAATAATGTCGTCTTCCATAATTGTAATGATTTAATTGTTTCCACTCATTTCTTGTCTCTCAATACGGTATCGCCATGTTCTCCGGTACGGATTGACCATGTGTCATCAACAGGACTCACAAATATGCGTCCGTCGCCCACCTGACCTGTACGAGCCGCACCCATTATGGCATCAATGGCAGGCTGTACAAACTGGTCACGACATATAATGGTTATCTCAATGCGCGATATGATATCAGTGCTGTACATCACGCCACGGTATATACGGTCCTGACGGGCCTGGCCGATGGCATGAACCTCTGCGTAAGAGAACCAGTTGATGTCGGCCTCAAAAAGAGCCTCCTTCACATCTTCAAACCGGGTTTTCCGGATGATTGCTTCAATCTTTTTCATTTGTGTTTTGTTTTGAGGTTAATTATTGTGTTTTGATGCATCGTAAAAACAAAAAAGGCCGGTCTCAATAAGACCAGCCTTTATTTATTCCTTATTAATAATACAACAGTTACATACCTGACCGGTCAAAAGGTATAACCATCGGAACCTGATTATTCTGGTTCTGATTATTCTGCTGCTGATTATTATTGTTCAGCACAGCGGTTATATTCTTAAGTCCGATAAACATAAACTGCTATCTCTTGTTCAATTTCTGCCGCAAAGATAATCACAATTTTGATATATTGTTCACAAAAAGCGAAAAAATTTTACCATTTTCCATCAAATTTCCAAAATTCTCAACATTTAGAAACTACAACTCGCAAATTCGCAGCATTTTGCAAATCACTGCTGTATGCTTTTAGCTGCAGCCACAAAGGCTTTAAACAGAGGATGCGGATTCTCGGGCGTGGATTTGTACTCAGGATGAAACTGTGAACCTATGAAGAAAGGATGCACTGACTGAGGCAGCTCAACAATCTCAGTGAGTCCTGTTTGGGGGTTGTGGCCCGATGCAACCAGACCTGCCTTACGGAAGTCTTCAGCATACTTTGCGTTGAACTCATAGCGATGGCGATGGCGCTCCGAAATGAGAGTCTTACCGTATATCTTGTATGCAAGCGTATCTTTTGTAATCTGGCAGTCATACGCGCCCAGACGCATAGTGCCTCCCTTCATGGTGGTCTTTTTCTGGTCCTCCATCATGTCTATTACGGGATGCGTGGTATCGGGATTGACCTCTGTGGATTCGGCATCCTTGAACCCCAGCACATTGCGGGCAAACTCCACTACGCACATCTGCATTCCCAGGCAGATTCCAAAGAACGGTATTTTGTTCTCACGTGCATACTTTATTGCCTCCACCTTACCCTCAAGACCGCGTGACCCGAATCCAGGAGCAACCAGAACGCCCTTCATACCCTTGAGTTTATCGGCCACATTGGCAGCGGTAATCTCCTCGCTGTTTATGGAATGGACATGAACCTTGCAGGAGTTGGCGGCACCGGCGTGCACAAGCGCTTCAAGTATTGACTTGTAGGCATCCTGCAGTGATACGTACTTTCCGACAAGAGCCACATCAACCTCGGTTTGAGGATGTTTCAGTCGGTCAAGGAACTCCTCAAGCAGCCTGAGGTCCGGCTGGTTGAAGTTCTCAATACCAAGTTTTCGTACCACAAGTTCATCAAGATGCTCGGCATGCATATTGAGAGGTACCTGATAGATGCTCCAGGCATCGATACTCTGTATCACATGACCCGGCTTTACGTTGCAGAACAGAGCCACCTTGCGTCGCAGTTCATCATTGAGCGGATGCTCAGTGCGGCAGATAATCACATCCGGCTGCACACCTGCCTGCTGCAGCATCTGAACGGAGTGCTGTGTAGGCTTGGTCTTGAGCTCTTTAGCAGCACTCAGATACGGAACCAGCGTAAGATGGATAGACATGCATGACCCTTCGGGAAGCTCCCACTGCAGCTGGCGCACGGCCTCAATGAACGGCAGTGATTCCATATCACCCACCGTTCCGCCTATCTCGGTAAGCACCACATCAAATTCTCCCGTCTGACCCAGAAGCAGCATGCGGCGCTTTATCTCATCGGTAATGTGAGGGACTATCTGGACCGTCTTGCCCAGATAGGCACCCTCACGCTCCTTGGTGATTACGGTATTGTAAATCTTTCCGGTAGTGACATTGTTGGCCTTGGATGTATGCACGCCCAGAAAACGCTCGTAGTGACCCAGGTCCAGGTCCGTCTCTGCGCCGTCATCGGTCACATAGCACTCACCGTGCTCGTATGGATTCAGAGTGCCCGGGTCAATGTTTATGTACGGGTCAAACTTCTGGATTGTAACCTTTAGGCCTCGGGCCTGAAGCAGTTTGGCAAGCGATGCGGCAATAATACCCTTGCCCAGCGATGAAACAACTCCACCGGTAATGAAAATGTATTTTGTATCCTTCATAATTCAGCTTTTGTGATTATAAAGATTCGTGGGATAGTCGCCGTTAAAGCAGGCGGTGCAGAGTTCGCATCGGCCCAGATCCCTGCCCGATGCCTTATAGAGTGATTCCAGTGACAGATAGTACAGTGAGTCCGCACCTATGTAGTCGCGAATCTGCTCCACGGTATGGATGGAGCCTATAAGCTCCTCCGATGTACCAGTATCAACACCGTAATAGCATGGAAATGCGTATTTGGGGCTGGCAATGCACACATGGACCTCTGTAGCCCCCGCTTCACGCAGCAAACCCACGATACGGCGTGACGTAGTGCCGCGAACAATCGAATCGTCAATAAGAATCACACGCTTGCCGTTCACTATGCTGCGCACAGGCGACAGTTTCATACGGACGCCCTTATCACGCATCTCCTGCGTAGGCTGGATAAATGTGCGCCCCACATATTTGTTCTTGAGCAGGCCCATCTCGTATGGAATCCCGCTGGCCTCGGCATAACCCATGGCGGCGCTCAGGCTTGAATCCGGCACACCCACCACAATATCAGCGTCAACCGGGTGTTCCTCATAGAGCAGACGGCCCGATAATTTACGGAACGAGTGTACGTTACAACCCTCTATATCGCTGTCCGGACGCGCAAAGTATATATACTCCATCACGCACATACGGTGACTGCGGAGCTTGGAATAATCATTTGAGCGGATTCCGTGATGGTCTATCGTTATTATCTCACCCGGATTCACGTCACGTATGAATTCAGCTCCTATTGCATCGAATGCGCAAGTCTCGCTGGCCACCACATAGCCTTCACCTAATTTTGCTATAGAAAGCGGATGGAATCCGTACTTGTCACGGCATGCGTAGATGCGGTTTGGGGTCATTATGACCAGTGAGAAAGCCCCCTCAATCATGTTCAGGGCATTGATAAGGTTTATTATGCGGTCCTCCTCTGAAGGGTCTTTCTTGATTAGGTGCGCAAACAGCTCGCTGTCCGATGTGGTCTGCAGCAGACTTCCGCGACGCTCCAGATACATGCGCAGTTCATGGGAGTTTATAATGTTCCCGTTGTGCGCAATGGCAAAATTACCGGTATAATGATGGAACGTAAACGGCTGTATGTTCTCCAGTCCGCCCACATTGGTAGTGGGATAACGCACATGTCCTATGGCAATATTGCCGGTCAGTTCATCCAGATGCCTGGAACCGAAAATCTCTATCACCAGGCCGGCACCCTTATGCAGATGGAACTGTCCGTCAGCATCGGCCGCAACTATACCGCACCCCTGCTGACCGCGGTGCTGCAGGCTGTGCAACGCATAGTAGGCATACTGTGCGGCATTCTCCACACCGTAAATGCCAAACACTCCGCATTCGTGATGCAACTCTTCCATATCGGGAGCAATTATTCTACTGTTACGGATTTGGCCAGGTTACGCGGCTGGTCCACGTCACGCCCCTTGGCAATGGCAATGTGATATGCCAGCAGCTGTAGCGGAATGACAGAGAGCAGCGGCACCAGACACTCCTCAGTATCCGGAATCTCAAACGAGTAGTCTGATATGCTCCTGACGTCCTTGTCGCCCTCAGTAACAATGCTTATCACCCTGCCCTTACGCGCCTTGACCTCCTGAATGTTGCTCAGTATCTTGTCATAATGACCGCGCTTGGGGGCAATCACCACAACCGGCATCTCATCGTCAATCAGGGCAATAGGTCCGTGTTTCATTTCGGCTGCGGGATAGCCCTCGGCATGTATGTACGATATCTCCTTGAGTTTGAGTGCACCCTCCAGGGCTATCGGATAGTTGTAACCCCGTCCCAGGTAGATGAAGTTGTGCGCATACGTGAATGTCTTGGCAAGCTCGGATATCTGCTTGTCATGCTTGAGTATCTTCTCAATCTTGGCGGGAATACGCGGAAGTTCGTCAATAATGCGCTTACGGAGATCGTCCGAAACGGTACCCTTCTCCTGCGCAATGTTGAGCGCAAGCAGCAACAGTGTCTCAACCTGTGCGGTGAACGCCTTGGTCGATGCCACACCAATCTCTGGACCCGCATGGGTGTAACAGCCCGTATCGGCCGCACGCGCAATCGATGAGCCCACCACATTGCATATCCCGAACAGGAACGCGCCCGATGCCTTGGCCAGCTGCATGGCGGCCAGAGTATCGGCAGTCTCACCTGACTGAGATATGGCAATCACCACATCATCGGGATATATAACAGGATTGCGGTAACGGAACTCCGATGAGTACTCCACCTCTACCGGTATGCGGGTAAGCTCCTCAATCATGTATTTACCTATCAGAGCAGCGTGCCAGGATGTTCCGCAGGCGCATATTATTATGCGACGGGCCTTGAGCAGGCGCTCCTTATGGTCTATGACGCCTGAAAGTTTTACTATTCCCAGTTCCGGATGCAGGCGGCCGTTCATTACGGTACTTGCCGTATCCGGCTGCTCATGAATCTCCTTAAGCATGAAGTGGGCAAAACCGCCCTTCTCTATCTGGCTCAGGTTAAGCTCCAGTTTCTTAATGACAGTTGTCTGCTCAACGCTGCGTAAATCCGTAATTTTAAGCTCCTTACCGCGTTCTATGAAAGCTATCTGCTCCTCACCCAGATAGACCACGCGGTCAGTGTATTCAATGATAGGAGTGGCATCGGACCCTATCAGGAACTCGTCATCGCCCACACCTATTATAAGAGGGCTTCCCTTGCGGGCTGCAATCATACGGTCTGGCTGGGTCTTATCCACAATCACTATGGCGTATGCGCCTATCACGCTGTTCAGAGCCAGCGGCACAGCCTCCTCAAGAGTGATAGAATGGCTGTCCATGATGTACTGTATAAGCTGGATTATAACCTCCGTATCGGTCTCGCTCTTAAAGTGATAGCCCTGGTTCTGGAGCTCGGTCTTGAGTGAGCGGTAGTTCTCTATGATGCCGTTATGGATTAGCGCCAGATTCCCGGATTCCGAGAAATGCGGATGCGCGTTGATGTCATTAGGCTCTCCATGAGTTGCCCAGCGGGTATGGGCTATGCCCACGCTGCCGCTTACATCCTTACCATCGATGGCCCGTTCCAGATCCGCCACCTTACCCTTGGTCTTGTAGATGACCAGATTGCCGTTGTCGTTTATCAGCGCCACACCTGCGCTGTCATAGCCCCTGTACTCCAGACGGGACAGTCCCTTGAGCAGTATCGGACATGCCTGCCGTTTACCGATGTAACCTACTATTCCACACATATAATACCTTTATTAAAGGGTGAAGGCCGGTTCTAACTGAACCAGCCTTCACTCAAATTATCCAATAAGTATTTCCAATATCTCCGTCATATTATCCGACTGGTGAAACAACACGGGGAAACTGGAACCTGATTATAATTCGGATTCCAATTATTCTGCTTGTCATTCATCTGGTTTGAAAGACAGTTATATGTAACCTTTCCCCTCATTATTCTTTCAAATTTGCTGCAAATATAACTATATTTTTTCAAACTGCAACCAAAATAAGCCAAAAAACAATAAAATGACAACACACAAAATAAACCATAGTGTCATGATGTTTTAATACAAAAAACTCACATCATTAGTAATGTTTACTGCAGTTAAGTACAAATTCTAAAAAAATGCTTAATTTTGGCGCACAAAAAAAATAAAAAGAACTAATCACATTTATTTTAAAATCGAAATGAAAAAACTTTCAACAATCGCTCTCATTGCGTCTATTGTACTGGTGAGCGCATGTGGCCCCAAAGATCCCGGTCTGAAGGATGCCTACAAGAACTATTTCAAGATTGGTGTTGCCGTTACCCCGCGTAACGTTACTGATTCTCTTCAGGCATCAATCATCCTTAAGGAGTTTAACAGCATTACCGCTGAAAACTGCATGAAACCCGGTGAGATTCATCCTCAGCCTGGTGTATGGAACTTTGCACAGGCCGATGCAATTGCAGATTTCTGCCGTAAGAACGGCATCAAGATGCGTGGCCACTGTCTCGTTTGGCACAGCCAGTTCGCCAACTGGATGTTTAACAAGTATGATGAGAATGGCAATCAGGTGGTAGAGCGTGACGAGAATGGTGATACCATCTGGGTAGAACAGCCTGTACGCGGCGGTTTCGGTGGTTTCGGTGGTTTCGGTCAGGCTCCTCAGGGCCAGCGTCCTCAGGGTGCTCCCCAGGGCCAGCGCCAGGGTCAGCGTCCTCAGGGTCAGCCAGGTCAGATGCCTCAGGGAGGTTTCGGTGGTTTCGGAGGCCAGCGTCCTCAGGGCCAGCAGGGTCAAGCCGCAGCTCCTCAGATGACCAAGGTTCCCAAGTATGCCAAAGCTACCAAGGAAGAGTTCTACGATTCACTTCGTGCTCATATCCATACTGTAATCAACCGTTATAAAGACGTTGTTTATTGCTGGGATGTCGTGAACGAGGCGATGAGTGACGCAAACAACCCGAATGCTCCCTACGAGCAGTCATTCCGTCAGTCAACCGCTTATCAGCTCTGTGGTGATGAGTTTATCAAGAAGGCATTTGAATTTGCTCATGAGGCTGATCCCAACGCCGGTCTGTTCTACAATGACTACAGTGCATGGACACCTTCCAAGAGAACATACATCTACAACATGGTCAAGAAGCTCCAGAGTGAGGGTGCTCCTATCACCGGCATCGGTATGCAGGGTCACTACAACATCTATGACAACCCCACCATCGAGGACTTTGAAAAAGCTATCCAGATGTACCTTGAACTGGTTGACGACATTCAGATAACTGAGTTTGATGTACGTATTAATCACGAGGCTGGTGGCCAGCTTCAGTTCAACCGTGGCGAAGGACAGACTCTTACAGACTCTCTCGCTCAGATGCAGATGGCTAAATATGATGAGTTGTTCAAAGTTATACGTAAGTATAAGAAGAACTTCTCCTGCGTAACCTTCTGGAATCTTGGTGACCGCGATTCATGGCTTGGCGCCAACAACTTCCCGCTACTGTTTGACCGCGATTACAATCGCAAACCTGTTTACTATACAGTACGTGACTTCAAGAAGTGATTATAACATTTCACCTTACAGATGGTGAATTAAACAAAAAAAGAGGACTGTACGTCCTCTTTTTTTTTTTGCAATACATCAGATTGTAATTATTGCTTTGTAAAAACAGGAGAAAGACCTTCAAAGATGGAATATGCCTTTTTACCATCTACAATGAACGGGAGTGACAATCCGTTGGGATAATAGCCTTGATCCTCGCTTGGAATACGCCATTCACTCTCAAAGGGCTTTTCCATGTTAATCAAATTTTCGCCTTTCTCGTTGCGACTGGTATAGAAAGTGGTCTCACCTACTACCACAAAACCATCCTTATAAGTATATTTGCCGGTATAGCGCTGCCCCCATGCCGGGATAACAAGGTCTATGTTGTCTCCGTCAAACTTGACTGCCATCCTGATTTCACTACTTTTTCCATCCATGGAAAAATTCCAGTACCATGTACCCTGTAATTCATCATTGTTGCCGGGAAGTGCAGCTCCTTTCTTGAAATACATGGAAAAATAGCTCTGCTCTATGCTATATGGTTCTGATGAACCGGAATACTCAACCAACATGACAGCCCCGTCTTTCAACAGAGTGACACTTGCAGTATCCTGTCCCAATCCTTCATCATCACTGATCCAATCTGACATTTTATTCGAATCCATGTACCTGAACTGGGAGTTTGTGATATTGGTGATAAGGTTCGAACCCTTGAGTTCATATGTACCGTCGAGTTTGTATTGGGAACTGATTTCCTTCTTTCCTGTTGCAGGGTCAATATAAAAATAAGTTTCCTCTGTCACGAACGCTCCGTTACTGCTGAAAATGACAGTCTCCTCGGACACTTCACTCTCTGTACTTAGATTTAAGTACCAGGTACCTATCAGTTTGTTGACACTTATTTCAGGAGAGTTTTCCTCTTCTACATCATCTTTGTCTTTGTTACAGGAAACCAAAACCGGCAGGGCAAAAAGCATTGCCCATAATAAATACTTTTTCATAATCAAAATGTTAACAATTAATTAAGTTATCTGTTTACTTCTTTTTCTGATTTGGTGTAAGGCGATACATAGCCACATCGTGCCCTGGCACGGTAACCTTGAGAGCCTTCTTGGTGGTACCCACCTTGGCCTTCTTGGAATTGGTCTCCCAAAGGTTCTCAATGTCATAGGTAATGACATCAAATGAAGTGGAGAGATGGCTCACCTCATCATCCGTAAAGTTATACTCCTGCCAGTCAATATTGCACTCCACAGGCTCTGTGGAACGGTTAAGCAGACAGAAAGCCCAGTCACCGTTCTCCAGTGGCTTAAACCAGTACTCAATATCATTCTCGGTCTTGTAACGCAGTCCCTGAACACCAAGTTTATCCTGATCTATTGCTATTACCTTTTTGTTAAGAATGATGGCGCGGGTATCATCGGTCATTTTGGAGAGGTCATTGCCCAGAATGAGCGGTGCGGCCATCATGCACCACATACTGAAATGTGCGCGGTCTTCATTGACACTCATACCGTTACCCACCTCCAGCATATCAGGGTCATTCCAGTGTCCAGGACCTGCATATTTACGCAATGGGGCATTCTGGTCAATAATGCTAAGGACAGTCTGGCCCCAGCCGCGCTGACGGGCAGTACCACCAAACCTGGCTGTGATATCGCCCGTAGTACGCCATGAGTGACCGACCTCTGCAGCCCATTCCCATGGTTTGTTGCTACCCCACTCACACATGCTGAAGAAAATAGGGCGTCCTGCTGCACGCAGAGCGTCACGCATCAGAGTATATGCTCCGCGCGGATTAATATTCTCAGTTGAACACCAGTCATACTTGAGATAGTCTATTCCCCAGCGGGCATACTGAATGGCATCCTGGTATTCATGTCCGAAACTGCCTGTCTTACCGGCGCAAGTCTTTCGGCCAGCATCGGAATAGATACCTAACTTGAGGCCCTTGGAATGTACATAATCCGAAAGAGCAAGTATCCCTGATGGGAATGTGTTGGGATTAGGTTGCACGAAACCGTCCGCATCACGCTCACCGTGCCAACAGTCATCCATATTCAAATAAATATACCCGGCATCCACAAGGCCCTCAGCTACCATAGCATCAGCCTGCTCACGAATAAGTTTTTCACTAATGTTACCTGCGAACTTGTTCCAACTGTTCCATCCCATCTGTGGGGTATCAGCCAGACCTTCCCACTTCTGTGCCATGCTCCATCCCGGAACCAGCACCGCTGCTGCAACCAGCAAAATCTTCAAACTCTTTTTCATTTTATTAAATTATAAAAAAAATGTTATCTATAGCTCTATTTACGAACTACGATAATCTTTCCATTCTCCTTGCCAGGAATAACCTGCATCTCCAGATAGCCAGTGTTCTTTGTGCCCTCTCCAAGCAGATTAAGTTTGGCAGTCAGCGTCGGTTTGGGATTGGCCTCATTGGAAATCAATTCCTTCTCGGTAAGCTGGCCGGACCACAGTACCGGACCGTATGAATGACTCAATGTCCACGTTCCTGGACCGACTTCACCGAATGAGTATTCAGTCACGCCCTCCTTTAACATGATGTACCTGGTTCCGGCACCCTGAGCATAACCGGCATTACCACCTCCACCACGCTGGGCCAGCTGTATCTCTGCACCCAGACCGACGGTCTCAAGCGGATTCTCCTTATATACAGGCAGGCCGCTGGAGAATGCCTCAACATCAAAATAATACTCCGGTTTGGTATTCATGCTGTGCATATATAGCTGGTTCTTACCGTAAACTATATAGCTGTTATAGAGCTTGTTCTTTTCAATACCGTAACGTATCACATATCCGTCAGCACCAGCCACAGGCTCCCAAATCACGTTAGCCTCACGACGGTCCTCAGGATTACGTACCGCCATGAACTTGCTCACTTTCTGAGTCTTCATCTTAGACGTAGTTCCGAAAACACGCAGGTCCTTGATGGAGAACTTGGCATTATCATACGTAGAAACATTTACAACCTTCACATAACGGGCATTCACCGGTTTCTCAAGCTCGTTGTAGTCATGCTTGAGCTCCATCTTATTCTGTGGCTTGCTTATAACCTTTGTCCAGTTGGAGTTGTCGTTCGATACGAACACCTCATAACACTGGTAAAGCTGCTCGCTCTGGGCCTGTTGTGGTCTGGCTCCACCCATCATACCGCCACCGAATCCACCCATACCGCCGGCACGCTGTGCACCTATATGGTCCCAGTTAAGCTGTATGGCGTTGATTGATGCCTGTGCTCCCAGGTCAACGGTAAAGAACTCACCTGCATCGCCTGTAGCAGCCACCCAACAGGTTTTGAAGTCTTCATCAAGAGCTTGGCTTGGAGCATAATTCTCAAAGGTTGATGAAACGATGGCTTTCTTGTTCACTGACAGCAGTTTCCAGTTTACATAGTTATCCACACCGCCCACCTTGCGCTCTTCGGGATAGAACTGTGGATAATCACCCAGAGCAGTATTTGAATACATAACGCCCTGTGCATCGACAGCTGTCGGATATATTGCCAGTTCCGATCCGCGTCCGCCTTCACCGTACTGTGCAGGGATCATGCATATAGTCCACAAATTACCCTTCTTGTCATGGAATGTACTGCCGTGTCCGGCACCTACCTGGAATCCGCTGGTCTTGAAAGTCAGCGGGTTATGCTCGCTGTAAGTGAATGGCCCCATGGGATTGTCCGACACATACACGCCGTGTGAATAGGAAATAAACTCAAGGCCGATGGCTGCATACTGAAGATAGTACTTGCCGTTATGCTTAATCATATACGGACCCTCAATCCACGGAAGCTCCTCCGGGCCGTACTCACGGCGGCCATTGAATATGGAATATATAACATCCTCAGGCTTGCGTACTTCGAATCCGTGATTCTTGATGTCGCTCCAAAACAGCGGTTTGGGTTCCCCCTTCTCCTTGAATGTACTCTTGTCGAGTTCCACCACCTGGAACGGCATAATCTGTGACCATCCGAAGTACATGTACAAACGACCGTCATCGTCCACAAACATGTTGGCATCACCATAGCGGTCGCTTGACAACTCACCTATCTTTTCCCACTCGCCCTTGTAAGGATCAATAGCACGATACACGTTACGATTGTTCATGGAGCAACCTATCAGTTTGCCATCCATCTCAACTACCGACACCACACCAGCCGGATAACCGGGAGCATCCACATATGTCCAGTTGCGGAAATCAGGAGAATACCAGTATCCGCGTCTGTGGGATACGAAGAGGAAATAATTGTCCTCAAAGATTATCACAACCGGCTCACCGCCACGTATAGCCCGCTCGTTTCCTACCACCACATCAAGCGGATTGCAGAATGTGTGTCGGGGCTGAGCCAATACATTCATGCCGGTCAGCATAAGCGCCATTCCAGCAAAAGTCCATTTGATAAGTTTTTTCATATTGGTTTTTTAAGGTTAGCAATACTATTGGTTCAAGTGCAAACATAATCAAAAAAACAAACCGTGATGCCGTTACACCCAAAAAACTGAATGAAGCTGTTTTTTTGTAGGAATGTATTACGGAGTATATCAAAAAAAATGCCAACTTTGGGGTTGACAAACGATACTTTACAGAAAAGTTAAGGACTAAAAAGCGACAATATGAAGAGTTCAAGCAATTTCTGGGGTCTGCTGGCACTTGGTGTCTGCATCATCCTGGCTGTCGGTAAGTTCACCGGCACTAAACGTGTGGTCAATGTAAAAGGTCTTGCCACCCAGGAAGTCATGGCCGATCATGTAATCTGGCCACTGGTCATTCAGGACGTTGAAAATGACCTGATTAAACTTTATTCCTCAATGGACAGTAAGAGCAAGGAGATAGTCAGGTTCCTCAAGGACGGCGGCATAAAGGAGAGTGAAATAAGCATCACCGCCCCAACCGTATATGACCGTAACGCCAACCGTTATTCAAACGAATATATTGCACACCGTTACCAGATGCAGCAAGTGGTGACCGTCAGTTCCGACAATGTAGATAAGGTGCGTGAGCTTATCCTCCAACAAGGAGAACTGCTCAAGAAAGGTATTGCAATAACCAGTAACGACTACGAGTATCAGGTGCAGTATGATTTCAACGGTCTGAATGAGCTCAAGCCGCAGATGGTTGAGGTGGCCACGCGTAATGCACGTGAGGTGGCACAGAAGTTTGCCGATGACTCCGGTTCCAAACTTGGAAAGATACAGAACGCTTCCCAGGGACAGTTCTCCATAAACGACCGCGATTCCAACACCCCATGGATCAAGAACGTAAGGGTTGTGACATCGGTTACCTATTATCTTAAATAATGGAGCTTATAAAGAGATATTTCCCTGAGTTGACTAATGCCCAACTGTCTCAGTTGGAGATGTTGGGCCCACTCTATACTGATTGGAACAGCAAGATAAACGTCATATCCCGCAAGGACATAGACAACCTTTATGAACATCACATCCTGCACTCACTTGCCATTGCAAAGGTGATTAAGTTCGTTGCAGGTACACGTATAGCCGATGTGGGTACAGGAGGAGGTTTCCCCGGCATTCCACTGGCCATACTGTTTCCCGAATGCAGTTTCACACTGATAGACAGTATAGGCAAGAAAGTGCGTGTTGCACAGGATGTGGCACTTCAGACCGGACTCAAGAATGTAGTTTGCCGTCACGAGCGGGCCGAGGATGAAAAAGAACATTTTGAATTCATACTGTCACGCGGAGTAATGCCGTTGTATGACCTCTGTTCCATTGCCGGCCATATGATTGAACGCAAGGTACAGCACAACGCCTACCCCAACGGTGTAATATGCCTCAAAGGTGGTGAAATCGGGGGCGAAACTGCAAAATTCCGCAAGGTGACCGAAACCGTCAATATAGAAGATTTCTTCTTTGAGGAGTATTTCAAGGACAAGAAAGTGGTTTACGTACAGTTATGATGCAAGTCAAATGCATGGAGTTCAATTTCCTCCCGGTCAACACATACATCATCTGGGATGAGACCAGTGAGGCAGCTGTTATAGATCCGGGATGTTTCTATCCTGGCGAAACGGAGCAGCTTGCCGCATTCATCCGTGACAACGGACTGGTTGTCAAGCTATTGTTAAACACCCATCTGCATTTTGACCACGTGTTCGGAAATACCTTTGTAGAGGATACTTACAAAGTAAAGGCCCATGCCAATGATCTGGACACACCCTGGATTGAGTCTATGAGCAGAAAGCTTGCTGTGTTCGGTATAAATTATGAAGGACATGTGAATCCCATCCTGCCGGAAAATGTTCTTCACGAGGATGACACCGTATCATTCGGCCATACCGTACTCCATGTGATGCACATTCCCGGTCACTCACCAGGCAGCATTGTATTTCTGAACAAGGAACAGGGGTGTGTCTTTACGGGCGACGTAATTTTTCAGGGCAGCTACGGCCGTACTGATTTCCCTGACGGTAACCATGAGGCTTTAATGAGAGGCATCAGGACCAAACTGCTCACTCTCCCGGAAGATACAACCGTTTATCCCGGCCACGGACCGGCCACCAAAATAAAACATGAAAAAAAATATTACTAATTCGATATGAAAACAAGAGCTTTACTGACCATATTCCTGACACTGACTACCGGAGTGATGCAGGCGCAGGATGAGCCGACATCGGCATTGGTGTTTGACAGCTACGAATGGGATTTTGGAACAATTGATGAAGCTGACGGCCCAGTGTCGCACACCTTTCACTTTGCAAACATATCTGACGCTCCCATACAGATAGACAATGTAGCCACGAGCTGCGGATGTACTTACGCTGATTATTCCACCCAGCCAATACAAGGAGGTGAAGAGGGCGAGATAACCGTCATACTGAACCCTTCCCGTCAGCCTGAGGGTCGTATCTTCCGCGAAGTGGAAATTCTCACCAAAGACCGTAAGAACTATGCATGCCTATCGATATTCGCTGATATAAAACCCATCCCCATGGGATTGGAACAGATATATCCTCATCTTTTGGCCGGCACAGTCAAAACAAACACTTTGCGTTGTAATTTCGGATATGTGGCTCAAGGCGAAACCACAACCAAGGTAGTCAATCTGGCAAATGTGGGCGACAAGCCGGTAAAACTATCCGTACAGAGCACCGGAAACCGTTACGGAATGACTGTTCAATGTCCTGAGGCCATTGATCCGCAAGAGGTTACCAGCCTGCGCATAACATACACTATTCCTAAAGGAAAGAACTATTTCGGAATGGCTCGTGATACCCTGTGGCTTGTGGCCAATGGCGCGAAGAGCTCACAGCCGATAGCCATAACCGCCCTTCGTGTGGAGGAATTCTCCGACAAGGATAATAAAACCAAGCCGGTAATGCGCATTGAACCGTCTTACGTGGAGTTTGGAATCAAAGCACCCGGCAAGACATTCAAGAAAAACATAACGATTGGAAACACCGGAAATACCGACTTGATTTTCCACGATGTGGAAGCGTGTGAAGGAACAACCACAAACCTTAAGAATGGGCAGAAAATCAGACCGGGAGAGGAAATTAAGGTAATGGTCACAATAACCAACTCCACCAAGGCAAACGAGACCACGATGGGCTCAATCAACCTCACCACCAATGATCCGGTTAGACCTTTCAGGGAATTAAGGCTTCAGATAGATACAAAATGAAAAAATAACGGGATACAGGATAATTAATCGTTATTATCCCTATCTTTACGTCAGTAAACAACTAACAACTAACCATAATCTTATGAAAAAAACTTTATTGTTAGCCGGTGTGTCGGTAGTACTGTCACTCGCGGCATGTGGAGGAGGCTCAGGAAAATACGAGTATCCATTTCAGAATCCTAATCTCAAGATTGAAAAACGTGTGGAGAACCTTCTGTCACTGCTCACCCCGGAGGAGAAAGTCGGACTGATGATGAACGGCTCCATTTCTATTGACAGTCTGGGTATTCCGGCTTACAACTGGTGGTCAGAGGCTTGTCATGGAATTTGCATGAACGGTGCTACAGTATTCCCGCAGGCGATTGCTTTGGCCGCCACATTCGATGACGAGCAGCAATTTGAGATCTATACTGCCGTATCCGATGAGGCTCGTGCGCACTGGAACACAAGTGACCACAACCAGTTCGGAAAGACTCGCGCCACAGGTGGTGCATGGCATCAGGGGCTCTCTTTCTGGTGTCCTAACATAAACATCTTCCGTGATCCGCGCTGGGGCCGTGGCCAAGAGACCAGCGGGGAGGACCCGTATCTGACAGGAAAGATGGGAACCGCCCTTGTCAAAGGTATGCAGGGTGACAACCCCAAATACTACAAGACACATGCATGCGCCAAGCATTACGCCGTTCATAGCGGACTTGAGGCCAACCGTCACCGTTTCAATGTAGCTGTATCCATGCGTGACCTATGGGAAACTTACCTACCCGCTTTCAAGACATTGGTAACAGAGGCTGGCGTTCAGGAAGTTATGTGCGCATACAATGCTTATGAGGGTGAGCCTTGCTGCGGCAGCGACCGTCTGCTCACTGACATCCTGCGCAACAAGTGGGGTTACAAGGCTCTTGTCGTTTCAGACTGCGGTGCTATCAACAACTTCTACAACCGCGGCCAACATGAAACTCATGCCAATGCCGTTGAGGCCAGTGTAGATGCTGTTCTCTCAGGTACTGACATTGAGTGTGGAACCAGTTACAATGCATTGGTGCAAGCCATGCAGGAGGGAAAGATCAGCGAGGCTGACCTGGATGTTTCACTACGCCGCATCCTCCGTTCACGTTTCGAGCTGGGTATGCATGATCCCGTTGAGATGGATCCGTGGAAGGATCTTGGAGCAGATGACATCAGCAGCCCGGCACATACAGCTTTGGCACACAAAGCTGCCGACGAGGCAATGGTTCTGCTCAAGAACCAGGGTAACATACTGCCTTTAAAGAAGCAGGGCCTTACCATCGCTATAGTAGGTCCCAACGCGGACAACGTATCCATGCAGTATGGAAACTATAACGGTACCCCTACACGCGAGAACCAGATTTCAATCCTTCAGGCCATCAAGGCAAAGGCCCCAAATGCCACCATCATTTATGACCGCGCATGCGAGTTGGCCGATGACTACCTGACCGTCAATCATATCCAAGACCTTAATGACGGCAAGGGTATTTATGCGGAATTCTGGAACAATACAAGAATGAGCGGCACTCCTGCTGCTAAAGGATACTATGATGAAATTAACATGCGTACCATGGGTGACTATCGTTTTGCCGAAGGTGTTGAGATGAATAACTTCTCAGCCCGTATGACAGGCAAGTATGTAGCCGACTTCACCGGTGACCTGAGTTACAGCGTACGTGGCAACGATACCTGGAAACTCACCGTAAACGGCAAGGTCATTGCCGAGCAGAAAGAGCCCACACAGCAGCAGGGACGCGGTGGATTCGGCCGTGGGAACCAGGCTCAGACTCCATCATTCAAGGTTGTCAAGGGTCAGACCTACAACATTCAGATTGACTTCACCAAGGGTGAGACCGGTTCAGCATACCTGACTTTCGAACTGAGCCAGCGTAAGCTCGCCGAGTTTGAGTCTGTGGCTCAGAAAGTCAAAGACGCTGATGTTATCATTATGGTATCCGGTATCTCCGCACGTCTTGAGGGTGAGGAGATGCGCGTAAACTACGAAGGGTTCTCAGGCGGCGACCGCACTAAGATTGAACTTCCCAAGGTTCAGTTACGTCTGCTTGAAGCCATGTATAAGACCGGCAAGCCCGTTATCCTGGTAAACTGCTCTGGCTCAGCCATTGGATTCGGTGCTGTGGAGAACCAGTATCAGGCACTGCTTCAGGCATGGTACGGTGGTCAAGCCGGTGGTCTGGCTGTGGCCGATGTCCTTTTCGGAGACTACAATCCGGCTGGCCGTCTGCCGGTGACCTTCTACAAGAGCACAGACCAGCTGCCCGGCGATGTTGAAGACTACAACATGGACCATGGTTTCACATACCGTTACTTCAAGGGTGAACCCCTGTACGCTTTCGGCTACGGTCTGAGCTACACAACATTCAGTTACGGCAGTGCCACACTCTCCAAGGAGAGTATCAAAGCCGGAGGAACAGTCGATATCACCGTCCCCGTGACTAACACAGGAAAGATGGATGGCGACGAGGTAGTACAGATCTATATCAAGTCACTTGACAACCCCGCAGCCCCCATCAAGTCACTCAAGGGATTCAAACGTGTAAACATCCCTGCAGGCCAGACAGCCCAGGTAAAGATCACACTTGAGCCTAAGGCGTTTGAGTATTATGACGAGAAGATTGACGAGCTGGCTGCCATGCCCGGCCGCTACAAGATCATGTATGGCCCCTCATCACTTGACAAGGACCTGAAATCCCTTGATTTCACTGTGAAGTAACAGTCCGGACTGGGACAATTGTTGTGTTATGCCATGACGGTAATAGGAAAAGTTACCGTCATGGCATATCGCGTACCAAGGGGCAGTCAACACCTCGACATCAATATCCATCACGGCAGAATTATACTGAATAAATTAGATTGATATTCTAATTATACATATCTTTGCTAATTATAAGGAAACTGAGCATGCTTACTGAGAATATTGCCATAACAAGAATACTTGTCAGTGCCGTTCTTGGTGCCGTAATCGGAGTGGAACGCTATTTGCACAAACATCCGGCAGGTGTCAGGACATTCATGCTTATATGCATGGCCTCAACTCTTGCCACCCTGGCTTCAATCTGGATCTGCCAGACCAACCTCAACCTGATAAACGGTGATCCCGGGCGTATTGCGGCACAGGTTGTTACGGGTATCGGTTTCATAGGAGCCGGCCTTATCATCAAAAATAAATTTGACGTTTCCGGACTGACCACTGCAGCCAGCATTTTCGCCACCAGCATAATAGGAATTGCGGTAGGTGTAGGACTTATCCTGACTTCGGCCATAGTCACGGTCATAGTGACTATCGTACTTGCATCATCATTCCTTTTCCATGACGGGAACTCAAGGAATGATACTATCAGGAAACTTGAACAGGATGAGAAAAAAAATGAAAGCGATTAAAACAAACACATAATCTTATGAAAACCAAACTGTTCATAATTGCAGCAGCCATTATTACGGTCTTGCCGCTGAGGGCCCAGCAACCTGACCCAAATTTCTTTATCTATCTCTGTTTCGGACAATCCAATATGGAAGCCGGAGCTACGCCTGCCGAGCAGGACAAGGATTGGAACGATCCGCGCTTCCAGTTTGTGGCAGCTGTGGATATGCCCCGTTTTGACCGTAAGATGGGTCAGTGGTACACCGCCACTCCCCCTATCTGCCGTCAGAGCAACAACCTGGGCCCGGTTGATTTCTTCGGGCGCAAGATGATTGAGGAACTACCGAGCCAATACCGTGTAGGTGTTATAAATGTCTCTGTAGCCGGTGCCAAACTTGAGTTATGGGACAAGGACGCATGTGAGGATTATCTGGCTATGGAGGCAGCTGATCCAAGCCGCAGCTGGTTGGTAAATATGGCCAAAGAGTATGACATGAGCCCCTATCAGCGCATAGTGGACATGGCCCGCATAGCCCAGAAAAGCGGTGTCATCAAGGGTATGCTGGTTCATCAGGGAGAATCAAACCCCGATGATGACCAGTGGTGCGGCCGTCTCAAGAAAATACATGATGACCTGTGTCACGACCTTGGCCTGAATCCCGATGAGATACCTATTCTGGCCGGTGAGCTGAAGCAGGCCGAGCAAGGCGGTGTCTGTGCAGCTTTCAACCAGGTGGTCCTGGCCAATCTTCCCAAAACGATGAAGAACGGTTACGTAATATCATCATTAGGCTGCGAGAGTACCGGTGACCAGTTTCATTTCAGTACAGAGGGAATGCGCCTGATGGGCTACCGCATGGCCGAGAAAATGCTCCAGCTTCAGGGGTTCAAGCCCGTACAGGAGCGTTCCGTAACCCTGAATCTCAAGAAGAAGGACTTAGGCATAGAAATAAGCCCCACTCTGGCCGGTATATTCTTTGAGGACATAAACCAGTCACTTGACGGCGGTATCTGCGCCCAGCTCATTCAGAACCACTCGTTTCAGGCCTATAACGTACCCGACGCACCAGGTAACCTGAAAGAGAAGGAATTCTCCTATTCCGATACAGTGTTCTTCGGATGGACGGTAATAAAGAAGGAAGGCGCTGCAGGTCAGGTTCATGCCGTAGCTGACAAGCCTCTGGTAAAGAACCTGAAACGCTATTATGACTATGATCCCGATGACAGGTATGACGATGAACTGCGCTATGCCCAGTACAGCGTACGTTTTGACATTCAGGATGCCGGTCAGGGAATGGGAATAGCTGCCAACGGATACGGGACTGCCCCCTACGGCAGCGAGCGTCAGGGCAACTACTACTCCAACAATACACAAAAGGCATCTATCCCCGCACAACAGGGAGTAAGCTATGACCTGACACTCTATCTGGCTGGACAGTCCTATCCTGGTACCATTACAGTGCAGCTGGAGGATGCAAACGGCCAGCCCAACTCAAACGCCATCACTATCTCCCGCCCGGGCAATGACTGGAAGAAATACACCGGTCAGCTCAAGGCGGAACGTTCAGTTGACAGCCGTCTGAGCATCATTGCCGATAAGCCAGGAACATTCTGGCTGGACTACGTAACCCTGCTGCCGGAAGCGTCACAGCTATGGCAGAACGGCAAGTACGGTCCCTTCCGCAAGGACCTGATGCAGGCTCTTGCTGACCTTCACCCCACCTTCATGCGCTTCCCCGGCGGATGCGCCAGTGAGGGTACCAATTACTTCGGTCAGCCCTTCTGGAAGAACTCAGTGGGTCCTGAAGAGGAGAGAATAGGCTTCCGCAACCACTGGGGATATTGGACTTCTCAGTATGTGGGCTTCTACGAGTATCTGCTTATGGCCGAATCACTAGGTGCCACTCCTCTGCCAGTCCTCAACAACGGCGTAACCTGCCAATTTGCAGGACATCAGTACATTGCTCCACTTGAAACCGAGGCTGACCGCAAACGTTTCCATGATATTTTCGTGAATGACGCCCTTGACTTCATAGAGTTCTGCAACGGCAGTTCAAGTACCAGATGGGGAAAACTGCGTGCCGACATGGGACACCCTGAACCCTTTAACCTTAAGTACCTGGGAATAGGCAATGAAAACAAGGGACCGGAATTTTGGGAGCGTTTTGACATTATCTACAAAGAAGTGCAGGCCAAATATCCGGACATCATCGTCGTATCTACTGCAGGTTCGGCAGCCGACGGTCCTGAGTTCAACGCCAACATGCATGAGATTGACACCAAGTATCAGAACACCGTTGTTGATGAGCATTACTACCGCAACAACCAGTGGTTCTATACCAACGGTGACCGCTATCATTCCGACAAGGTACGCGGAGCCGATGGCCTCACGTATGACCGCAAGCGCCCTACCCGTGTGTTCGTGGGTGAGTTCGCCAACAACAGCAGCAACAACGACTTTGCATCAGCAATGGCAGAGGCCGCCTACTGGACCAGCCTGGAACGTAATTCCGACATGGTAGTAATGGCAGCCTACGCGCCGCTCTTCTGCAAGAAAGGTTTCAACAAGTGGAACTCCAACCTGATCTGGTTCGATAACCGCGGTATGTGGCGAACCACCAACTACTATTATCAGAAACTCTTCAGCGAGGCAGGTAACCGCGCTTTCCCGATGACCGATGTCATGAACGGCACCGAGGTTGACAAGAGCATCTACACATCTCCCACGATAGACACGGAGACCGGTGAGATCTACATCAAGTTCGTGAACTCTGAGGCCGTTGACAAGGAACTGACCATAGACATGGGTAAAGGACAGAAGAAGAAAACTTATACTGCTACTATGGATTTCATCTCATCGCATGACACCAAGGTGAAAAATCAAGGTGACCAGAACACTTTTGCCGGTGCAGAGCCCGCTCAGCCCACAGCAAATCAGGGAGGCCGTCCGGGTGGATTCGGTGGTTTCGGTGGACGAGGTCGCAACTCTGTGAGCTACAATGAGGCAGTAGTTCCTCATACCAAGGAACTTGGCAATATCAGGAAGCAATTCACCATGACTATACCTGAAAATTCAGTTGGCATTATCAAACTGACTCCAGCCAAATAATACATCAGTCCATGAAAAAGGAGTATTGACCAAGGGCCAATACTCCTTTTTTTATCATATGTTCTCAATTCAGAGGGAAACGACGCTTAAGTTCCTCGGCAAACCAATGCTTCCACCATTCACGGTCATGACCACCGTCATATGACCAATCTTTGACGTATCCTCCGCGCTTTCGTATGGATTTGATGAGGGAAGGGAAATAATCTTCCATACCTACCTCTTCCTTGATTCCCCAACATATCCGGTACTCTGTCTGTTCTCCAAGCATCCCGTATCCGTCCATATCTGAAAAGACAGGTGAGAAGCACCAGTATTCACTTATAAGTTCCGGATGCCTCATACTAAGAGTCAACCCGAAATCAGCACTGTTAGAAGTTCCATAGAACACACGGTCATCCCTCCCTGAGCTTACATTGCACATCTTTTCAATATAAGGTATGAAGGAGTTGATGAAATAATCCATGTGGGAATCAAAAAGGGCCTTCAGCACCGGATCCTTTCTGGAAAGGGCATCAATATACTCTGCATTGCGGTAAGCTACCGTGAAGCCAGGAATCTGTTTCTTGTTTTCATAAGAGCATGCTATCACCACAGGCCTTATTGCACCGGTCATAATGAGAGAATCAACCATAATGCGGTAACTGTTATCCTTAAACATAAGTCCGTCAGCCATATAAATTACGGGATATTCCTGCTTGGAATCATAGCCCAAAGGAAGATACAACCCACCCTTTCTAGTACCACCTTCCTTATCCTTGATTTCAAGTTCCTCAAAAACCGATTCAGTGAGAACATTATTACATGATAAAAAAAAGGAGGAAACCATTAAAAAAAGTACAGCAAGAGAGAAAAATCTTTTCATAATCAGTTTTTGTTAACACTTGACAACACCTGCAAAGATATTAAAAAAACATGCTTGAAATTAAACCATGAGGCCACGTTTGAATCAAAAATGCAACAAAAATGAAAATTCACATTTTTTACATTTAACAAAAACGGAATGCTTATATAGTAAAGTTGTATTTTTGCAAACCAAAACGAATCGAAATTCAACAAATATAAACAACAAATGAAACGAATCTCCACTTTGATTGCTGTTCTGATTGCATCAGTCTCATCTCTGATGGCCCAGAACCTCGAGATTAAAGGCACTGTCTATGATTTTGACAGTGCCGAACCATTGTATCCTGCCAACATACAGGTATTTTCAATTGCCGGAACTGACACAGTCTATGTGAACGGTGCCGCCACTGAGGAGGACGGTTCCTTCCGTCTGGGCGGTCTGAAAGCCGGTAATTATCTGGCACGTGCCACATTCATCGGTTACAACGACACGGACAAGAACTTCACCCTCCGTTCAGGCACCACCACAACTGACCTTGGAAAGATTACCATGAGGTCAGACGGTATCACCCTTCAGGCAGTGGCTATCAATGCTGTAGCCGCTAAGGTCCAGATGGTCAATGATACAGTAATGTTCAACAGTTCGGCAATCAAACTGCCTGAGGGTTCATCGGTTGAGGACCTCATCCGCAAGCTCCCGGGCGTACAGATAACAAGCGACGGAGATATCACCGTGAACGGTAAATCCGTATCCAAGATTCTCGTGAACGGCAAGGAATTCTTCAATGATGACAAGTCCGTAGCTCTGACACAGCTCACTGCCGATATGATCGAGAAGGTGAAGGCTTACGACAAGCAGAGTGACCTGGCCCGCCAGACCGGTATCGATGACGGTGAGGAAGAGACAGTCCTTGACCTCCAGGTACAGAAAGGTATGGCCAAGGGTTGGTTCGGAAACATCAGCGTTGGCGGCGGTGCTCCCCTTGAAAAGGAGGGCTTTGATGTAGCCGCTCTCTATCAGGTCAATGCTTCGCTCAACCGTTTCGATGAGGACAAGCAGTTCACCGTCATGGGTTCAGCCAGCCAGTCATCCGGAGGTATGGGTAGAGGCGGCATGGGTATGATGAGAATGGGCGGCGGCATCGGCGGCGGCGGCTTCGGCGGCATGGGCGGCGGCATGATGGGCGGCGGAGGCGGCGGTGTGAGCACCAGCTATTCCGGTGGTGCCAACTTCGCCATGAATCTGGGCCGCGAAGTGTCGCAGGACAACTATCAGTATGAAGTAGGTGGTAGCATCAACTGGAGCCACAGCGACAATGAATCAAGCTCAAAGTCATCAGGCGAGAACTGGTATGCTACGAACTCAAATGCTCCCGGTGCTGTGGATCATACATGGAACAACAGAATCAGTGAGAACGGCAGCGGCAGCAACAGTTTGAGCGGCCAGATGCGTATTGAGTGGAATAAGGACAACTACACAAGCCTGCTTTTCCAGCCTCAGTTCTCATACAGCAAATCCGACAGCTGGAGCGCCAGTCAGTCAAGGACTTTCAAGGATGATCCTTACAAGTTCACAAATAATCCTCTTGCCGGCAATTATGCTAATTATAAGCTTGATACTGCAACAATAAAGGCTTCTATCTATCCCTCAAAAGCTGAAATACCTTCCAAATATGGAGATTTCATAGCTTCGATAAATATTGATCCTAATTCGATTGACCCCGAAGGCGATTTGATAGACTCTCTTACCACGATGTATCTTGAGTCAATCTGGAATATTCAGAACAGCAAGAACAAGAGTTTAAGTACTAGCAAGTCTGCAAGTGGCAACATACAGTTTGTTAGACGTTTTGGTAACCGTGGACGTAACGTTTCAGTCCGTGGCACATACAATGTGAGCAATTCTAACAGCGAGCAGTTCTCACGCAGCGATCAGATGTCTCACAACTATGTCATGATGACCAAGTCATATGAGAGACATGATACACTGCTCAACCGTTACAATGACAACCCGAGCAACAGACAGACTTATAGCATCCAGACGACATATTCTGAGCCTATCGCAACCGGAACATATCTGCAGTTCAGTTATCAGTTCCAATACAGCGCACAGAACAGTGACCGTGCTACATATAACATGGCTGATGCTCTTAGTGAAACATGGGGTAATCCTGACTGGATTTATGAGGACAACCAGATGTCACGTGATCCAAAGTTGAGCACCAACCAATACTATTACAACTATGACCAGACCATCCAGTTGCAGTTCCGTAAGAATGCTACTGACCAATCATATAACTTCACTGTAGGTCTCTCTATCTTACCACAGCACTCAAAGATGAACTATACTGGTATGGGCTTGGTGAATGAGCCTCTTCAGCGTACAGTGTTTAACTGGACTCCTACTGTACAATTCCGCTATAGGGTAACTCGTCAGGAGCAGGTAAACATCCGTTACAACGGCCGCACAAGCCAGCCTCAGATGTCACAGTTGCTTGACATTCGCGATGATACAGACCCGTTCCGCGTATCAAGCGGTAACCCCGGCCTGAAGCCTACTTTCAACAACCAGTTGAGCTTAGGTTATCAGAAGTACAATCCTGTTACAATGGGTAGCTTCAACATCAACACAAGTGCCAGCAACACCCTGCGTCAGATCCAGAACAAGACCAATCTTCTTGAGAACGGCGGTACCGAGAGCAGACCTGAGAATATGGATGGTTTCTGGGCTAACTGGAACTCCAGTGCAAGTGTAATGTACAACTACACATTCCCTGATGACCGTTATTCTATCACATCCAACACATCAGGAAACTTCAGCCATCAGGAAAGCTGGGCACAGATAATGGGTGGTGATGCACAACTCCGTAAGACCAACACTACAGGTGCCAACGAGAACCTGAGCGCTGAGTATCGCGATGACTATCTGACTCTTTCATTGGATGGATCGTTACGCTACAGTCACTCGACCAATGACCTGCAACCTGAGCGCAACATGGATACTTATGACTTCAGTTATGGTACCAGCCTTATGGCTTTCATACCCTGGAGGAACATGCGTCTAGGTTCTGATCTGAACATGAACAGCCGTCGCGGTTATGATGAAGGTATGAATACAAATGAACTCATCTGGAACGCTTCGTTGTCATTCTCTTTCCTCAAAGGAAACAAGGCAAGCCTGCAGCTCGCTGCATACGATATCCTGCATCAGCGCAGTACAGTCAACCGTTCTATGAGTGCAACATCACGTACTGATACTGAAAGCAAGAACATCACCAGCTACTTCATGGCAACACTCACCTACCGTCTGTCAGTATTCGGTGACCGTAACGCTCGTCAGAGCATGCGTGGCCGTGGCATGGGCGGCTTCGGAGGCGGCATGGGCGGCTTCGGAGGTGGCATGGGCGGCTTCGGTGGAGGCGGCATGGGCGGCTTCGGAGGAGGCGGCTTCGGAGGAGGCATGTTCTAAGCCTGACAATCCATTTAACCGACCTATATTCAAAATCCCGGGTACTGAAGAGTCCCGGGATTTTTTATACCATATCACGTCACACTACAGCCTCCTGGAACCATAGTCCCTGTACATGTTAAAACAAACTGTATCAGGAATTCCTATTTATGGAACTTTTGAACTATATTTGAAAAAAATTACAACCAAACTGTCTTATGATGAAAAAAACCGCGTTTACCATTTGCCTTTTTTTTTCAGTCCTGACGATTCATGCGCAGGACAAACTGTATCACAACACATTCAACCTGAATCAGGTAGAGCTGCTTGAAGGTCCCTTCAAACACGCGTTGGACCTAAACGTAAAGGTTCTCCTGGAGTATGACACCGACCGCCTGCTGGCTCC